>DATGJM010000210.1:0-17410 GCA_035295205.1 Solirubrobacteraceae bacterium | reverse complement strand
CCACACACATGCCAGGTTCCTCAGCTGGGCGAGCGTCGGGCTCTACGCACTCCTCGCCGGCGCCTGGCTCACAGCCGCCACAGGAACCGCCCGCGGGTCACCCGCGTTCAGGAGCGCGGTCTGTCTGGTCCTCGACCGGCCGGTTTGGGATCGCAATAAGATCCCAACATGAGCGACGAGAGCATCGCGAACCGGATCGAGACCCTGGTCTCCGAGGAGCACGCGCTCCGCAGCCGAGAGGAGGCCGACAGCACCAACACCGAGGCGCTGGAGGCCGACCAGCAGCGATTACGAGCACTCGAGACCGAACTCGACCGCTGCTGGGATCTCCTCCGCCAGCGCCGCGCGCTGCGCGATGCCGGCGGCGACCCGGAGCAGGCGCAAGTGCGCGACGCAGACACCGTAGAGCGCTACCTGCAGTAGCCGGCACGCGCGGGCTCCCCGGACCGGCTGTCCCCATGCGCTACCTGAACGTCAGAGGATGCTCGTGGGCCACGGCAAGCATCCCGGGGCGAGATGCGCAACCGGAACTTGCCACCCGCCAACTGACCCTGGTAGAGACTCTGTCGTGGAGGTAGCGTTGACCCGGAACTCGAACAAGGTCCTGCCCTCGGAAGCGGCAATCACTGACGCTGAGGCGCCCCGGGTGGCGGATAGGTCGGCCTACCAGCGCGAGCTGGACGCGCTGCGGGTCCGGGAGAAAGCTCACACCCGCCAAGGCGACGCGATCGCCGCTGATCGCCGACGGCTCCCGATGGTGGAGGTCGATGCCTCCACCACGCTGATCGGCGCGCACGGTCCCGTCACGCTGCTCGACACGTTCGAGGGACGGCGCCAGCTGCTGGCCTACTACTTCATGTGGTATCCGGGAGCGCCGTCCCAGGAGCAGTGCGAGGGCTGCACGCTCTATACCAGCCAGGTCCGCGAGCTGTCCTACCTTCACTCGCGCGACGTCACGTACGCGACGTTCTGCTACGGCCCCTACGAGGAGAGCGCCCGCTACCGCGAGTTCATGGGCTGGACCGAGCCGTGGTATTCGGTGCAGGACTCAGCCGAAGCCCTACTGGGCGGACGCCCGTTCAACCGGTTCATGCTGGTCTGCTACCTGCGCCAAGAAGACCGGATATTCGAGACCTACTGGACGACCGGACGCGGCGTCGAGGCAATGGCCCCAGGCTACGCCGGGCTGCTTGACCTGACCATCTACGGTCGCCAAGAGAGCTGGGAGGACTCGCCCAGCGGCTGGCCGCAACGGTGGGGACGCAACACCAGCGAACCCAATCCCTACCGCACGAACGGACGTCCCATCTCCCAGTGGCCCCGCCTAGGCGCCGGTCACTCCGACGATCTCGGAGGCCGCCGAGAGGCGTCGGGCACCTCGTAACCGTGAGCGCAACGTCGCGGTCGGTGGGTGGGCGTGTCGGTCGGTCAGACCGTGGTGTTGGTGTCGGTGTTGTAGGCGAGCTATCGCCAAGCCGACGGTTCGGAAAGCTTTCTGAGGAGTTCGGTCCTCGCGGGGCTTCTTGTGTGGGATCCCGCACGCACCGGTTAGGTCCGTCCGCCGGCCGCTAGTCGCATCAAAGGGGAGTCGAAGTCGATGTCGTCGGCGCCGATGGGCGGCTCGTGAAGGCGGTCGAGCGCGACGTTCAAGATGCCGACGGCCATGCCACCGCGGTCGGGACGCGGGTGATCTGGACCGCGACCACCTCGACGCGGTCCGCCGCCTCGAGCAGACGCTGGTCGACCCGGCCCGCGCGGCGGTGTCTGTCGACGGGCGCCCGCCGCTCGACCGGCTCCTGGGCCGCCAGCGGGGGCAGCTGCCCTGATACCTCCTCGTGGCAGCATCGTCGGGCGGGCGATCCTGTTATGTCCGTGACGATCGCGAACTGGGCCGATCGTGATCAGCTCCGGGAGGTCAGCGGATCACCCAGCTGGACGGCCTTCTCGAGCTCGGCCAGGTCGTGCTCGTCGAGTTCGACGTCCGCCGCGGCCAGGTTCTCCTCGAGGTGCTGGACGGAGCTGGTCCCGGGGATCAGCAGCATCCGCTCGTAACGCGAAAGCAGCCAGGCGAGCGCGACCTGCGTGACCGTCGCTCCGCGACGCTCCGCGACGCCGGCGACGGCCGGATCCTGCGCCAGCTGCCTCGGGCCGCCAGTGAATGCCGATCCGAGCGGGAAGTAGGGCACGAACGCGATGTCGCGCGCGATGCAGAACTCGAGCACGTCCTCGCCGGATCGGTTGACGACGCTGTAGGAGTTCTGCACCTCGGCGATCTCGACCAACTCGAGCGCGCGGCGGACTGCGCCGGTGCCGGCCTCGCTGATCCCGATCAGGTCGAGCTTGCCCTCGGTGCGCAGATCCTCGAGCGTGCCGAGCTGCTCGCCCAAGAGTTCGTCCGAGCCTTCGGTGCTGAGCAGACGGAGGTTGACGAGATCCATACGCTCCACCCGCAGCGAGCGAAGGTTGTCCTCGACCCCGGCGCGCAGCTCGGCTGGACGCTGGGCGGGCAGCCAGGCGCCCTGGTCGTCGCGGCGGGCACCGACCTTAGTGACGAGCTTCAGGCCCTCAGGGTACGGATACAGGCTCTCGCGGATCAGGTCGTTGACGACGTCCGGGCCGTAGTACTGAGCCGTGTCGATGTGGTCGACCCCAAGCTCGATCGCACGGCGCAGCACCGCGCGGACGCCATCTGGATCGCGGGGCGGGCCGAACACGCCGGGACCGGCGAGCTGCATCGCGCCCAAGCCGATCCGATTGATGGGCTTATCGCCCAGAAGCGCTGTCGTGGTCATGCCCACAGCTTGCACCCGGGTTCGCAGCTTCACAAGCGGTCTGGCCGTCCTGGGACCTGCAGTCGCGCGCGGAACCTGGCGGCTGCGCTCGGGCTGGTGAAGCCGCGCGTCTGGCGCTGGCGCCGGTTACCTGTCGGGGTACAGGGTCCCGGTAGAGGGTGCGGCCGCCGGCCGCGGGGTACGGGTAGACGCCGGGGTATTCGCGTCGAGCCATGTGGTTCTCCTCGCTCTGGCGGCCGAGTCGTCTTGCCGACTCTTGCCAGAGTCTTGCCACACGGACTTGGGGTTTACCTCGAGGTCCCCTTCGGAAGAGCCCCGGAAACGCGCGGTTTCCAGGGCTTTCCCAGGTGCGCCCGAGAGGACTCGAACCTCCACGGACCATACAGTCCACAAGGCCCTCAACCTTGCGCGTCTACCAATTCCGCCACAGGCGCTCGGCGGGGCAGTATAGACCGGGGGTGCTGGCATACAGCTCGGCGTGGAGCCGAGAAATCTCCCGAGAGGTCGGCCACTGGTTTCCGTCCACGGGCGGCGCTACATTTACGAACACGTGTTCGAGACACATCCACATCCGTCGGCTTGCAGA
Organism: Solirubrobacteraceae bacterium; assembly: GCA_035295205.1. Taxonomy (GTDB): domain Bacteria; phylum Actinomycetota; class Thermoleophilia; order Solirubrobacterales; family Solirubrobacteraceae; genus Palsa-465. The sequence continues at coordinate 14,032 of DATGJM010000210.1, read as the reverse complement.
GCCGCGAGCAAGGAGCGGTAGCGATGGACCTCACCAAGCGTCAGCAGGAGATCTTCGACTTCATCAAGCGCTATTCGGCCAAGTACGGCTACCCGCCGACCGTGCGCGACATCGGCAAGGCGGTGGGCCTCGCTTCCTCCTCGACGGTGCACGCGCACCTGGCCAACCTGGAGCGGATCGGGTTGCTGCGGCGAGATCCGACCAAGCCGCGGGCGATCGAGCTGCTCGACCGGGCGGCGGCCGGGGTCCGCAGCTTCGTCCAGCCCGGACTGCCGCTCGTCGGCCACGTCGCCGCGGGTCAGCCGATCCTGGCCGAGGAGAACATCGAGGAGTACGTCCAGACGCCGCAGCTGGCCGGGGGGGACGAGGGCCAGTACCTGCTGAAGGTGCGAGGGGAGTCGATGAAGAACATCGGCATCCTCGACGGCGACGTGGTCGTGGTTCGCCGGCAGGACACGGCGGCCGACGGCGACATCGTCGTGGCACTGGTGGGGGAGGAGGCGACGGTCAAGCGCTTCTTCCAGGAGCCGGACCACGTGCGGCTGCAGCCCGAGAACGACGAGATGGAGCCGATCCGCAGCCGTGACGTGCAGATCCTCGGCCGCGTGGTCGGGCTGATGAGGAACATCTCGTGATCGGCGCGGCGATCATGATCGAGCCGGCGTCCGTCCCACTCCCGGGCTTTGGCTTCGAGCCGGAGGGACCCAGGCTGGAGCAGGTGATCGCCGCGGCGTGGACTGAGCTCACCCGCCATCAGGCGGTCGAGTGCCCGGTGTGCGGGGCTCCGATGGAGCCCGACTACGGCGCTCATGCCCTGCCCATCGGCGGGCGCTGCACGGGCTGCGGCTCCGAGCTCCGGTAGCACGGCTGCGTATCCGAGCTCCGATCGCGGCTGCACGCCCGCTGGCGCCGCTCGCGATCGCGCCCCCCGAGGGCTATCCTCCTCCATGCAGGCTGAGCAGTCGCGGAGGCGTATCGCCTTCGAGGAAAGTCCGGACATCGAAGGGCAAGGTGGTCGGTAACGCCGACCCGGGGAAACCCGCGGGAAAGTGCCACAGAAATAACACCGCCTAAGCCTGGAGCCACTGCAGAGCTTCAGGCCGGTAAGGGTGAAAAGGTGCGGTAAGAGCGCACCGGCGTCGCGGCGACGCGGCGGCCAGGCAAACCCCACCTGATGCTAGGCCAAGCAGGACCGTTCGTAGGTGGCCCGCCAAGGTCCGGGTAGGCCGCATAGATGGATGACAGCTCACGGGTGCCGCCCTGATCGGACAGCACCCCGGACAGAATCCGGCTTATAGGCCTGCTACGGAAAACCCCCGCAACTGCGGGGGTTTTCTATTATCGGGGTTGCATGGGAATCGTCAGGAACGGGTAACCTTGCCGACGCGGAGACCGATCTCGCGACGGTGCTCACCCGATGACCGGACCAGTGATCCTCGCCTACGACGGATCCAGCGACGCCAAGCACGCCGTCCGCGCCGCAGGGGACCTGCTGACCGGTCCGGCGGTCGTCGTCTACGTCTATCCCGTGCCGCAGCCGGTGCCTGCCACGGTGCCCGGGGCCGGCATGACGCTGCCGATCGAGCTCGACCCCTCGGTGGTCGAGGAGATCGAGGAGCAGGCTCGCCATCGGGCCTCCGGCATCGTCCGTGAGGGCCTCGAGCTCGCTCGCCAGGCGGGCTTCGAGCCCGAGCCCCGGTTGCTGTGCGGCGATGGAGTGCACGCGACATGGAACGCGCTCGTCTGCCTGGCCGATGAGCTCGAGGCCCGCGCGATCGTCGTCGGCCACCACGAGCTCTCCTGGTTGCACGAGCTCCGGGGGAGCGTGACCGGCGGCGTGATCAAGCACGCGACACGGCCCGTGCTGGTTGTGCCCGTCGAATCCGGCTGACCGAGGCGAGCGCGGCCGGCCTCAGAGGATCGCTTTCGGGTAGGCCCGCGTGGCCGCCGCAAGCATCAGCGCGAAGAACGCGATCACGACCAGGAAGTCGAGCCACAGCTCTCCGCGCCCGCCGACGCCGACGAGCATCTGGCGCAGGCCCTGGACCTCGTAGGTCAGCGGGTTGATCCGGGCGATGACCCGCAACCCGGACGGCATGATGCTCAGCGGGTACAGCGCCGAGGAGGCGAAGAAGAGGGGCATCATCACCAGCTGGCCGATCCCCATGAAGCGCTCGCGTTCCTTGACCGCGGCGGCGAGCAGCATCGACATGCAGGCGAACGCCCCGGTTCCGAGCATCAGCATCGCCAGCGTCCCGATCACCCCGCCGGCGGTCCAGCGCACGGGGATCCCGGTGACCGCCAGCACGATCAGCAGCAGCAGCGCCTGCACGAGCGCCCGCACGCAGGCCCCGACCGCCTTGCCGAGCACAATCGCCGAGCGGGGCAGCGCGGTCGCCAGCAGGCGCTGAAGCTGCCCGACGTCGCGCTCCCAGATCACCGCCAGCCCGAAGAAGATCGCGATGAATAGGGCCGCCTGGGCCATCACCCCCGGCGCGAGGTAGGCACGGTAGTCGAGCCGGCCGATGGTGAGCGCGCGGTTGTGGCGCAGCGCGGTGCCGAAGATGAACAGCCAGAGCAGCGGCTGGACCGAGCGGGTGAACACGTCGAGGTGGTCGTGGCGCAGCTTGCGCAGCTCCGCCAGGGCCATCGCCTGACTGCCCACCGCGACGCGACCGAGCGCCGCCGTGAGCCCGCTAGCCGAGACGGCGGACGATGCTGCGCCCTGCGCGGACATCGCGCAGCCTCCCTTGCCGGTGCTCGTCGATCCTGCGCCCCGTCACCTTCGTGAACACCTCCTCGAGACTGCCCACACGATGGCGCCGGCAGATCTCAGCCGGTTCGCCCTGCTCCACGAGCTGACCGAGGTCCATGATCGCCAGCCGCTCGCAATAGCGCTCGGCCTCCTCCATCACGTGGGTCGTGAACAGGATCGTTGTGCCGGCCTGCTCGCGAAGCGCGCGCAGGCGCGCCCACACCACCTGGCGGGCGGTGGGATCCAGGCCGACCGTAGGCTCGTCCAGGAACAGCACCGCGGGACGGTTCAGCAGCGCCGAGGCGATCTCCAGCCGCCGCAGCATCCCTCCCGAGAGCGTGCGAGCGAGCCGCTCGAGCATCGACTCGAGATCCATGTCCTCGATCACGCGCTCGATCCGCTCCCGCCGCTCGCGCGCCGGCACCCCGGTCACGCGCGCGTAGAAGTCGAGGTTCTCGAGCGCGGTCAGCGCGCCGTCGACCGAGATGGCCTGGGGCACGTAGCCGATCGAGGCTCGCACCTGGAGGCTCTGACGGCGCACGTCGAAGCCGGCCACCAGCCCGCGCCCGGAAGTCGGGGAGAGCAATGTGGTCAGGACCCGGATCGTCGTCGTCTTGCCGGCCCCGTTGGGACCGAGCAGGCCGAAGACCTGGCCCGGCGGCACCGCGAACGAGACGCCCCCCACCGCCTCGAGCTCGCCGAAGCGGACGACGAGGTCGTCGACGAGAACTGCGGGAGTGTCGAAATCGCCCGTCATCCCGGACAGCCAAGGTAACTCATCATCAGTAAGCTGGCCGGCCAGCCAACTGAGCTGAGGAGAGAGGAGAGGTCGTGGTTCGCAGGCTCACTGCCGTCGCGACTGCATTGGTCGCCGTTGTGCTCGTTCCCGCCGTTCCCGCAGTCGCGCAGGCCGCGGCGGCCCACGACTACGCGAACATCGCACTGGACATCATCCCCTCCGGGCAGTACGGCGACGTCAACCCGCCACCGCAGGCCAGCCAGCAGGCGCAGATGTACGACGCGCTCACGCCGCTGTTCAACCACGTCACCCAGGCCGACCTGTTCGCCGACTTCAAGCCCGAGCCGATCGGCGACGCCGTGTTCGGCATGCTGATCCCGGAGAGCGTCCCGCACGCGGGCGTCACCGTCCTGCGTGACCCGTACGACGTCCCGCATATCACCGGCGCCACGCGCGACGACGTCACCTGGGGAGCAGGCTGGGTGATCGCCGAGGATCGCGGGCTGCTGCTCGAGCAGGCGCGCTACGACTCGCTGGTGGCGGCGATCGACGCCCCGGGCCTGAGTGCCCTGGGCCTCGTATCCGGCCTCGAGAGCTTCAAGCCGAGCGCGCAGACCGAGCGCGAGGTGGCCAAACAGACCGGCGTGCTCCTGGCCCACGGGGCCAAGGGCCGAGCGATCCTGCACGACATCGACGTCTACCTGCAGGGGATCAACGCCTACATCGCGGCGCACAACGACGGGCTTGGCCCGTTCACGCACGTCAAGCCGTTCTCGCGTACCGACATCTACGCCTTCAACGCGCTGAAGGACCAGTTCGTGGGCGAGGGCGGGGGAGACGAGGCCGTTCGCTCGCAGTTCCTCTCGGCTCTCATCCGCCGTCTCGGCGCCAAGCGCGGGCGGGCGGTGTGGAACGACCTGCGCGAGCCCTACGACACGGACGCGCCCGCGAGTGTTCCGGGGCGCGTTCGGTTCCAGCCCCGTCCCCGGAGCACGCGCGGAAACGTGCTGCTCGACCCCGGCCCGATCGCAGCCACGGCGATCGATCCACCTCGCGCCCAGGCCAGCAACGCGCTGCTGGTCGCGGGCTGGCGCTCGGCCACCCACCACCCGCTGATGATCGCCGGGCCGCAGATCGGCTACTACTATCCGGGCCTGACGCTGGAGATGGATCTCGAGGGCCCGGGCATCAGCCAGCGCGGCGTGACCTCGGCTCCGTTCCCGGGTTACATCTTCATCGGCCGAAGCCAGGACTCGGCCTGGAGCCTGACCTCCGCCGGGCTCGATCAGATCGATACCTACGTGGAGACGCTGTGCGGCCACAGCCGCACGAGGTACCTGTTCGACGGGCGCTGCCGGCGCATGCAGCTCTTCGACGCCGGCTCGCTGAACGGGCACGAGGTGCGCTTCTACCGCACCGTGCACGGCCCGGTGATCGGCTATGCGCACGTGCACGGCCGCCTGGTCGCCCTCAGCCGCAAGCGGGCCAGCTACGGGCAGGACGTCCTCGACCTGCTCTTCTACCACGACCTCGCGCACGGCCTCGTGCACAACGTGCACCAGTTCTTCCGCGCCGCCGACCAGACGCCGCAGACCTTCAACTCGTTCTACGTGGACGACAAGGACATCGGCGTGTTCACGAGCGGCCTGGTCCCGATCCGGCCGGCCAACGTCGATCCGGCACTGCCGATCGACGGTCGCGGTGGCGAGGAGTGGCACGGCTGGGTGTCGTTCCGCAACCACCCGCAGGGAATCAATCCGCCCAGCGGTGAGATCGTCAACTGGAACAACCGCCCCGAGCTGGGCTACGAGGCCGCGGACGACAACTGGTCGCTGGGCGCCGTCCAGCGCGTCGACCTGCTCCTGAACAACCTCGGCCACGGACGCGACATCACCCCGTGGTTCATGGCCTCGGCGATGAACGCGGCGGCCACCCAGGATGTGCGTGAGATGACGCTGGAGCCGGTGCTCTCGCGCCTGCTGCGCGGCGGCGCAGCCCCGAGCGCCCGCGACGCGCAGATGCTCGCGCAGCTCGACCTCTGGCACAGCCAGGGCGGCAGCCGGCTCGACTTCACAGGCAACGGTCAGATCACAGCTCCCGGGGCGGCGATCATGGACGCTGCCTGGCCCCTGCTGGCCAAGGCCTGGGCCTCGAGCGTGCTCGGCACTCGGCTGACGACGATGCTCGCGAGCTTCGCCACGCCGTTCCAGGCGCCGCCGGGCGGCCAGGAAAAGGGCTGGTTCATCTACATGAACAAGGATCTGCGCGGCCTGCTCGGCATGCCCCTGCACGCCAAGTACTCCGTGCGCTACTGCGGCGGCGGCTCGCTCACGCGGTGCCGCAAGCTGCTGTGGTCGGCGATCGACCAGGCGGGCAACGCGCTGGCCGCCGCGCAGGGCCCGGATCCTGCGAATTGGCACTCACCCGACGATCCGCGGATCCATTTCGTGCCGGGGCTGCTGCCCACGACGATGCGCTACACCAACCGGCCGAGCGGGATCCAGCAGGTCCTGAGTTTCTCGGGACACTCGCCGTCCGATACGGGGCGCTAATGCGGTAGCGGGGCGCCGGCGATCGCGGCCACGGCGCCCGCCACCCCGGCGGCGACCAGGACGAGCACGACCCCTCGGCGCGCCAGAAGCAGCGCGAGCGCGGCGGCCGCGAGCACGGCGTACTGCCAGGTTTCCTGCAGCGCGCCGGTCAGCGGGATCGCGGAGCCGAGGATCGCGCCGAGCGCCGCGGGGCCCGCGCCGTCGAGGAACGACTGAGCTCGCGGGTCGGCGCGCAGCCTGTCGAAGCGTCGTCCTCCGATGAGCACGAAGGCGAACGACGGCGTGAACGCGATCGCCGCCGCCAGCAGCGCGCCGCCGACGCCGTGGGCGGCGTAGCCGACGGCGGCCACCGTCGCCACCACCGGCCCCGGCGTGACCTGGCCGAGGGCGACGGCGTTCAGGAACTGGGTCGAGCTCATCCAGTGGTACGTGTGCACGGCGTCGCCCTGCATCAGCGGGATGATCACGAACCCCCCGCCGTACGACAGGGCCCCGACCTTCAGGGCGACCCAGCCCAGCGATCCGATTCCGCCCACGGACGCGGCGGCGAGCGGCAGCGCCGACCACGATCCCAGCCGGTCCACCGCGCCCGCGCCAAGACGGCGCCAACCGAGCTCCGCCAGTCCGCAGCCGACCAGCACCAGCACGAGATACGGGCCGATCAGAGCAGCCGCCGCGGCTCCCAGCGCGACGTAGCCCGCCCAGCGCGGCAGCTGGCGCGCGCGCCGTCGCGCGCGCTCGAGGCTCGGTCGCAGGAGCGTCAGCCCGGCCTGGACGGCAACCGCGGCGACGGCCGCCCCGGCGCCGGCGCCCGCCCCGCGGATCCAATCCGGGGGTGACTGGCCGAAGAACACGGCCGAGAGCGCGACCACGCACAGGACCGCCGGCAGGATGAACCCAAGTCCTCCGAGGACCGCGCCGGCCGGTCCGCCGAGCCGGCCGGCGAGGTAGATCGCCAGCTGGGTCGATGCGGGCCCGGGCAGGAGGTTGCAGGCGGCGATCGCTGCCTCGAGGTCGTCGGCGGCGAGCCAGCGCCGGCGCTCCACCACCAGACGGCGCAGGAGGGCGATGTGGGCCGGCGGCCCGCCGAACCCGGTCAGCCCGATCCGGGTCCACTCGCGTGCGACCACGGGAAGCGCGACCGCGGGCGGCGTCCGGGCCTGCGACGGGCGACCCGGCTCGGCCTCAGCCATCTAACCCCGGGCGCTGAGCTCGCCGGCCAGGAGCCGCAACGCCTCGCCCGACAGCCGGTGCTGCTGCCAGTCGCTGAGCCGCCGCGCGCCGAGCTTGGCGTAGAAGTCGAGGGCCGGCGTGTTCCAGTCGAGCGCGGTCCACTCCAGCCGCGCGCAACCGCGCTCGAGCGTGATCCGCGCGAGCTCTGCCAGCAGCGCCCGGCCGATGCCGTGGCGGCGATGCTCGGGCGGGACGTAGAGGTCCTCGAGCCAGATGCCGGGCCGGCACTCCCAGGTCGAGAACGTGCCGTGGAAGAGGGCGAAGGCGACCGGGTCCCCTTCGAGTTCGGCGATCAGGGCCTCGCAGCTCGGACGCTGGCCGAACAGCTCGCGCCGGAGCATCTCGGGGGTACCCACGACCTGCTCGGGGGCGCGCTCGTAGGTGGCCAGCTCGACGATCAGCGCGTAGATGAGCTCGACGTCGTCGGGCTCGGCGGGGCGGATGGCTACTCCGGCGGGCATCCCGCGTCACAGTAGCGGGACGGTTTTCGGAGATGATGTGAGCCGATGGCGCTGATCCCCCGCACCCTGACCGCACCCGTCGGCCGCCTCGGGGCGGCGGCCCAGAACGCACTCGAGGTCGCGCGCTTCGGCGGCCTGGCGACCGACGAGGAAGCCTCGCCGATGGAGGTGGCCAGCGAGCAGCGCGTCTACAGGTTGCGCCACTACTACCCCGAGACCTCCGAGCCCGGGCCGCCGATCCTGCTCGTGCCGCCGATGATGCTCCGGGCCGAAATCTACGACGTCGCGCCGTCGACCAGCGCCGTCGGCATCCTGCACGAGCACGGAGCCGATCCGTGGGTCGTCGACTTCGGGGCCCCGGAGCGCGAGGAGGGCGGCCTGGAACGGACCCTGGCCGATCACGTGCTCGCGGTATCCGACGCCGTCGACCGGGTGCAGGCGCTCACCGGCGCCGACGTCCACCTCGCCGGCTACTCCCAGGGCGGGATGTTCTGCTATCAGGCGGCGGCCTACCGCCGCAGCGCGGGGCTGCGCTCGCTGATCACCTTCGGCAGTCCTGTCGACACTCGCGCCGGCGTGCCGTTCGGGCTTCCCGAGCAGTTCGCGGCCGGAGCCGCCGACCTGCTGGCCGACCGCTTCCGCGGCTGGGCGCTCCCGGCCTGGGCCAGCCGCACCGGCTTTCGCCTCCTGGACCCGGTCAAGTCGGTTCGCAGCCAGCTCGACTTCCTGCTCCAGCTCCACGACCGCGAGGCGCTCCTGCCGCGCGAGCGCCAGCGCCGCTTCCTGGAGGCGGACGGCTGGGTGGCCTGGCCGGGCCCGGCGATGGCCGACTTCCTGCGCCAGTTCGTCGCCCACAATCGCATGCTCGAGGGCGGGTTCGTGATCGAGGACCGGATGGTCACCCTGGCCGACATCACATGCCCGATCCTCTACGTGGTCGGGACCGTGGACGAGATCGCACCCGCAAGCGGAGTGCGGGCGGTCAGCCAGGCGGCGCCCCGCGCCGAAGTCCACGAGCTGTCCCTGCCCGCAGGCCATTTCGGACTGGTGGTGGGCTCGAAGGCCAAGACCGTCACCTGGCCGGCGGTCGCCGAGTGGGCGCGCTGGCGAAGCGGGCAGGCCTCTGAGCCGCCGGCCCAGGTAGAGCCGGTCGCGTCCCGGGCCGCGTTGGAGACCCCACAGGACGTCGGCCGCCGCGTGGGCTACGGGATGGAGCTCGTCGCGGCCGTCGGATCCGGGGTGGCCCGCTCGGCTCTGATCTCGACTCGGCGCGCGGTGCGGGGCGTGCGCGAGCTGACTGGCGAGGCGGTGAGCCAGCTGCCCCGGCTCGTGCGCCTGGAGCAGATCCAGCCCGCGACCCGGATCTCGCTCGGGATGCTGGTCGACGAGCGCGCCCGCAAGGCGCCAGACGACGTGTTCTTCCTGTTCGGCGACCGCGCCTACTGCGCCGCCGACGTGAACCGGCGCATCGACAACGTCGTGCGCGGGCTGATCTCGATCGGGGTGCGGCGCGGCGAGCACATCGGGGTCCTGATGAGCGGCCGGCCCAGCGCGCTCGCCCTGGCGGTGGCGATAAACCGCCTCGGCGCGGTCTCCGCGCTCCTGCGCCCCGACGGCGACGTCGCGCTGGAGGCACAGCTCGGCCAGATTACACGCGTGATCGCCGACCCCGAGCGAGCCGAGATGGCCGCCGGCCTCGGCACGGTGCACACGTTCGTCCTCGGCGGCGGCGGCGGGCCGCGCGAGCTGGGCGTGCCGCTGACCACCGACATGGAGCAGATCGATCCCCAGGCCGTGGCCCTTCCGCGCTGGTATCGCTCGAACCCCGGCCGCGCCGGTGACGTGGCCTTCCTGGTCTTCACGGGCGAGGGCAAGGGCACCCGCATGAGCCGCATCACCAACCGGCGCTGGGCGATGTCGGCCTTCGGCACGGCGTCCTCAGCGGCGCTGGGACGCGGGGACACCGTGTACAGCGTGGCGCCGATCTACCACCCCTCGGGGCTGATGATGAGCATCGGAGGCGCGGTGGCGGGCGGCGCCCGGCTGGCGATGGCCAGCCGCTTCGACGCGTCGACCTTCTGGGAGGAGGTTCGCCGCTACGGCGTGACGGTCGCGTCCTACACCTGGACGATGCTGCGCGAGCTCGTCGAGGCGCCGCCGCATCCCGGCGAGCGCCACCATCCGATCCGGCTGTTCATCGGCTCGGGAATGCCACGTGGACTCTGGCGGCGAGTCGAGGAGCGCTTCGCCCCGGCGCGGGTGCTCGAGTTCTACGCCTCGACCGAGGCCGGCGCGGTCCTGGCCAACCTGCGCGACGCCAAGCGGGGCTCCATGGGCCGTCCGATCCCCGGCAGCGCCGAGGTCAAGATCGCGGCGTACGACATCCGGGGCGACCGGCTGATGCTGAGCCCGGTCGGATTCGCCCGGCCCTGCGGCCCCGAGGAAGTGGGGATGCTGCTGGTTCGCGTCAGCTCCGGCGAGCCGCTGACCACGACACCGCTGCGCGGCATGTTCGAGCCGGAGGACGCCTGGATGTCGACGCGCGACCTGTTCATGCGCGACGTCCAGGGCGACTACTGGCGGGTCGACGGCATCCGCGACGTGATCCGCAGCGCCAGGCGGCCGGTGTTCACGACGCCGATCCGCGACGCGCTGATGGACCTGCCGTGCGTCGATCTGGCCGTGGCCTACGGGGTCGTGGCGCCGGGAGGGGCGGGAGAGCTGGCGCTCGCCGCGGTCACCCTCCGGGGAGAGCGCGACCTGAAGCCGCGCGACATCGCCGCCGCCCTGGAGAGCCTGTCCGGCGACGAGCGGCCCGTGATCGTCCACGTGGTCGACGAGCTCCCGGTCACCACCTGGTACCGGCCGATGACCGGCGCGCTGCGCGCCGCGGGCGTGCCCGAGCCGGGGCCCGGCAAGCTCGCCTGGTATCGATCGGGAGAGGGATACCGGTCGCTGACGGCGGCCGCGCGGAGGCGGCTGCTTCAGGCGGCGAGCAGCGCGCCGTCGTCGTAGAGCTTCATCACCCGCACGGCTCCGGGCGGCGATGCATGCAGGCACAGGCCGCACAGCACGCACTCGTCGAGGTTCTCGGCGACGATCGAGACTCCGAACTCGCCCGCGGCGAAGATGTCGACCGGGCAGACCTCCTCGAGCTTGCGCGCCAGCTCGACGTCATCGGCCACCGAGGAGTCGACCTCGACGTTGATGAACACGGAGCTCATGCAGGCACCCCGATTCGCTCCTTGATCAGGTCGGGGATGGCTGAGATCTCCTCGGCGACGGTGATCCCGGCCTCCGCCAGGCGGGCGATCTTCTCCGCGGCGGTGTCCTCCTTGCCCTCGACGATCGTGCCGGCGTGTCCGAAGCTCATGCCCGGCATCTCGTCCATGAACCGCCCGGCCATGAACGCCACGATCGGCAGCCGGGACTCGTTCTCGGTCACCCAGCGTGCGAGCTCGGCCTCCATGCGGCCGCCCGGCTCGGTGTAGATGACGATCGCCTGGGTCTGCTCGTCGGCCTCGAACAGCGGCATCAGCTCGGCGTAGCTCGAGCCGATGATCGCGTCACCGCCGATCGAGACCGCGGTGGACTGGCCGAGACCGGCAGCCGTCAGCGTGGAGGACATCTCGGTGGTCATCCCGCCGGAGCGCGAGATGACGCCCACCGGCCCGCGGGTGTAGGACTTCGCGGCGTCCTTCGCGGGTCCGCCGATGCCGCCCATCTTGATCACGTCGGGGACGATGATCCCCAGACAGTTGGGGCCGATGATCCGCGCCCCGTGGTAGCTCGCAAGCTCGACCATCTCGGCCACGTCACGGCGCGGGATCCGCTCGGTGACGATCACCACCAGCTTGACGCCGTTCTCGATGGCCTCGAACACCGCGTCCTTGGTGAAAGCCGGCGGAACCGTGACCACCGTGCCGTCGATCGGGCCGCCATGGCTCTCGACCGCCTGGGCGACGGTGTCGAAGACCGGCACGCCGTGCACGTCGCGGCCCAGCCGGCCGGGCGTGACGCCGCCGACGATCTTGGCGCCGCGCCCGTAGTCCAGGCACTCGCGCGTCAGGTTGACCGCCTCGCGACCGGTGATGCCCTGGACGATGAAGGTCGTGTTCTCGTCGATGAGGATGGACATCAGGCGGGCACTCCCTGGATCTTCACGACGGCTCGCCGGGCCGCCTCGTGCAGCGAAACGCTCCGGTCCGCGTACTCGACGCCGTACTTCTCGAGGATCTTGAAGCCCTCGTCCTCCCAGGCGCCGGGGATCCGGAAGATCGCGATCTTCTCCGCCGGGTCGTAGCCGAGCTCGAGGCAGGCCTTGATCACGCCACGGGCGACGATGTCCACGCGCGTGTTCGAGACGATCGACATCATCACCGCGATCTTGTCCACACCCGGCTTCTGGAGCACGAGCTTGGCGAGCCCGGCAGCCTTGCGGACCGAGGGGTTGCCGCCGATCTCGCAGTAGTTGGCGGGCTTCCCGCCGTGGGCGCGGACGGCGTCGAACAGCGTCAGCGAGCCGCCGCCGGCGCCGATCACGAGTCCGAGGTTCCCGTCGAACTCGGTGACGTTGCCGGCGACGCCGCGGTGGTCCTGGGCGTCGACCTGCTCGCCTGCGAGCTCGAACGGCGTCGGCTCACGGGCCTGGCGGGTCTCCTCGTCGCCGACCCCCAGCTCGTGCAGGAGCGCGTTCTGCCGCGGGCGGGCTTCGCTCTCGATGTCCATGTGGGCATCGAGAGCCACGAAGGAGCCGTCCTCGAGCTCGCCCAGCGGGTTGATCTCGGCCAGCGTCATGTCGTAGTCGAGGAACAGCCGGGCGAGCTTGGCGAGGATCGGGGTCAGGCGATTCAGGGCCGAGCCCGTGATCCCCAGCGAGGCGATCAGCTGCTTGGCCTGCCAGTCGGCGAACCCTCGCAGCGTGGAGAAGTGCAGCCGGGCGACGTGGCCGGGGTGCTCCTCGGCCACCTGCTCGATGTCGATCCCGCCCATGTCCGAGAACAGCAGCACCGGGCGCTTGCGGATCCCGTCCCAGACGACGCCTGCGTAGTACTCCCGCTTGACGGCCGCGCGGGAGTCCACGAGCACGCCGCGAGGCATGTGGCCGCCGATCTCGAGATCGAGGATGTGCTCGGTGTGGCGAGCCGCCTCCTCCGGCGTGTCGGCGAACTTGACGCCGCCGGCCTTCATCCGGCCGCCCGATAGGACCTGCGACTTGACGACCACGGGGCCGCCGATCTGCTCGGCGATCCGGCGCGCCTCATCGGCGGTCTTGGCGAAGCCGTGCTTGGTGACGGGGATCCCGGCCTTGGCCACGATCGCCCGGGATTCGTATTCGAAGAAGCGCATAGGGGCGCCGGAGAGTACCGAACGCGCGCGTACCGCGAACCCGGCATAGAGAAAAACCAAGGCCCGATAGAGCGAGTTCGTTGCAGCAAGTCAAATAAGTTAGTAAAATCAATCAAGTCAGTGCGGAAAACAGTGGCAAGGGGCCTGGGAAACGACCAGGAGCCTGTGCTCGTCACCCACGCCCAGGAAGAGGCGATCTATCTGCGGGTACCGGCGGGCGCGGTGGTCGCCGAGCCGCCCGAGGCCGCCTCTACCGCGTGACCCACGCCTCGGGGTCGCGCGCCAGCTGCTCGACGTCGTCCGGCAGCCTGCCGGCGGCCACGTCGGCCACGGTTACGTTCTCGACCACCCCGCGCAGCGCCGCGCGCACCGCGATCCACACCCGCGGGAGCGCCTGCGAGGTCCCCGGGTACTCGGTCTCCTCGGGCGGGCCGCCGCGCACGCTGGCCAGCGGCCCCTCGACCGCGCGGATGATGTCGGCGATCGAGATCTGATCGGCCGGCTTGGCCAGGCGAAAGCCGCCCTCGGCACCGCGATGGCTGCGCACGATGCCCGAGTGGCGCAGCTCGCCAAGGATGTTCTCCAGGAAGTTCAGCGGGATGTCCTGGGCGGTGGCCACGCGCTCGGCCTTGATCGGCTTCTCGTCCTGCGCGCCGGCCAGCTCGACGGCCGCCCGGACTGCATAGTCGGCCTTGGCCGAGATCCGCATCGCTACACCGCCGCCGGCTCGAAGCCGTAGGCCTCGGCCAGCTCCGGATCCTTGTGGGCGAGCATCTCGGCCAGCGAGACCATCACCTTGCACTGCTTCCAGGTGGCGTCGTCCTGCATCTTGCCGTCGATCATGTGCACGCCCCGGCCGTCGGGAATCGCCTCCAGCACCTTCTTGGCGAACCGCACCTCATCGGGGTCGGGGCTGAAGACCTTCTTGGCGATCGCGATCTGG
>DATGJM010000209.1:0-13718 GCA_035295205.1 Solirubrobacteraceae bacterium | reverse complement strand
CGCGCTCAGCCCGGCGCGAGTACTGCGAAGGCGGGAACGGGCGCGCGGCGACTCCGGCCCGGCGGGCACGCTCGAGCGCCGGAGCCTCGGGCTTGTCGGAGGCCACCGCAACGATCTCGACCCCGTCCCGCCCGTGCACCGAGTCGAGCAGCGCCTGCAGGTTGGTGCCGGCGCCCGAGGCGAGGACCGCGACCCTCATGCCGCGCGGAGCTTGGGAAACCGCCCCCCGGTCGAGCGCAGGACCCCACTGGCAAGCATCTCATCGACCCGCGCGAGCACGTCGTCGGAACGCATCCAGGCGAACGTCCCGTAGCCGGGCAGGCCGTCGTAGGCGTACTGGGCGATGACCTTCGAGCGCCCGCCGCGGAGGATCTCCACGGCGCGCGTACGCCCGACGGCAGGCTCGGCGGCGCCGATCACCCCGAGGATCGCGGCATCGAGATCGCCGGAGTCAGGCTCGGCCCCCGGCGGCGAGCGGCGAGCGCCTCGCCTTGGCCGGTGGAACGGAGCGCGAGCCGCCCACTCCCGTGTCGTCCCCACGCAGGCGTCGCAGCACGGCACCACCGGAGCACCCCGCGCCGAGTCCCCGAAATGCTCGAGCAGCGCCTGACGGCGACAGCGCTCGCCCTCGACGTACTCCCACACAGAGCGATATTGCGCCCAGCGGGCACGCTGGGCCTCGCGCGCGGATCTCCGGCACGCCGCGAGCGCTCCCCCCTCCCACTCCCCTGTCACCCGGCCGACCGCGCGGTCGGGTGGAGCGGGCTCGGGCGCGAGCAGGCCGGCGCGGGCCAGGTGGCCGATGAGCGCGCGGACGCCGTCCTCGTCGATCTTACGCCCGGCTACCGCGGCCAGCTCGGAGAGCTCGCAGTCGTAGCGGCCATCGATGCCCGCCCACTTCAGCCGCTCGACCACCCGCTCGAACGCGTCGTCCGGTAGCTCCGAGCGCTGGATGAAGAACACGTGCAGGCCCTTGTCGCGCTGCTCGGCGAACAGCAGGCAGCGGGCGGGACGCCCGTCTCGGCCCGCGCGGCCCGCCTCCTGGTAGTAGGCCTCGAGCGAGCCGGGGACGGCGGCGTGAACGACCGTCCGCACGTCGGCCTTGTCGACCCCCATGCCGAAGGCGTTGGTGGCCACGATCACCGGGTGCTCGCCCCGCATGAAGCGCTCCTGACGCGAAGCGCGCGTCGTCCGGTCGAGCCCGGCGTGATACGTCGGCACGTCGAACGCGAGCCGCTGAGTCAGAAACGCGGCAAGGTCCTCGCAGGCTCCGCGGGTTCCCGCGTACACGATCGCCGGCAGCGTCCCGGGCTCGGCCAGCGCAGCCGCGATCCGGGCCTGCTTGTCGAGCGCCCCCGCGGCCTGGATGACCGCGAAGCTGAGGTTCGGGCGGTCGAACCCGGTCGTGATCCGGACGGGCTCGCGCAGGTCCAGGCGATGTGCCACGTCGGAGGCGACGTGCGGAGTCGCGGTCGCCGTCAGCGCCATGGTCGAGCGGGCGCCCAACCCGCGCGCGGCGTCGGCGAGCGTGAAGTAGTCGGGCCGGAAGTCGTGGCCCCACTGCGAGACGCAGTGCGCCTCATCGACGACGAACAGCCCGACCCGGCCAGACGACGCCAGCGCCGCGGCGAACCGGGGCGAGGCGAAGCGCTCGGGCGCGACGTAGAGCAGCCGGAGCTCACCGGATAGGGCGCGCTCGAGTGCATGGGAATTCGCCGCACCACCCTGTTGGGAGTTGATGAGCGCCACCCGGCCGGGGGCTACCTCCGAGAGCGCCTGGACCTGGTCCTGCATCAGCGAGACGAGCGGCGAGACCACCAGCGTCAGGTCATCGCGCATCAGCGCCGGCAGCTGGTAGCAGAGCGACTTGCCGGATCCGGTCGGCATCACGACCAGCGCGTCGCGGTTGCGCAGCGCCGCATCGACGGCCTCGGCCTGGCCGGGGCGGAAATGCTCGAAGCCGAAGATGTCCTGTAGTGCGGCCTGTGGCTCCATCGGGGGAGCCGACGATATCGCCCGTCCCGGCCATCTCGGGCAACCCCCGGCGGAGCTGTGACACATTCGAAACGAAGTTGTGGCGGGGCTGTAGCATTCCGCCGCACATGTGGATCTTCGAAGGACGAGTACGCACCGCCACCGAGCTGTAGTCGCCCGCTGACCGCGGGTGCCCCGGTGGCGCCGTCCCGTTCCGTTCGATCCCTTCCTGGAGGCGCGCATGTCTCACACCCGGAGCTCGCCGGTGCGCGAGATCCTCGCCCACACGGCCCGACCCGGCGTCATCTCCTTCGCCGGCGGACTGCCCGCACCAGAGCTGTTCGACGCCGCCGGCCTGGCCGAGTCATTCGCGGCCGTGCTGAGCCCCGACCGGGCGCGTCGCTCGCTCCAGTACTCGATCACCGAGGGCGACCCAGACCTGCGCGCGGCGCTCGCCCGGCGGCTTGACGCGCGCGGGATCCCGACCGCGCCCACCGAGCTCCTCATCACCGCCGGCTCCCAGCAGGCGCTGACCCTGGTCGCAGCGGCGCTGATCGAGCCGGGGGATCGCGTGCTCGTGGAGGAGCCGTCCTACCTGGCCGCGCTTCAGGTCTTCGCCCTCGCCGGTGCAACCCCGGTGCCGGTGCCGTGCGACGAGGACGGCCTGATCCCCGGCGCGCTGGCCGACCTCACGGCGGCGCACCGGCCGAAGTTGCTGTACACGGTCCCCACCTTCCAGAATCCGACCGGCCGCACGATGCCGGCCGCCCGGCGCCTGGCGATCGCGAGAACCGCGGAGCGGACCGGGCTGTGGCTGGTCGAGGACGACCCCTACAGCGAGCTGCGCTATGGCGGCGAGCACGTGCCCGCCATCGCCGCGCTGGCCAGCCCGCAGACGCGCGTGATTGCGATCTCGACCCTGTCCAAGGTGCTTGCGCCCGGGCTGCGCATCGGCTGGATCCGGGCACGGCAACCCCTGCTCCGCAAGCTCACGATCGCCAAACAGGCAGCCGACCTGCACACCTCGACGATCGACCAGGCCGCGGCCGCTCACTGGCTCGAGCATCACGACCTCGACGACCACATCGCCCGCCTGCGCGGCGCCTACAGAAGCCGCCGCGACGCCCTGCTGAGCGGCCTGGGCGACGCGCTTCCGCCCGGATCCCGGCACAACCACCCCGATGGCGGCATGTTCGTCTGGGCCCGGCTGCCCGACGGCTGGGACGCCGGCGCGCTCCTCGACCGCGCGCTCGCGTGCGACGTCGCGTACGTGCCCGGCGTGCACTTCTTCTGCGCGGCCGGCGACCGCGCGACCCTCCGGCTCTCCTTCACCGCGCACCCGGCGGATGAGATCGAGCGAGGGCTCGAGCGGCTGGCACGTGCGCTGAAGGGGCCGCGTCAGGCGCGAACGAGCGGAAGCTCGAACGCGTTCTTGCCCGCCGCCTCCTCGGTGCCCTCCAACGGGTATTCGCCGCTGAAGCAGGCGTCGCAATGATGCTCGCGCCGCGAGCCGACAGCCTCGTAGACGCCCCCGAGCGAGAGGTAGTGCAGCGAGTCCGCCCCGATCTCGCGCGCGATCTCGTCCTCGTCGCGGCCGTGGGCGATCATCTCCTCACGCGTGGACATGTCGATGCCGTAGTGGCAGGGGTGGCGGATCGGCGGCGAGGAGATGCGCAGATGGACCTCGGCGGCGCCGGCCTCGCGTAGCACCTGGACGAGCGCCGGGAGGGTGTTGCCGCGGACGATCGAGTCGTCGACGACGATCAGCCGCCTGCCGGCCACGACCTCGGGAACGACGTTGAATTTCATCCTCACGCCCTGGCGGCGCAGCTCCTGACCCGGCTGAATGAACGTGCGCGCGACGTAGCGGTTCTTGATGAACCCGTCGTCCTGCGGCAGGCCGGCGGCCCGGGCCAGCCCGCGGGCGGCGGCGTTGCCCGAGTCGGGGACCGGAATCACCAGGTCGGCCTCCACCGGCGCCTCCTGCCACAGGCGCTCGCCCATACGCGCGCGAGCGGCCTGCAGGACCGTGCCCGACATGCGCGAATCAGGCCGCGCGAAGTAGATGTACTCGAACACGCAGAAGGCGCGGCGCTCGCCGGCGGACACCAGGCGCGTGCGAAACCCGCCCTCGGTGAGGGTGACGACCTCGCCGGGCTCGACCTCGCGCAGATAGCGGGCGCCGATCAGGTCAAGCGCGCAGGACTCGCTGGCCACGCAGTAGGCGGGGTTGCCGGCGCCGTCGACGAGCTCGCCGATGCACAGTGGCCGGATTCCCTGCGGATCGCGGAAGGCTACGACCGCCTCGTCGGTCATCACGACGGTCGAGAACGCGCCCTTCAGGCGGGGCAGCACGGCGGCGACGGCATCTTCGATCGAGCCCTCGCCGTGGTTGGCGAGCAGCGCGGCGATGATCTCGGAGTCGGAGGTGGAGCGGAAGGGCACGCCCTCCCCGCGCAGCTCGGAGTGCAACTCGACAGCGTTGATCAGGTTGCCGTTGTGAGCCAGCGCCAGCGTGCGCACGTCATCGCGGACGATCGGCTGGGCGTTCTCCCACTCCGAGGAGCCGGTGGTCGAGTAGCGGACGTGGCCGATGGCCATGTCGCCGACCAGGGAGCGGAGCTTATGCTCGTCGAAGACCTGGGCGACGAGGCCCTGGTCGCGCAGGGCCATGATCCCGCCCTTGCGCGGGGCGGTCGCGATCCCGGCCGATTCCTGGCCGCGGTGCTGCAGCGCGTAGAGAGCGAAGTAGGCCACGCGCGCGACATCGTGTCCCGGCGCGTAGATGCCAAACACGCCGCACTCGTCGCGAGGACCATCGCGCTGATCGTTCACAGAGAGCATGGCAACGCCGGCCTCGCCGCAGCCCGTCGACCGGACTCACCGGAGGCTAGCAGCGCCTTTCCAGGAGATCCGGCAGTCCGCACTCGTACGCCGCCTGCAGTTCGGAAACTGAGAGCTTCAGCCGGCCCTCGATCTCGAGGGCCTCGCCGCCGACCTCGCCGATGATCGTGAACCCAGCCAGCGCCTCGGGCGGTCCGGACACGACGAACCCGCAGCCCGGCGCCTCGCCGAACAGGTCGAAGCCCCCGGGCAGGGTGAGCCGGGCGCCGATCCCACCGGCCACGCAGCATTCGGCCAAAGCCACCGCCAGCCCGCCCTCCGCGATGTCGTGGGCGCTGACCAGCCGGCCTGCGCGGACGCCTTCACGTACGGCGGCATGGGCGGCGCGGAGCGCCTGCAGGTCGACCGCCGGCAGCTCGCCACCGACGTGGGCGCCCCGGAGCTTGGCCAGCTCCGAGCCGGCGTACGCCGGGTCATACGGGCCGACGAGCGCGATCGCGTCCCCCGCGCGGGCGAATCCCAGGCGGCCCGCGGTCTCGGCGTCGGGCAGCTTGCCGACGATGCCGACCACGGGAGTGGGAAGGATCGGTCCGGTCGGGGCTTCGTTGTACAGGGAGACGTTGCCGCCGACGACCGGGACGCCGAGGGCCTCGCAGGCCTCGGCCAGTCCCTCCACGGCCTCGGTCAACTGCCAGGCGACGTGGGGCTTCTCGGGGTTTCCGAAGTTCAGGCAGTTGGTGAGGCCCAGCGGCTCGGCGCCGACGCAGGCCAGGTTCGCAGCGCACTCGTAGACCGCCTCGGCGGCGCCGCGGCGGGGATCGCAGGCCACCCGCCGGCCGTTCCCGTCGATCGAGACGGCGATCGCCGAACCGTCGCCCAGTTGGAGCACGGCCGCGTCAGCCTGCTCGGGCCGGCGCACCGTGCGCGATTGCACGACCGGGTCGTACTGCTCGAAGACGTGGCGGCGCGAGGAGATGTTCGGGCTGCGCATCAGGGTCAGCAGGACCTGCGTCTCCGGCTCGCCACCGTGCAGCACCGGCGCCGAGGCCGGATAGATCCCGTTCTCGGGCTCGACCGGCTCGAGGTCATATAACGGGCAGTCGTCGACCAGAACATGCACGGGCAGGTCGGCCACCGGCCGCCCGTGGTTCAACACCCGCAGGTGATCGCCGCTTGTGACCTGCCCGATCGGCGTCGCCAGCGTCTCCCAGCGCTCGCACACGGCCAGCACGGCGCCGACCCGCTCGGGCTCGACCACGCACAGCATCCGCTCCTGCGACTCGGAGATCATGATCTCGAAGGGCGCCATCCCGGGCTCGCGCAGGGGGACGTTGGAGATCTCGATGTCGAGACCGACGCGGCCCTTGCTGGCCATCTCCGCGCTGGCCGAGGTGAGTCCAGCGGCGCCCAGGTCCTGGAGTGAGACCAGCAGCTCGCCGTCCAGCAGCTCGAGGCAGCACTCGAGCAGCTTCTTCTCGGTGAACGGATCGCCGATCTGCACCGACGGGCGCTTCTCGGCGTCCCCCTCGCCGAGCTCCGCACTCGCCAGCACCGATGCCCCGCCGATGCCGTCGCGCCCGGTCAGGGCGCCGAGCAGCACGAGCACGTTCCCGGGACCGGCGGCGGCACTGCGGATCAGCCGGGAGTGCGGGGCGAGGCCGAGGCACATGGCGTTTATCAGGCAGTTCTGCTCGTAGCTCGACTCGAAGTAGATCTCGCCGCCGACGGTGGGGACGCCGATCGAGTTCCCGTAATGGCCGATCCCGGCCACGGCCCGCTCGAGCAGGTACCGCGAGCGCTCCGATTGGCCCGGCTCGCCGAATCGCAGTGAGTCCAGCACGGCGATCGGCCGCGCACCGACCGCGAAGACGTCGCGCAGGATCCCGCCCACGCCGGTCGCCGCACCCTGAAAGGGCTCGACGGCGCTCGGGTGGTTGTGAGATTCAACCTTGAACGCGATCGCCATCCCCGAGCCGACATCGACCGCGCCCGCGTTCTCGCCCGGTCCCAGCAGCACGTGCGGCCCGGTATTCGGCAGGCGGCGCAGCAGGCGTCGCGAGTGCTTGTAGGCACAGTGCTCCGACCACATGAGCGAGAACATCGCCAGCTCGACCGGACTGGGCTCGCGCCCGAGGCGCTCCAGGATCAGCTCATACTCGTAGTCGCTCAACCCAAGCTGCCGGTAGCGCGGCTCGGTGCTGGCTCGCCCGGGGGCCACGGTGGCCATTACGCCGCGGCCGCCGGCTGGCGCGCGTGCGCGGCGATGGACTGCAGCAGCTTCAACCCGTCGGTCGAGCCGGTGAGGGCGTCGACGGCATGCTCGGGATGCGGCATCAGGCCGAACACGTTGCGCGCCTCGTTGCATACCCCGGCGATGTCTCTGACCGAGCCGTTCGGGTTGTTCCCCGGGGCGTAGCGCAGCACCACCTGGCCGCGCTGCTCGAGCGCGTCGAGCTGGTCGTCGGGCGCGTAGAAGCGGCCGGTCGTGTGCTTGACCGGGATCGACAGGCGCTCGCCGGGCTCGCAGGTCGCGGTGAACGGATTGTCGTTTCTGACGACCTCGAGCTCGACCTGGCGGAAGACGAAGCGAAGCGAGGTGTTCGCCAGCAGCGCTCCCGGCAGTAGGTGCGCCTCGCAGAGGACCTGGAAGCCGTTACAGATGCCGAACACGAGCCCCCCGTCGCTCGCGAACTCCGCCACCGACTCCATCACCGGGGCGAACCGGGCGATGGCGCCGGCGCGCAGGTAGTCGCCGTAGGAGAAGCCGCCGGGGACGATCACCGCGTCCACGCCCTGCAGGTCGCGCTCGCGGTGCCAGAGCAGGACCGCTTCGCCTACTCGCGCGGCCGCCTGCTGGGCGTCGATGTCATCGCAGGAGCCGGGGAAGCGGATGACGCCGACCTTCACTTCGCGGCTTCCTCTATTTCGTAGCTCTCGATCAGGGGGTTGGACAGCAGCCGCTCGCACATCTCGGGCAGCCGTGAGGGATCCTCGACGTCCAGCTCGATCAGGCGGCCGATGTGGACGTTGGCGACCCCCTCGAAGCCGAGGGCCGGGAGCGCGCGCTCCACCGCTTGGCCCTGGGGATCGAGGATGCCTTCCTTCGGTCTGACCAGGATGCGGGCCCGCATCAGGCGCGTGTCCGCTCGACCCAGCTGGCGAACGGCTGCCCGGTCACGCGCTCGTAGGCCTCGACGTACTTCTCGCGGGTCTTGGTGACGACGTCGCCCGGGATCGCCGGCGCCGGCGGGTTGCGGTCCCAGCCGGTCGAGGAGGCCCAGTCCCGCACGTACTGCTTGTCGAAGCTCGGCTGGCCCTGCCCCGGCGCGTACTCGTCTGCGGGCCAGAAACGGGAGGAGTCGGGCGTGCAGACCTCGTCGCCGAGGGTGAGGACGCCGTCCTCGTCGAGGCCGAACTCGAACTTGGTGTCGGCGAGGATGATCCCGCGGGACCGCGCGTGCTCGGCGGCGAACTCGTAGACGGCGATCGAGACTTCGCGCACGCGTTCGGCCAGCTCGCGATCGCCCACCAGCTCGGCGGCGCGCTCGAAGTCGATGTTCTCGTCGTGACCCTCGGTCGCCTTGGTCGCGGGCGTGAAGATCGGCTCGGGCAGGCGGTCGGACTCCGTCAGCCCCTCTGGGACGTCGATCCCGCAGACCTGGCCGCTGCGCTGGTAGTCCTTCCAGCCCGATCCGCTCAGGTAGCCCCGCACGACGCACTCGATCGGAAGCATGTTCAGCTTCTTGACGACCATGCCGCGGCCGCGCACCTCGTCGGGAACGCCGTCGGTGACCGAGATCAGGTGGTTGGCGACGACGTCGGCGGTGCGCTCGAACCAGAAGGTCGAGAGGCCGGTGAGGACGCTCCCCTTGTCGGGGATCGGCGTCGGATGGATCACGTCGTAGGTGGAGATCCGGTCAGATGCGACGAGCAGGAGGCTGTCGCCGAGGTCGTATATCTCGCGGACCTTGCCGGATCCGATGCGATTCAGGTCGGTGAGAGTAGTCACCCGGCCGATGCTAGCGAGGCCGTCGGCGGCTGTACGGTTGCCCGGAGGTGACTCGCCTAGCCGTCGTCGGACACATCGAATGGGTGGACTTCCTGTGGCTGGATGGCTATCCGGCGGAGGGCCAGGTGGCCCACGCGGTGGAGTGGAACGCCCGCGCCGGCGGAGGCGGCGGGGTGGCTGCGGCGGTGCTCGCCGACATGGGCTGCTCGGTCGACTTCTTCACGTCGCTGGGGGCCGACGCGAACGGGCGGGCGGCCTGCGATCAGCTGACCGAGCGGGGGGTGAGCATGCACGTGGCCTGGCGCGAGCAGACGATGACCCGGCGGGCGATCACCTACTTCTCGGCGCGCGGGGAGCGCACGATCGTGACGATCGGCGAGCGACTGGCGCCCCGCGGCGACGACGGCCTCGACTGGGACCGCCTCGCGAACACGGATGGCGTGTACTTCACCGCCGGAGACCCGGGCGCGCTGGCGCACGCCCGGGCGGCGCGCGTGGTCACGGCCACGCCGCGAGGCCGCGAGGCGCTGATCGACGACGCCGGCGGCCCCGTGCTCGACGCGCTCGTGTTCAGCGAGCACGACGTCGACGAGACCGAGTGGGCCCAGCGGCTGACGTCGCGGACGCGGCTGATGGTGGCCACGGCGGGGGAGGCCGGGGGTCGGTGGTGGGGAGCCTCGGAGGGGAGCTGGCAGGCGGCGCCGCTGCCGGGGCCACCCCGCGACAGCTACGGCTGCGGCGACTCGTTCGCGGCTGCGTTCACCGCCGGGCTGGCGCGCGGGGACTCCGTCGCGGAGGCGGCCGCGCTGGGGGCGCAGTGGGGGGCGCGGGCCCTCACGCGGCCCGGCGCGCCGTAAGTTCCGGCTCTGCTGAACCCCGCGGGTGGCGCCGGGCCCATGACCCGGCCTCCGAAAAAGGTGACGATCGTTTCCGCGCAGGCATTGTTGGTAACGAATGTCGTCCTGGGGACGAGGAAGGTCACCATCGTCGCGCTCGCGTGAACGAGGTTCACGTTTTCCACTGACCTCTACGCTCACAGCCAGCGATGAGCGACCCGTACAAGCTCCTCGGCGTGAGCCGGACCGCCACCGACGCGCAGATCCGCGCGGCGTACCGGAAGCTGGTCAAGGCGACCCACCCCGACCACAACGGCGGCTCGCCCGAGGCCGCGCAGCGCTTCGAGGCCGTGCAGGACGCCTACGCGGAGATCCAGCGTCAGAGGAAGACCGCTCCCCCGCCGCCGGAAGCACCCGCGCAGGCGGTCCCCGACAGCGGCCTCGAAGCCCGGATGGCCGACCTCGAGCGTCAGGTCCGCGAGGCGCGGGAGCGCGCGCAGCGGGCGGCCCGCGAGGCGATGCGCACGACATCCGAGCGCAAGCGACCCACCGATGAGGAGCTCGGCTACCTCACCACCGACGACAGCCTCTCGAAGATCCTCGCGGACGCCCGCACGGAGCTCACCGAGCGCTACTCCCACGCCCGCGAGCACCCCGTCGTGCAGCGGGTCAGCGACCTGATCGCCGGGCTCGAGGACCTGGCCGGAAAGCTGGACCGGCCCCCGCGCGGTAAGTGAATCCTCAGCTCGCGGCGATCTCGTCCAGCCTGGCGACGATCTCGCCGGCGTAGCGCACGAACGGCCGGTAGTCGAAGATCGCATCCAGGTCGAGGCCGGCGCCGGCCGGGTCGCCGGCCAGCAACTCCCGCAGCGGGACCTGCGTGTCCAGTGCCCGCTGGGCCAGCCGCTGGACGATCCGGTAGGCCTCATCCCGGGTCAGGCCGCAGGACACCAGCGCCAGCAGCACCCGCTGCGAGAACAGCGCCCCGCAGGTGAGCTCGAGATTCGCCCGCATCCGGTCGACGTCCACCAGCATTCCCCGCACCAGTCCCAGCACGCGGCGCTGCATGTGGTCGAGCAGGATCGTCGAGTCGGGCAGGATCACGCGCTCGACCGAGGAGTGCGAGATGTCGCGCTCGTGCCAGAGCGCGACGTTCTCCAGCGCCGCCAGCGCATTCCCCCGCAGCACGCGAGCCAGGCCGCTGACCTGCTCCGACTTGATCGGGTTGCGCTTGTGGGGCATGGCGCTCGAGCCCTTCTGCCCGGCTGCGAACGGCTCGCGGGCCTCGGAGACCTCGGTCCGGGACAGGTGCCGCAGCTCGACCGCGAAGCGCTCGAGCCCCGCCCCGGCCAGCGCGATCGCCTCGAGCAGCTCGGCGTGGCGGTCGCGGGCGACCACCTGGGTCGAGACCGGCTCGCGTTCCAGCCCCAGCCGCCCCAGGACACGCTCCTCGAACTGCGGCGAGGTCGCCGCGTAGGTCCCGACCGCGCCCGAGATCGCCCCCACTGCGACCGCCTCGAACGCGCGCTCCAAACGCCGCACATTCCGATCCGCTTCGAACGCGAAGCCGGCGAGCTTGATCCCGAACGTCGTCGGCTCGGCGTGGATCCCGTGCGTGCGCCCGACGCACAGCGTCTCGACGTGCTCCCGGGCCCGCGAGGCGAGCTCGGACACCAGCGCTCGCGCATCGGGCAGGACGATCGCCGCCACCGAGCGCAGCTGCAGCGCCAGGCCGGTGTCGAGCACGTCGCTGGAGGTCAGCCCGTGATGGATCCAGCGCCCGGGCGGCCCCGCCGACTCGGCCAGCACGTCCACGAACGCCGCCACGTCGTGGTCGGTGATCTTCTCGCGCTCCTCGATCGCCTCCACCGTGAAGGTGGCGGCGCGAATCGCAGCGAGCTCCGACTCCGAAGGCCCGTCCATCTCCTCGCACGCCGCGACCTCCACCTGGCGCATGGCCTCGAAGCGGGCATGGTCGGACCAGATCTCGGCCAGTTCGGGCCGGGTGTAGCGGGCGATCATCCAGTCGCGAGTTGTACTGACTTGACGATCAACATCACGAGCGCGATCACCATGTAGCCGCCGAGGCTGAGCATCGCGAAGCGGCGAAGGCCCGTGAACTGGGGACGCGAGAGCAGGGTCGCCGGGGGCATCGTCCACTGCTCGCGTGGTACGTCGTGCCCGCCGTCGATCAACGTCACCGCAGCCGCGCTGTGTGGCCGGGCGCGCAGGGCGTACGCCCCCATCAGCAGCAGCGCCACGACCACCACGACCCCGCCGACCTCGGCGAGCGTCTGCACGTTTATCGAGGGGAAGATCGTGTTCAGCGTGAGGATCAGCGAGAGCAGGATCAGGACGCCCACGATCACGCTGGCCAGCGCCTTCAGCCAGGACGGGTTGGTCCACGGCCCGAGCACCTCGCGGTCGTTGCAGAGCATCAGCAGGAACAGCGTGGTCATCGGCAGGAGGATTCCGCACAGCGCCTGCACGGCCTCGACGATGACCCCGAGCGGCGCGCCGGGGATGAGCACGATTCCGGCCGCGGCCAGGATCAGCACGGTGAACACGCCGTAGAAGCCTGGGGCCTCGCGGAAGCTGCGGTGCAGGGAGCCGCGTGTCCCGAACACGTCGCCGACGACATAGCTCGTGGCCAGCGTGACCACGCCCGCCCCGATCAGCGAGGCGTTCAGCAGCACGAGCGCGAAGAACCCGCCGGCGACCGAGCCGAGGGTATGACCGAGGGCATGCGCGACTCCGCCCGCGTCACTCCACATGCCGGGCCCGAAATACCTGGTGCCGCCGAGGCCGAACGCGGTCGCGCAGATCAGCGCGCCGGCGCCGAGCACGACCACGACCGCGCCGATCGCCGTGTCCAGCCGCTCATAGTTGATCCACCGCGGGGTGATGCGCTTGTCGACGATGTTCGACTGCTGGAAGAACAGCTGCCACGGCGCCACGGTCGTGCCCACGATCGAGATCAGCAGGAGTACCGCGGCCGAGTTGGCGCCGCCGCGGATGCCGGGAACGAACACGTGATGCAGGATCTGGCTGCCCTTGGGATGCGACATGAAGAACAGCGGGATCATCAGCAGGTTGCCGAACATGAACAGGAACATGGAGCGCTCCCACAGCCTGAAGCTCCCGCTGGCGCTGACGGCGACCAGCGCCATGGTTGCGATCGGCACGGAGAGGTAGGGCGAGACCCCGAAGTAGCCCAGCGCGAGGCTCACACCGATGAACTCGGTGACGATGATGAGGAAGTTCTGCAGCAGCAGGTAGCCGGCCTCGAAGAAGCCCCAGCCGCGGCCGAAGCGCTCGATGATCAGCTTGGCGTGCCCCACGCCCGTGACCGCGCCGAGGCGCACGACCATCTCCTGGTTGACGATCAGAACCGGGATCAGCAGGAGCAGCACCCACAGCAGGCTCGTCCCGTAGCTCTGTCCCGCCTGGGCGTAGGTGGAGACGCCGCCGGCGTCGTTGTCACCGATGAGGACGATCAGCCCCGGGCCGACGATCGCCAGCAGCGCGAGCGCCCGAGAGCGCAGATCGCGGCCGCCCTCGTCGCTGTGGCGGATCGTGCCAAAGGCCCCTTTGATCTCGCCCTGAGCTTGTGCCGCGTCGTGCGCCGGGCGGTCGCGCGGGACGGCGGCCGAGGCACGGCGCGTATGCGCGCTCGCCGGGGCAGAACCCGTGGGCACGTTGCTCGCCATCGTCTCGACCTCCTTTCGCCTTCGGTGGCCGCGTCAGCTGCGGCCGGGCGGGAGGTCCCTTTGCTACCCGGAGCTAGTCCCGGGCAGTCAAGGCGACGTCCACGACGCCAGCCGCAACCCTGCTACTTCGGGGTAGCTCGTCGCGATCCAGGTGTCCGTCGTGACCGTTCATCGTCATACCTTGATTCGCCGCGGATGCGGCGTTTCCTGAGGGTACCAGCGAAGCCCGGCCCGGAACAGGGCGCTACTCCCGCGCCATACCGGCGCGGCGGCGCCACTCCTCGGGGATCAACAGCTCGAGGACGTCGTCGACGGCGATGATCCCGACCGGCTTGCCGTCGGGGT
>DATGJM010000208.1:0-23895 GCA_035295205.1 Solirubrobacteraceae bacterium | reverse complement strand
ACAGGACCTGGGTGGCGGTGAGCGGGGTCGCCGTGCCGTTCTCGGCGATCTTGACCGTGCGGGTGCGCAACACCGTGCCCGGGGCGATCTGGGTGAGCGGGCCTGAGTAGGCGTAGAACGGGTCCTGCGAGGGCAGCGTCGGCGGGCTCGCGGCTGCCGGCGCCGCGACCGCGAGTCCGAGCACCGCGCTGAGCGCGAGCGCCGTCGTCGTGAGCCATCTCCCCGCCATCGCGCGCCGATCGTAGGCATTCGTCACGAAGCTTGCGCAGGTTCGAAACGAAGTTGTGACACCTCTGTCTTGTTCCGTAACAGGCGGTCGCGCAACCCTTGGCCCATGGGCGATGAACGTGAATTCACTCGGCCGGGGGACGGGTCAGCTCACAAACCTCGTGTCGGGTGGCTCGCTGGCCGCCAGTTCGGTGTCGTCGCGCGCCGTCAGCTCGTGCACATCGGCGTCTCGGATGACGTGATCGCCGGCTGGGTCCGGGCGGGCTATCTCTACCGGCGGCTGCCCGGCGTGTATGCGGTCGGGCATGTCGCACCGTCGGTGCCGGCGACGCTGTGCGCCGCCCTCCTGTGGGCGGGGCCGGGGGCGATGCTCAGCCACGCCACTGGGGTGTGGTGGCGGGGCCTCAGCGACCGTGCGCCTCGGCCCGTCCAGTTGGTGACCCCGCGACAGATGCGCTCCCGGCCCGGGATTCGCGTTTACGGGCGCTCGCGCGTGGAGCGGGAGTGGCATCGAGGCTTGCCCGTGGCGCCCACGCCCGACCTGTTGCTGCAGTACGCGACGATCGTCAGGCCCGACGACCTGCGCTATGTGCTCTCGCAGGCCGCATACCACGGCTCGCTCGACCCCCACGACCTCCGGGGCCGATGCGGCCGGGGGATCCGGGGGAGCGCCAAGCTGAGGGCCGCGCTGGCCCGCCACCTTCCCCAGCTCGCCCTCACCCGCAGCTGGCTCGAGCGGCGCATGCTCTTCCTGTGCGAGCGCCACGGCATCCCGATCCCCGAGTGCAACGTCCACATCGAGGGCTTCCTGGTCGACGCCGTCTGGCGCGAGCAGAAGGTCATCGTCGAGGTCGACGGCAAGGACGGCCACGCCGGCTGGGAGCGCATGAAGGCAGACCACCACCGCGACCTGATTCACCGCGCCGCCGGCTACACGACGCTGCGTTACGTCTCCGACCAGTTCGCCCACGAGGATGAGCTCGTGGCCACGGACATCCTCAAAGCGCTCAGCCGAGCGTGAGCGGCGCTCCCGGGTCGAGCGGCTGATCGTCGCCCGCCGGGTTCAGGCGCCGCTGCCACCAGCCGACATCCCGCCACGCGCCGGCCTTCCAGGCGATCTCCCGGTAGACCCCGACCAGACGGAAGCCGAAGCTCTCGTGCAGGGCGACGCTCGCCTCGTTGGGCAGCGTGATCCCGGCGCACGCGTTGTGGTAGCCCTGCTCGCGCAGCAGGGGCAGCAGCGCGCCGTACAGCGAGCGGCCGATGCCCCTCCGCCGGTGGCCCGCGGCCACGTACACGGTCACGTCGGCGGCCCAGCGGTAGGCCGGACGCAGCCGGTGCTGCGAGCCGTACGCATACCCGGCGATCGAGCCGTCGTGCTCGGCCACCAGCCACGGATAGGTCTCCGAGTACGACGTGATGCGCTCGGCCATCGCAGCGGCGTCCGGAGGTTCCTCCTCGGTGGACACCGGGCTGTCGCTGACGAACGGCGCGTAGATGGCCGCGCAGGCCGCGGCGTCGCGCTCCGGATCGGCATGGCGGATGAGCACCCGGCAAGATTAGGGGCAGCGTGGCCCTACTGAACCTCACCAACGAGCAGCGGGCCTTCGTCGAGGTGATCCGAGACTTCGCCCGGCGCGAGGTCGGCACGCGGGAGCAGTTCGACGCCCTCACCGACCACGGCCGCGAGCCGCACAATCCCGAGGTCTACGCCCGGATCGCGCAGCTCGGATGGCTGGGCGCAGCGATTCCCGAGGTTTACGGCGGCTCCGGCGGAGGGGCCACCGAGCTGTGCCTGCTGTGCGAGGAGTTCAGCCGCGGCCAGATCCCGATGGGCTTCTTCCCCGTGACGATGATGGCCGCCAAGCCGATCGAGCGCTTCGGCACCGAGTCCTTGAAGAACGAGCTGCTGAGCGAAGTGGTCAACGGGAGCCCACTGGCGATCGCGATGTCGGAGCCCGAAGCGGGGTCGGACGTCGGAAGCCTGAGCTGCCGCGCGGAGCCCAGCGACGGAGGCTACGTTCTGAACGGCCAGAAGACGTGGATCACGGGCGCGCACGAGGCCGCGCATATCGTCGTGGTGTGCCGTACCACCCGGACCGAGGACAAGCACGCCGGCCTGACGATGCTGGCCATCCCCGCCGGCACCGACGGGATGGAGATCAGAGGGATCGAGACGATGGGCGGCCGCGAGGTGAACGACATCTACTTCGCCGACTGCTTCGTCGAGGCCGACCGCCTCGTGGGGGAGGAGGGGCAGGCGTGGCGGCAGCTGATGGCGGGGCTGAACAACGAGCGCATGATCATCGCCGCCCAGGCTCTGGGCACCGCTGAGCGGGCGTTCGAGGACCTGCTCGTCTACGTCAAGGAGCGCCGCCAGTTCGGCCGGCCGGTCGGCAGCTTCCAGGCCCTGAGTCACCGCATCGCCGAGCTGGCCACCGAGATCGAGGCCACGCGGCTCCTGGTCTATGACCTCGCCTCGATGGTCGACGCCCAGCCGCAGACGACCTTCGCGCGCGAGGCATCGATGGCCAAGCTGAAGGCCACCGAGGTCAACAAGCGGGTGACGCTCGAGGCCATGCAGATGATGGGCGGCGCGGGCTACGCCGTGGAGTACGGGATGGAGCGCCAGGTCCGGATCGCGCTCGTGACCACGATCTACGGCGGCACGAGCGAGATCCAGCGGGAGATCATCGCCCGCAGCTACGGGCTCTAGACAGCTACGGGCGCCCCCAGCCGCAGCTCGCACCCGAGCGCGCCCAGGATCGGGCTCGCCTTGACCACGACCTCATCGAGCTCGCGCGCCGGGTCCGAGTCGGCGACGATCCCGCCGCCCACGCCGAGCCACAGCCGGCCGCCGCACAGCTCGAGCGTGCGGATCGCGACGTTCAGCTCGAGGCCCGCGCAGGGGCTGGAGAACCCGACCGCGCCGGTGTAGGCCTCGCGCCCGCTGCTCTCGAGCGCTGAGATCACCTTCATCGCCTGGACCTTCGGGGCGCCGGTGACCGAGCCGGGCGGGAACGTCGCCCGCAGCAGGTCGCCCCTACGCGCATTCCGGCGCATCCGCCCGGTCACCCGCGAGACCAGGTGCCAGAGGCCGGGCAGCTCCTCGGCGTAGGGCCACCGGGGCGCCTGCACGCTGCCGTACTCGCACACCCGCCCGAGATCGTTGCGCATCAAGTCGACGATCATCACGTGCTCGGCCGCATCCTTGGCCGACTCGCGCAGACCCGCCACCGCGGCCCGGTCGCCACGGCGGTCGCCGGTGCGGCGGACGGTGCCCTTGATCGGCGCGGTGACCACGTAGGGCCCGCGGTGACGCAGGAACAGCTCCGGCGAGAGGCTTGCGATCCCGCCCCAGGGCGCGGCGAAGGCCGCGGCATAGCCCGGGTTCAGTGCGGACGCGGCCCGCGCGAAGAGCTCGATCAGCGCACCGTCGAAGCGGCTCTCCAGCCGCAGGCAGATGTTGGCCTGGAAGATCTCGCCGGCGGCGATCCGCTCCCGGCACTGCTGCACCGCCGCCATGTGCGCCTCCTGGGCCTCGGGCGAGAGCTCGAACGGCTCGGGCGCAGACCACGCGGGCGCCGCCGCCGGCTGCCCCAGCCGATCTCGCAGCTGCGCCAGGCGGGCGGATAGGGCGGACCGTCGCGCCTCGCTCACGAGCGCCTCGAACCACCAGTTGCCGGCGACGTCGCGGCGCAGCACGTTGTCGTAGTAGGCGAGCTGGAAGTCTGGCAGGGGCACGGGACGCGGCGGCCCTTCGGGCAGCACCTCGATCCGGCGGCCGAGGCGGTAGCCCAGCCACCCGAACCAGCCGCCGCCGACGGCGCCGGCGGGCACGCCGGCGTCGTCCACCGGTGGCAGCGCGTCGAGAAGCGCGAACGGATCGGCGCTCTCGTCGGGCTCGATCAGCGGCCGCGAGCCGACCACGGCTCCGCCGCCCGCCCACTCGCCGGTGAGGGCGAACGGCCACGGCTCAGCGGCGAGCGCCCGCAGCACGTCCGGAGCCGCCAGACGGCAATCGAGCCGGGTGCGCTCCAGGCGCACCGGAGTAGTGCTGAGGGCGACCACCGCCACATGTTGGCGTATCGTGATGGCGTGGAACGGGAGAGCCGGCTCGTGCGCGATCCGCTGCCCGCGCTCGAGCGCGCGGTCATCCAGCCGTACGCCGACGCGGTCCCCGGCCCGTTCCACTACGGGCGCACGGCCCATCCCGTGGGCGAGGAGGCCGAGCGCCTGCTCGGCGAGCTCGAGGGAGGCCGCGCGCTGCTGTTCCCGTCGGGCTCGGGCGCGACCACGGCGCTCGTGCTCGCGCTGCTGGGTCCCGGAGCCAGCGTCGCCGTGGCGGCCGGGGGGTACTGGGGCACCCTCGCGCTGCTGCGCGCGGAGCTGGGTCGATGGGGCCTGAGCGTGACCGAGTTCGACCAGACGGCACCCCCGCCGGCAGCCGATCTCGTGTGGCTCGAGCCGTGCTCGAACCCGCTCATGAGCTTTCCCGATCTCGAGCCGGCGATCGCTGCCGCCCACGACGCCGGCGCGCGCGTGGTGGTCGACAACACGGTGCTCAGCCCGCTGCTCCTGCGTCCGCTCGAGCAGGGCGCCGACTTCGTCCTGCACAGCGCCACGAAGATCCTGGCCGGGCACCACGACGTGCTGCTGGGAGCGGTCACCGCGGCGCGCGAGCAGGACGCCGAGCGCCTCGCGACCTTCCGCGCCGCGACCGGGATCGTGGCCGCGCCCGATCCGGCGTGGCTGCTGCTGCGGGGGATGCAGACGCTGGCCGTGAGAGTCGCGCGGCAGGCAGACACGGCGCTCGAAATCGCAAGACGCCTGACCGGCCATCCGGCGGTCGAGGTCGTGCGCTACCCGGGCCTGAACGACCCCGTGGCCGCGAAGTACGTCACGGCCTTCGGCCCGCTGCTGTCCTTCGACGTGGCCGGCGGGGCAGCGGCCGCGGAACGCGTGGAGACCTCACTGCGGCTGATCAAGAACGCGACCAGCCTGGGCGGAGTCAGCTCCACCCTCGAGGCTCGCGCGCGCTGGGAGGGCGATCGGGTACCGGCGGGGCTTCTGCGGCTGAGCGTGGGCCTCGAGGATGTCGAGGACCTGTGGGAGGACCTCGATCAGGCTCTAGCGCGAGTCGGCGAGCCAGAGTCCGAACGCCGCGACCGAGACCGCGTCTGAGAGGGCGCCGGGCACCGCGCTGAGCGCCAGCCGCTGCACCTCGATGTCCTCGTCGGGGGCCGGCCGGCCTGCCTGCACCCGCAGGCCGGTGGCCACGAACGCGGTCACCCACTCGGTGCTGTAGTCGGGCGCGGCCCAGAACTCGCCGAGCTCCCGCCAGCTCGAAGCCGCCAGCGAGCATTCTTCGCGCAGCTCGCGGACCGCGGCTCCGAGCGGGTCCTCGCCCGGCTCCAGGCATCCCGCGGGCAGCTCGACCGTCGCACCGCCGGCGCCCGCCCGCCGCTGGCGGACGGTCACGACCGAGTCGCCGTCGATCGCCAGAATGACCACCGAGGCGGGATACTCGATCAGCATCGTGGGACACTACCGGCCAGCCATGCATCCCAAGCTCCTCGTCCTCCAGCACATCGCCTGCGAGCCCCCGGGCGCCTTCGAGGACGAGCTGCTGGCTCGCGGCGGCACTCTGGAGCGCGTCGAAGTCGACGAAGGCGAGCCGCTGCCCGACTGGCGGGGCTTCGACGGCATCATCGCGATGGGTGGTCCGATGGGGGCTTACGAAGACGAGCGGCTGTCCTGGCTTACGGCCGAGAAGCGGTTGATCGCCGAGGCGGTCGGCGCCGGCCTTCCCTACTGGGGGATCTGCCTGGGCGCGCAGCTTCTGGCGGCGAGCCTGGGCGCGGAGGTGGCGCCCGGACCGGAGCCCGAGGTCGGGGTGCTCGACGTTCACCTCACGGACGGGGCCGCCGAGGACCCCGTGTTCGCGCAGGCGCCCGCCACCTTCCGCGCCCTGCAATGGCACCAGGACACCTTTGCCCTCCCGGATGGCGCGATCCATCTGGCCCGTTCGCCCGCCTACGCGCATCAGGCGTTCCGCGTCGGCCGTGCCTATGCCATGCAGTTCCACATCGAGATCGGCACCGGCCTGGCCACCGAATGGGGCGAAGTGCCCGCCTATGCGGCCAGCCTCGAGGCGATCCTCGGCCCCGGCGCGCTGCCGCGCCTGCTCGAGGACATCGCCACGCACGAGCTCGAGATGACCGCCCTCGCGCGCAGCCTGTTCGCGACCTGGCTCGAGCACGTCGTGGCGCCCGTGGCCGGCGGCCACGAGCCGTTGGCCGTCTAGGGCCCGGAGACTCCGGGGATCCAGGACGTACCGGCGAGCGGCACCCGCGCCATCGCAGCCGCTTCGATCGTCAGCGCGACCAGGTCCTCGGGCTCGAGGTTGTGCACGTGGGACTTGCCGCACGCCCGCGCCAGCGTCTGGGCCTCGAGGGTGAGCGTGCGCAGGTAGTTGGCCACCCGCCGGCCGCCCTCGATCGGATCCAGCCGCGCAGCCAGGCTCGGATCCTGGGTCGAGATCCCGGCTGGGTCGCGGCCGGCCTGATAGTCGTCGTAGTAGCCGGCGGCGGAGCCGATCTTCCGGTACTCGGCGTCGTGCTCGGGCGCGTTATCACCCAGCGCGATCAGCGCGGCCACGCCGATCGACACCGCGTCGGCGCCCAGCGCCAGGGCCTTCGCCACGTCGGCGCCGGTGCGGATCCCGCCGGAGACGATCAGCTGCACCTCACGATGCATGCCGAGCTCCTGCAGCGATTCCACGGCCTGTGGGATGGCGGCGAGGATCGGGATTCCGACGTGCTCGATGAACACCTCCTGGGTGGCGGCAGTTCCGCCCTGCATGCCGTCGAGCACGATTGCGTCCGCGCCCGCCTTGACCGCCAGCGCCACGTCGAAGTAGGTGCGGGTGGCGCCCACCTTGACGTAGATCGGAACGCGCCAGTCGGTGATCTCGCGCAGCTCCTCGATCTTGATCTCGAGGTCGTCCGGACCGGTCCAATCGGGATGTCGGCAGGCGCTGCGCTGGTCGATGCCCTTCGGCAGGTCGCGCATCTTGGCCACGCGGTCGGAGATCTTGTAGCCCAGGAGCATGCCGCCGCCGCCCGGCTTGGCGCCCTGGCCGACGACGACTTCGATCGCGTCGGCGCGGCGGAGGTCGTCGGGGTTCATCCCGTAGCGCGATGGGAGCACCTGGTAGACGAGCTTCGTCGAGTGCTCGCGCTCCTCCGGCGTCATGCCGCCGTCGCCGGTGGTCGTGCTCGTGCCCACCTCGCTCGCGCCTCGGCCGAGCGCCTCCTTGGCCGGGCCGGAGAGCGCGCCGAAGCTCATGCCGGCGATCGTGATCGGGATGTCGAGGTGGATCGGCTCACGTGCGAAGCGCGTGCCGATGACGACGTCGGTGCTGCAGCGCTCGCGGTAGCCCTCGAGCGGGTAGCGCGAGACGCTGGCGCCAAGGAACAGCAGGTCGTCGAAGTGGGGCACCTGGCGCTTGGCGCCGAAGCCCTTGATCGAGTAGATGCCCTCGCGGGCGGCTCGCTGGATCTCGGCGATCGCCCCCCGGTCGAAGGTCGCCGACTCGCGCAGCCCTGGATTCAGTCCGTTGGTGGCGCTCATCAGTAGCTGCCTACGTTGTCGATGTGGAAGTTGTAGAGCTGGCGCGCCGAGCCGTAGCGTCGGAAGTCCTCAGCCTGGACGTCGTCCACGCCCGCCAGTTCGAGCAACTCGCGAAGCTGCTGCAGGTGCTCGTCGCCCATCTCCTTCTCGACGCAGTCGGCGCCGAGCCCGGCGACCGACCCGCGCACGTACAGGCGGGCCTCATACAGCGAGTCGCCCAACGCCTCGCCGGCGTCGCCGCACACGACGAGCGTGCCCGTCTGGGCCATGAACGCGCTCAGGTGCCCGACTGACCCGCGAACCACGATGTCCGCGCCCTTCAGCGAGATGCCACACCGGGCCGAGGCGTCTCCGTGCACCACGAGCAGGCCGCCACGCGCGGTCGCACCCGCGGACTGGCTGGCGCTGCCCTCGACGACGACCGTGCCGGACATCATGTTCTCCGCCACTCCGACGCCGGCGTTGCCGTGGACGCGCACCGTCGCGTGCTTGTTCATGCCCGCGCAGTAATAGCCGACGTGACCGGCGATCTCGACCTCGAGCGGCTGATCGATTCCCACGGCGATCGCGTGCTTGCCGCCCGGATTGAGGATGCGCACGCTGTGCGGGACTCCCTGGTCGTGCAGACGCTGGTTGAGCTCCCGCACGCTCTCCGTGGCCAGGTCCACGACGAGGGCTTCGGTGGCTACGTCCGTGGCCATCACGCCACCGCCCGCGCCGTGGTCCAGCTGTACACCCGCCCGGGCTCGGGCTCCCAGGTCTCGGCGTCCTCGGCGCCGGGAAGGACGGAGATGGCCCGGTACTCCGAGGCCATGGCCACCCAGTCGTCGTTTTCGGCCATCACCGCCGGCTTGCACGCGATCGGGTCACGCAGCACCGCGAACCCGTCCACGGTGCCCACGGCGAAGGTGTAGAAGCCGTCCAGATCATCCAGGCAGCCCTCGAGCGCCTGCTCGAGGCTCGCGCCCTCGCGCATGCGCCAGGTCAGGTATCCGGCCGCAACCTCGGTGTCGTTGTCGGTCATGAAGCGGATCCCCTCGCGGCGGAGCTTCTGACGCAGGCGGTTGTGGTTCGAGAGCGACCCGTTGTGCACGAGGCACAGATCGAGCCCGGTCGAGAACGGGTGTGAGTGCTGGGTGGTGACGCGGCTCTCGGTTGCCATTCGCGTGTGCCCCAGCGCGTGGGTGCCATCCAGGCGCTCGATGCCGAACCGCTCGATCAGGAGCTTCGGAAGGCCCTCCTGCTTGAAGATCTCGATCGTGGTCCCGGCGCTCATCACGCGCAGCTCGGGACGGCGCTGGTTCAGCCATTCCTCGACCTCGAAAGCATCGGCGTCGACCACGAACACCGCGTGCGTGGCGCGCATGGCGGGTCCGTCCACCTCGCCGAAGGCCAGGCCCAGCTCTGCTGCCAGGCCTCGCCAGTCGTAGCCGGGATCATCGCTGTAGAGCACGACCTTGCTGGATCCGGCGGGGGCCGGATCACGGTAGAACGCGGCGCCGGCGCTGTCGGGCCCGCGGTCTGAGAGCTGCTCGAGCATCCCCGAGAGGTGGTGTCCGAGCTGGCTCTGCAGCGCCTCGGACTTCAGGTAGAGACCAGCTATCCCACACATGGGCCTGACAGTAGAAGCTTCGAGACAAACCGGGAATGGAGCGCCTGCGCACACTTTCCCGCCGGTTTGTGGTGAGAGCCGCTATGTCGTGGCCGGCGTGTAAACCCCCAGCTGGCGCTGCGCGCGGCGGACCACGGCAAGCGCTTCCCGAAGCTCGGTACGCACGATTGGGGTGAGTTCAGCAGGATCGACCAGGTTATCGACGGGCTTGCCAGAGGCAATCGCGTCGGCGTGGCGCTGGAAGCGCACGCGGGTGATCACCGCGAACGCCTCACGCAGGGCGTCGGCCGCTTCGTGCGAGAGGCCGCCGACGCTTTCGACCGCGTCGATGCGGTCGGCGGTGGGAGAGATCGTGACTCCGTTGGCCAGTGCGTGGAAGCGGACCAGATTGACGAGCGGCGTGATCCCCCCGCTCTTCAGATCCAGCCGTCCGCGCTTGTCGAGCGCCAGGTTGCCGCGGAACGTGAGCGCGACCTGGAACCCGACCGCGCCCCGCGCGATGAGCCGCATGAACGCGGGGTACTGGCGGGCGGCGCGGATCTCGTCGGTCAACGCCGCGGCCACGCCGAGTCCTCCCGCCGTGGGGCGGAAGTCGAAGGCCACCGTGGCCCTTATCAGGTGCGACTCGCTGGGCTCGAGCAGGCACTCGTGAAACGTGCGCACCCAGGCCTCCTTGGACATCCGCCAGCGGCGCTCGCCGGCCAGCACTCCATTGTTGTCCACGCCGATCCCGCAGGCCGCCAGCCCTGAGTTGACCTCCGAGCCCAGCCGGGCGAAGTAGGAGTCGATCTCGGCCTCGGCGCCCTCCGGCGGCTGAGCGTAGGCCAGCCCGTTGTCCTGGTCAGAGCCGAGCGTGAACTCGCGCCGGGCGGCGCTCCCGAGGTCGAGCCAGGTCCAGGCCACGGGCGTGTCCCCGTGGCGGCGAACCGAGAAGTCGACCAGCCGGGCGACGACCGCATCGTGCTGCAGGCTGAGCACGCGGCCGATGTCGCGCGAGGGGACGCCGGCCGCCATCAGCAGCGCGAACAGATTCCGCAGGCGCGCGGCGGCGCGCCGAAGCTCGTCCTCGTCTGCCGCGCCAAGGATCAGATGCCGGAGGGCAATCGGGCTGCGGACCTCCAGCCCGAGCAGGTCGCCCGCGGACACCACCCCGACCACGCGACCGCCCTCGAGCACGGCCACGTGCTCGGTGTCGGCGGCCAGCATGTCCACCGTGGCCTCCACGGCCAGCTGGCCGACGGGGATCGCCGGCAGGGGCGTGCGGGCGATGTCGCCCACGGGCCGATCAGCGCTCGCCCGATCCTCCGCGACCGCACGGCGCACCTCGGCGTCGGTCACGAGTCCGAGACCCCGCGAGTCGAGATCGACGAGCAGCGCGGTGGTGTGCTCTTCGCCCAGCGCCTGCGCCGCCTCGCGCAGGGGCACGTCCGCGGCCACGAAGCGCGGGGGGCCCATCACGGCCGACACGGGCGTCGTGCCGACGTCGAGCATCGCGTGCACCGTGTGACCGATCCGGGTCAGGCGGGCACGCATCGAGCGAGCCACGTAGCGGGCGCCCGAGGGCGTACCCAGAACGCGCAGGCCCGCGGCCTTCGGGAACAGCGCGCACCGCATCGGCGTGTGGACGCGCACGGTGAACTCTGGCGCGAGCCCGGTCAGCAGCGACGGGTGCCCGAAGCACTCTCCTGGCTCGAGCACCTGGATCACCTGGCCCTCGTGCACGAGCTCGAGCGATCCAGAGAGCACGACCCCGAGTTGCTGTGCCGGCGGGCCATCCTCGAGGAGGAGCGAGAGGCCCACGGGGAAGTCGCACACCTGAGCGTCCGCCACCAGCTCGGCGATCTCAGCCCGGCTGAGCTCGTCGAACGGGGGGTGGTGCCGGAGGAATGTGTCCAACTGCTCCATGTCGGTGGCTCAGATTGTGTTCGCTTGTTGCGTTCCACACGTGCGGGAGACGTGTCAGCCTAGCCGCGGCACGCCGATTCGGAGCTTCAGGAGGACTTATGGCCGACTCCCACGCAGACCACGACGAACTCGTCTACACCGGGGGCGGTCTGGCGAAGACCGGCAACTGGTGGAGCGCGTTCGTGATCGGCCTCGCGGGGACCATTCTCGTGACGGGGATCGCGCCGGTGATGGTCACCTCGCTCGGCGCCGCCTCGGTCCCGGTGATCTTCGTGATCACGATCAGCGGCTGGCTCGTGTGCCTGTTCCTGGCCGAGCTCTCGGCGATGATGCCCGACCGCACGGGCGGGCTGCCGATGTATGCCGCGCCGGCGTACGCCAAGCGCTGGCCGCGGCTGGCCGAGCACGTCAACGGGTTCAGCGCCTGGGCCTACTGGCTGGGCTGGTTCCCGGTCGCCCCGCTGAACATGATCCTGGCCTCGTTCTACATCGTCGACCGTTTCAAGCTCTCGACGGCCGGGTTCACGCCGATCCACACCCAGATCGCGTGGTGGACGCTGGGGATCTCGATCGTCGGGATCATCCTGCTGTTCATCCCGTCCTACCGGGGTCTGCGCTTCGGCACCGTGTTCGCGACCGTGCTCGCGCTGCTGTCGATGATCCCGCTGACGTTCCTGGCGATCGCCTGGATCTTCCATCCCTCCGTGGTCGACTTCGGGCAGCTGTTCCACTTCCGTCACACCGACGGCTCGGGCTTCTTCGCCAGCCAGTTCCACCACAACTGGCTGACCCTGTACATCGCGTTCTCGTTCCTGCTCACCTGGAACGTCATCGCCATGGAGGCGGCGGCGTGCTACATCGGCGAGTGCAAGGACCCCGACCGCGACGCCAAGATCGCCATGAACCTCGAGGGCGGCTATGGCGCGTTCATCTACGTGATGATCCCGGTGGCTTTCATCATCGTGCTCGGGGTGCACGCGCTCGGCAACGCGGCCCTGGTCGACCCGAAGACGATCTTCATCCACTTCGCGGCCAGCGTGTTCGGCGCCAGCTCGGCCTCGAACCTGCTCGATTGGCTGATCGCGATCATGTTGATCCTGGCCCTGATCCTCTCGGCCCTCAACGCGATCACCGGCACCGCGAGGTCGCTGCACCAGATGTCGGTCGACGGCGAGATGCCTCGCTGGTTCTCGAAGGTCAACTCGCACGGCGTCCCGGCCCAGGCGATGGTCTTCAACGTCGTCTGCTCGATCCTGGTCGTGTTCATGGGCGGCGCGGTCGAGATCTACACCTTCTCGAACGTCGGCTACCTGGCCTCGTTCATCCCGGTTCTGATCGGCTACTACCTGCTGCGCAAGGACCGTCCGAACGTCAGGCGGCCGTTCAAGCTGCCCGAATGGATGAAGTACGTCGCCCTGGCGATCGCGGCGATGTACACGATCATCTACTTCTATGGCGGCCCCGTGTACGCGGCGTGCTCGTGCAACGCGGCCGGGCGAAAAACGCTCCCGTACTACTTCATCGGGATCGCCGTGGTGCTGTCCTACCTGCCGCTGATGTGGTACCGAAAGCGGGTGGAGGACAAGCGTCATCCCCCCGCAGCGCCGAGTGCATCGCCACCGGCAGCCGTCGGGATCGCGGGCGACTGACACAACGAACCCGTGAGCGCCACACTTGCGCTCATGGCTGAGCAGGATCCGACTGACGGCGTGCGCTTCAGCCGGATCCTGCTCGCCTCCGAGGGCCGCGCGATCCCCGACGAGGCGATCGAGCGCACGGTCGAGCTCCTGTACGGCTCCGGAGCCAGCGCGCGCGTGCTCTCGATCGCCCGGGTCCACGGGGTGGCGTTCGGCCTCCAGACCCCCGGGCTGATGCCGAACAAGCGCGAGTGGGACGAGCAGCGCGAGATCGTCCGCAAAGCCATCAAGCGCCTCCAGCGAAGGGGCGTTCAGGCTGACGGGCACGTGGTCGGGACACGCAAGGCGACCAAGTCCATCTGCCAGGAGGCGCTGCTGCACGAGTGCGAGGCGATCGTGATGGCCGCCGATCCGGACCGTAGCCGCCTCGCCGGGGACTTCATGTGGACGCAGGAGCCCCAGCGCGTGCGCCGGAAGGCGAAGATCCCGGTCTACCTCGTGGTCGCCTAGCGGCGTCCGGCGGCGGTTCTGACGGCGGCGGACTTCGCAGCCGGGCGCCCATGCAGGCGCGCCAGCTTGATCGCCAGCTCGAGCGAGAGGAGGTCGGAGTCGTCGAGGTTCAGCTCGGTGAGCGACTCGATGCGCGCCAGGCGCTGGCGCAGCGTGTTCGGGTGGATGTACAGCGCCCGCGCGCTCTCGATCACGCTGCGGCGTTCGGCCAGGTAGCGCTCGAGCGTGTCCAAGAGCGCGGCGCTGCGCCTCTGGTCATAGGCGATCAGGCGGTCGACCGCCTCCCGCATGCGGTCGTGGGGTGCGTCTTCGGGATTGATGTGCACGAGGTAGCGGTAGGCGCCGAGCTCGGAGTAGGCGATCGCGCCGCCCTCGATGAGGAGGGCGCGGCCGATCGTGGAGGCATCGAGCGCCTCGCGGTACGCCCGGGTCGCCTCACCGGGGCTGGAGCGTGTCTCGCTGACCCCCATCGCGGCCCCATTCGCGCCGGCCAGGGCTCGGCACGTGCGCAGCACCTCCTCGAACCGCTCGGCTCGCCGGCGAGCCAGTACGAGCAGGCCCCGAAGAGGCCCCGGCCCGGCCTCGATCGCTGCGCGCACCGCGACCCCGGTCAGCTCGCCGGCCATGGCCTGCGCCGCAGCACGCCACTCGCCCGAGCCCTGCTCGTGCCCGGCCGCGGGCTGGGCGTAGACGACGACGTAGGGCTCATTCAGGTCGCAGCGGACCTCGGCGGCTTTGCCGGCGGCGAAGCCCGCCGCGCCCGCGGCCAGTGCCTCGAACAGGTCCTTGACGATGTTGGCCTGGGTCAGGCTCTCGATCAGCTCGGCTCGCTTGATCGCCACCGCCGCGAGGTGGGCGATCGCCCGCGCCATCTCGGCGGCCTGCTCGTCGAAGAAGGTGTCCCGAGCCGAGCCGGCCAGGAGCAGGCCCACGCGCTCGGCTCCGGACACGAGCGAGGTGAGCAGGACGTCTGTGGTCTCGAGGCCGGGCCAGAGCGCGCCCGCGGCCGGCTGAGCGCCCCGCCCGTCGAGCGCATCGATGAGCGCGGCGGTGCTCGACAGCCACGAAGCCGGCCGGACCTCGGGCGGGAACGAGGCCAGGAGCTCGACGCGCGTGTCGTCCTCGAGCAGGTAGAGCTGGCACACCGCTGCCCCGAGCAGCTCACGGGTGCCGCGGACGACCGCCGCGGCGAGCGCGGCGGCATCGCCTGCGGCCGCGACCTCCTGGGCCAGTGCCGAGAGCTGGGTCAGCGCGCTCACGCGCAGGCGCTCGCGCTCGTAGAGCTGGGCGTTCTCGACCGCGCCGCTGACCAGCGAGGCGATGTGCACGAGCAGGTTGACCGTGTCCTCGGGAAACTCGTGGGGCGCCTCGGTGTGCAGCACGATCACGCCGATCGTGTGGCCGGCCCGGGCGATGATCGGCACCGCGACCATCGACTGAAAGCGCTCCTCCTGGAGCTCGGGCACGAACCTCATGCGGGGATCTGCCATCGCGTTCTCGCGGATGAACTCCGGCGTCTGGTGCCTGGCCACCCAGCCCGCGAGGCCCTCGTCAACCGGGAACGACACGGTGCCCACGGCGTCGGCGAACACGGGAGAGGCGGCGCGGATCGTCAGGCGCTCGTCCTCGAGCAGGTAGATGAAGCAGGCGTGGCAGCCGGTGGCCTCGGTGGTGAGCTCGACGATGCCCTGGAGCATCGGCAGCATCTCGAGGGAAGACGAGACGAGCTTGATGACGCCGTAGAGCGTGCGGTTCTCCTCTCGGAGCCCGTGAAGCTCGTTCTCTATCGCTTTAGTGCTGGCCACGCGCTTCCTATGTGCGTAGCGAACATGCTAGTGGCCGCGAAGAGGTACTCCGGGCCATTGTCCGGGCCAGGCGCCGCAGATATACCTGCTCATATGGCCACAACGACTTCTCCCCACAACGAGACGCTCACGAGTGCCGCGAAGGACGTGAGCCGGATCGTGCGCGAACGCGGCATCGAGTTCCTGTTCGCGCAGTTCGTCGACATGCACGGCAAGCCGAACGCCAAGCTGGTCCCCGCC
This sequence comes from Solirubrobacteraceae bacterium, assembly GCA_035295205.1. GTDB lineage: Bacteria > Actinomycetota > Thermoleophilia > Solirubrobacterales > Solirubrobacteraceae > Palsa-465. The sequence goes on along the minus strand of DATGJM010000208.1, from coordinate 8,323 downwards.
CATCACATCGAGGACCTTCTGACGGAGGGCGCCGGCTTCGCCGGGTTCGCCGCCGGCGACATCGGCCAGGGCCCGCACGACCACGACCTCATCGCGATGCCCGATCCGCAGACCTTGACGATCCTGCCCTGGCGGCCGAACGTCGCGCGGCTCGCCTGTGACGTCACCGTGGACGGCGAGGAATGGCCGTTCTGCCCGCGCACGATTCTGCGCCGCGTGCTCGAGCGCGCCACCGCGCTGGGCTACGAGGTCAAGATCGGCGCCGAGCTCGAGTACTTCCTGGTCCGTCGCCGTGAGGACGGCGGGATCGAGATCGCCGACGCGCTCGACACGCTCGACCAGCCCTGTTACGACATGCGCGCCCTGACCCGCAACCTCGATTTCGTGGCCCAGGTCTCGAAGGCGGTCACCGAGCTCGGCTGGGACAACTACGCCACCGACCACGAGGATGCCAACGGGCAGTTCGAGCAGAACTTCCAATTCGCCGACGCGCTCACGACGTGCGACCGGGCGGTGTTCTTCCGCTACATGGTCGAATCGCTGGCTCAGGAGCGCGGGCTGATCGCGACCTTCATGCCCAAGCCGTTCGCCGACAAGACCGGAAACGGCTGCCACTTCCACATCAGCCTGTGGCGCGACGGCGAGAACGCGTTCGAGCGCGAGCCGGACGACGACCCCCGCGGCCTGGGCCTCTCAGAGGTCGGCTACCAGTTCGTGGCCGGGCTGAAAGCCCACGCCAAGGCCTACATCGCAGTCACCGCGCCCACCGTGAACTCCTACAAGCGCCTCGTGGTCGGCGCACCGACCAGCGGCGCCACCTGGGCTCCGGCCTACATCAGCTACGGGTTCAACAACCGCACCCAGATGCTCCGCATCCCCGCCCCGGGACGGATCGAGGACCGCACCGTGGACGGCTCGTGCAATCCGTACCTGGCCGCGGCGGCGATGATCTCGTGCGGCCTGGATGGGATCGAGCGCGGACTGGATCCGGGCGAGCCCAACTCCCTCAACCTTTACACGCTGGACGCCGAGGAGCTGAAGGCCAACGGCATCGACGTGCTCCCGGCCAACCTGCTCGACGCGGTTCGCGAGCTCGAGCGCTGTGACGTCCTGCGCAAGGCCCTCGGTCGTACGCGCGACGGTGACTACGTCGACTACTTCGCGAAGGTGAAGATGGGCGAGTGGCAGGCCGCGCACGAGCAGATCACGCAGTGGGAGCTCAACCGCTACCTGCAGCTGTTCTAAGCGGCGCTGTAGACGATCCAGAACAGGGTGGCGTCGGTCTGACCGAGGTTCCGCCACCCCTCGACCCGCTCGCTGTCCGCGACGAGCACCTCGCCGTGGCGGACCGCGGGCGTCTGCCCAGAGACGGTGATCTGGACCAGTCCACTCGCCACGGCGATGATCGCCTGGCCACTGCCGCCCGGGGCTGGCGCGCCCGCCTCGCGTGGCCGGAGGTGGATGAGGTCCGCGCGGAGCCCGGACTGCGGGTCGCCGAGGAGGTTGATGGTCGGCTCCGGGTCGCCCTCGGGATCCTCCACGCGGCGCCCGATCCGGTACACCTCGGGATCCTCTCCGCGCAGCAGGTCGTCAACCGTGCAGCCGAGCGCCGAGCTCAGGCGCACGAGCGTGCTCAGAGACAGGCCGCGCTCGGCGCGCTCGGCCTGGGAGATGGCGCTCGCGGTCACCCCGGCCAGGCCGGCGAGCTCGTGCTGGCTCAGCTCCCGCGTGCGGCGCACGGCGCGCAGCGAGGCCGCCACCCGGCCCACCAGCTCGGCCGGCGCCAGCACAGGCCTGCCCGCCTCCTCGTGCCAGTGCATGACCGAACCCTTGACGCCGTCGCTGCGGCCCTCCGCCTTGACCACCCGGACGCTGCGCTCGTCGACCTGGAGCACGCACTGCGTGACGGCTTCGACCGTGTCGCGCACGGCGGCGGGCGTGGATCGAGTCCCCATCGCCCAGTAGGCGATCGCCTCGAGCTCGAGCAGCATCGGGCAGCAGCGCGAGAAGAAGCCCCGCGCCTGGTTGGCTCCCCAGGCGGCGACCATGCTGTCGAGCGAGTCGAACAGGAGGAGACGGCGGCCGACGGGCTGGCAACGCCGGTATATCTCCTGCAGCAGATCGCCAGGCTGGACGATCGCCGTCCCCGGCCCGGCGGAGAGCAGGTCGATCTCCTGAAGGCCGGCGCGACCTGCGCCGGGGCCAAGCGAGACATAGACCCGCGTTTCGAACTCTCCCGGCAGCCCCGCGATCGCGGCGTAGAACAGGTCGACCTTCGCCGCATCCAGCTGCCAAACGACGTTGTCGCCCCAGTACAGCCCGCCGAGGACCCCGTCGAGAGCGTCGATCCCGGTGCTGACCCGTTGTCTGGACGGTGCCCAATCAAGCATGGCTGTAGGTGCACAGCATCCCACCGCAGCGGTTTCGGCGCCAATGGATTTGGCTCGACAGCAGCGCTTATCGATATTCGCGCGTGGTGCCGTCAGTGGGTATCTATACCCACGCATGACCACGCTGCTCATCTCGGAGGCGGGCCGAGTCACCTGGCGGCGGACGCGGCCGCGGGATCGGCTGCTGTCCCGGCTCGAGGGACACCGCCTCGACGAACAGCTCGCGCGCGGAGCTTCTCCGGACGCTTCCGCGGCGCTGTCACTGCGTGCGAGGTCGCTGATCGGAATCCGTATGCGCCGGCAGCTGGCCCGGACGTTGCAGCGACTGCTCTTCGACTCGCGATATGTCGAGCATCCGTTTCGCGCCGCCGTGCCGCTGTGCCGGGCGGGCGTGGCGCGCTGCCGCGCTCTGATCGAGGAGCTGGCCGCCCAGCTGACCGAGCCCGGGCCGGTGGATGCCCGCGGTGTGGCCCTGCTCCGGCTGCTGCTCACCGACGGTGCGAGCCCGCTCTACAGCCGGCTCGACGACGGCGCGCTCGATCGCTGCCTCGCGGACGCCCTCGCCGCTCTGGCGGTCGACGACTCTTAGAGTCAGGGCCTCCCGTCAGGCCTGGCACCGTGAGTTATCTTTTCGAGTTCGGCGGGATGCCGAGCTACCTCTACGCGAAGGAGGGGACATGAAGACGATCATGCTGGCCTACGACGGCGAGCCGGCTTCGCAGCCGGCGCTCGAGCGCGCCGCGGAGTTGGCCAAGGCGCTCGCCGCGCGCCTGATCGTCACGAGCGTCGCGCCGGTGCAGATCGGCGGTCCGCGGACAGCCGGACCACTCGAGCCCGGCTCCCTGGAGGAGCACGCCCGGGAGCTTGCCGACGCGCGCAGCTACCTCGAAGGGCTCGGCGTTCAGGCTGAGTACATCGAAGCCACGGGCGAGCCGGCGAATGCGATCGTGACGCTCGCCGATGAGCACCAGGCGGAGATGATCATCGTCGGCACCCACGGCCGTAACCTGGTCGAGCGGCTGCTGGGTCAGAGTGTCAGCGAGGCGGTGGCCCGGAAGGCCAGCGTCGATGTGTTGATCGCGCACTGAAACCACCTCGCGTTTTAGACAAATAGGTACACTCGGTAGATGACGCGGCCAATCGTCCTCGGTGTAGTCGGCGATTCCGGCACCGGCAAGACGACCCTCACGCGCGGGCTGATGCGGGTGATGGGGGCCGAGCAGGTGTCGCTGATCAGCGCCGACGACTATCACCGCTACGAGCGGCGCGAGCGCGTGCAGCTGGGCATCACGCCGCTGCATCCCGACGCCAACCACCTGGACATCTTCACCCAGCACCTCTTGCATCTACGCCGCGGCGAGGCCGTGCTGAAGCCTGTCTACAACCATCGCAACGGGACGCTCGGACGCCCGATCTACACCCGTGCCGCGCGGTTTCTGATCGTCGAAGGGCTCCTGAACTACCACACCGAAACGCTGCGCAGCGCCCACGACGTGCGCGTTTTCCTGGCGCCGCCCGAGGAGCTGCGCCGGGCATGGAAGCTCAAGCGCGACTCGACGCGCCGCGGCTACACCACGAACGAGGTGCTGGCTGAGCTCGATCGCCGTGAGCGCGACGCCGCGCAGTACATCCGCCCCCAACGCGCCCATGCCGACATCGTCGTCTCCTTCCAGGCCAGCCGAGTGGCCGACCCGGCGCACCTCGACGTCGAGGTCCTGCTCCGTGACACATTGCCGCACCCGGATCTCTCGCCCCTGCTGGAAGGTCACGGTGATGGACCAACGCTCCTGCGTGAGGACCAGGACCTGCTCCTGCGCATCCCCGGGGACATCGACCCCGCCCATGCCGCGGAGCTGGAGGAGACCGTGTGGCGGAGGATGAGCTTCGCCAACCACCTGCGCGTCCGGCGTCTGGGCGAGTTTGCGCTCGGCACCGATCTGCTGCGCTCGGATTCGCTGGCGCTGGTGCAGCTACTGGTGCTCTATCACCTGGTGTGGGCGCGGGCGAACCTCAGCCGTGGAGCCATGCCCGACCGGGCGCAGGGCCGCCAGCTCGGCGGAGTTACCGCGCTTCGAGCGTAAGGGCCGGGCATGGCCGTCACCGTGACGCAGTTGGTGGCGTTCCTCACCGTCGTGCGCCGGGGCTCGGTCCGCGCGGCGGCCGAGGAGCTCGTTGTCACCCAGCCGTCGGTGTCGGCGGCGATCGCGGCGCTCGAGCGCGAGGTCGGGGTTTCGCTGATGGCCCGCAGCGGACGCCACCTCGCTCCAACCCCCGCGGGCGAGGCCTACGCCGCTTACGCCGCAGACGTGCTCGGGCTCCTCGAGCGCGGCGCGCGCACGGCCCGCGAGATCGGCGGCGAGCACCGCTCGACGCTGCGCCTGGGGGCGGTCACCACGGCCGGCGAGCACCTGGTCGCACCGCTGCTACGGACGTTCCGGGAGGCGTACCCCGATCTCCAGATCACGCTCCAGGTCGGAAATCGACGCGAGGTCTTCCAGCAGCTTGTCGACCACCGCGTGGACGTCGCGATCACGGGCCGCCTGCCCGAGGACCTGCCGATCGAGGGCAGGCCGTTCGCGGAGAACGACTTCGTGCTCGTGACCGCACCCGGAGATCAGCTGGCGAAGGCGCGCGCCGTCGACGTCGGCGAGCTTGCCGAGCGCCGGTGGCTGCTGCGCGAGCCGGGGTCGGGCACACGGACCCTCGTCGAGGAGTATCTGGCCGCCCACGGCCTGCACCCGGAGGTGCTGACACTGGGCTCGAACGGGGCGATCAAGCAGGCGGTCGCACTCGGGCTGGGTCTGGCCCTGCAACCGCACTGCGCCGTCCAGATGGAGCTGGAGCTCGGCCGCCTGGCCACCGTGCGGGTGCGAGGTGGGCTGCCGCTGCGTCACTGGTATGTCGTGCGCTCGGCGGTCGGACCGGTGCGCAAGGAGGTCAAGGCGTTCATGGAGTACGCCGAGTCGCGCGCCGCAGCCCAGGCGCTGGCGGGCGCCGGAGCGGCCACGGGGTAGGGAGCCCCGGCGGGGGCGGCGGTCGCGGTCGTCGCGGTCGGGGTCGCCACGGGCGCCCCCCGGGGTGGAAAAGGTGAAAACCGACCGCGCGGCCCGATCTGTTTTCACCTTTCGTCCCCTGAGAGGACGAAACGTGCAACTCGACGGGGCGGGGTGCACGGTTTTCACCTTTTGCCGTTCGGGGCGGGGTCCCGTGCGGGGCGGGGTCCCGTGCGGGGCTGGGTCCCGTGCGGGGCGGGCCCCGTGCGGGGCGGGCCCCGTGCGTGCGGGTCCCGGGCGGGGCGGGAGGTCCTGTGCTCGGCTCAGGCAGCCGAGGCCAGCACAGGCTCGTCGGCCAGCACCTCATCCAGCGCGCCGAGCAGCTGGTCCGCGGTCGCGATCGTGGCGTTGGTGCCCATCAGGCCGAGGCGCCAGATCGGTGGCGCGCCCGGGCCGAGACCGCCGCCGATCTCGATCCCGTGCTCGCGCAGCAGCCGGGTCTGGACGCGCTTGCCGTCGACACCGTCGGGGATCCTGACCGCGGTCAGAGGCGCGAGCTGGTAGTCGGGATCGGCCAGGAGCTCGAGTCCTCGCTCGAGCAGCTCGATCTGCAGGTACGCGCCCGCGTTGGAGTGGCGCTCCCAGCGGTTCTCGAGCCCCTCGAGGGCGATCTCGCGGAGCACCTCCCGCAGGGCGTAGATGTGCAGGATCGGCGCCGTGTGGTGATAGACCACGGGCCGCTTGACCCAGAAGCCCTCGAGCAGCTGCAGGTCCAGCGAATACGGCACCGGGATCTTCCGCGCGCGGACGCGCTCCATCGCCCGCTCGGACACCGCAAGCGGGGACATGCCGGGAGGCGCGCCGAGGCACTTCTGGGTGCACGAGTACGCGTAGTCGATGCCGAAGCCGTCGAAGTCGAGCTCGACACCGCCCAGCGAGGTCACGCAGTCTGCAAACAGCAGCGTCTCGCCCTCACGGTCGCGCAGTGCCGCGCCGAGCTCGGCCAGTGGATGCCTGACTCCGGTCGAGGTCTCGGCGTGCACGACGGCCATCAGCCGGGCGTGCGGATACCGGTCGAGCGCGTCGAGGAGCCGCTCATTGGACACCACCTCCCCGAAGGGCGCCTCGACCTCCACCACGTCGGCGCCGTAGCGGCGCGCGATCTCGGCGATCCGCCGGCCGAAGAACCCGCAGGAGGCGACGATCGCCACATCACCCGGCTCGAGCAGGTGGGCGAGGCCGGTCTCCATGCCGGAGGTGCCGGTCGCCTGAAGCGGGAGCACCAGGCCGGCGCCGCGCGCTCGATAGGCGTCGCGAAGGAGATCCACGACCTCGAGCAGGATGTCGTGCATGTCCGGATCGAGGTGGCCGAGCATCGGCTGCTGCATGGCCGCCAGCGCGCCGGGGGACACGTTGGACGGGCCGGGGCCGCAGAGGAGTCGCTGGGGGGGAGTCGTGATCGTCATCCGAGCAACGTAGACGAGATGGAGCGGGCGCAAAAGCCAAGAATTCCACTGCGGACAATGACTGCGCTCTATGTATTGAGCGCGCTCTTTGAGTGCCCGGAATTCATCTAAGAAAGGTTGTGGTCGAGGCGGAGGGCCGCTGTAGTGCCCGGTCATGACCACGACACGAACCCGTTTGCACCGCAGTGAGCTGGCCGTACCGGGCAGCAACGTGCGGATGCTCGAGAAGGCACCGGCGCTCGGCGCCGACATCGTCATGCTCGATCTCGAGGACGCCGTCGCACCCGACGACAAGCCTCAGGCCCGCATCAACATCATCGACGCGCTGCGTGAGCAGGACTGGTCGAACTGCTCGGTGTCGCTGCGCATCAACGGCCTGGACACCCACTACTGCTACCGCGATCTGGTCGACGTCGTGGAAGAGGCCGGCCAGCACATCGACACGATCATGATCCCCAAGGTCTCCGGCGCCGGCGACGTGCACCTCGTCGCGACGCTGCTCACCCAGATCGAGGACGCGATGCGCCTGCCGCGGCGGATCGGCATCGCGGTCCTGATCGAGACCGCGATCGGCATGGTCAACTGCGAGGAGATCGCCCGCGCCTGCCCCGAGCGCATGGAGGCGATGGTGTTCGGAGTCGCCGACTACGCGGCGTCGCTGCAGAGCCACACAACCTCGATCGGCGGCGCCAATCCCGACTACTCGGTCCTCACCGACGCCGAGGGCGATTCCGAACGCGCGCGGCACTGGGGCGATCAGTGGCACTACGCGCTCTCGCGCATCGCCGTCACCTGCCGGGCCTACGGGCTGCGCCCGATCGACGGCCCGTTCGGCGACTTCACCGACCCCGAGGGCTACCTCGCCTCGGCGCGCCGGGCTGCCGTGCTCGGCTACGAAGGTAAGTGGGCGATCCACCCCTCGCAGATCGCGCTGGCCAACGAGGTGTTCACGCCCGACGCGCACGTGGTCGAGAAGACCCACCGGATCGTCGAGGCGATGAAGGAAGCAGCCGCCAATGGACGGGGCGCCGTGTCCCTCGACGGGCGCCTGATCGACGCCGCCTCGATTCGCATGGCGGAGAACCTGCTGGCCAAGCTCGAGCAGATCGAGGAGCGCGAGCAGGCCGTTCGCCCGTCGCGGGTCCGGGAAGCCGTGGCGGTCGGCTAGTGGGTCGCAGCGGAATCCTTGCGGTGAATCATTCCGGTGGGGCCGGCTAGTGGCGGTTGCGCAGGGCATCCGTAGGGGTCCGCCTGCGCAGCCGCTTCGGGCCGCCGTGGACGGACGCTCGGTCCTCGCCCGCCAGCTGGCAGACGTCCTGCGCGAACAGGGAGGCGAGGAGCTGCTCGCGCAGATCGCCGAGCTGCGCGCGGTGTCAGCCGCCGCGCGCGGGGGCGAGGAGCGCGCCGTGCGCCGGCGCGCCGAGATGCTCGGCTCGCTGCCGAGCCGCGGCGCCCTGGCGCTCGTGCGGGGCTG
>DATGJM010000207.1:0-9213 GCA_035295205.1 Solirubrobacteraceae bacterium | reverse complement strand
AGTGATCGATTTCCGCGGCGTGTCGATGCGCTACCCGAGTGGGGACATGGGCCTCGAGCAGGTGACGTTCTCGGTCGAGCGCGAGGAGTTCGTGTTCCTCGTCGGCGCCACGGGGTCGGGCAAGTCGACCGTCATGCGCCTGCTGATCAAGGAGCTCGAGCCGACCTCGGGCGCGATTCGGGTCGCCGGACACGATCTGTCGGAGATCTCCCGCCGGCGCGTTCCCTACTACCGGCGGAACATCGGCGTGGTCTTCCAGGACTTCAAGCTCCTGCCGAACCGCACCGTCTACGACAATGTCGCCTACGCCCTCCAGGTCACCGGCGGCTCGCGCAAGGAGATCCGCGCCAAGGTGCCGGACATCCTCCGGCTCACCGGGCTCTCGACGAAGCTCCACAACTATCCCGATCAGCTCTCCGGCGGAGAGCAGCAACGGGTGTCGATCGCGAGGGCCTTCGTCAACCATCCGCCGCTGCTCCTGGCCGACGAGCCGACCGGGAATCTCGACCCGGAGACGAGCATCGACATCATGCGCCTGCTCTACCGGATCAATCGCACGGGCACGACGGTGCTGGTGGCCAGCCACGATCACGTGATGGTGGACAAGATGCGCCGCCGGGTGCTCGAGCTCTCGCGCGGGCGGATCGTCCGCGACGAGGCGACGGGCCTGTACGCGCGCGACGAGTCCACGCGTGAGTTCGCCGTCCGGATGCGCGCTCCGGGCGAGCGCCCGCTGGGGGTCTGAGCGATGCAGTTGGGGTTCTTCCTGCGCGAGGCGCTGCGCGCGATGCGCCGGAACGCCTGGCCGAGCGCCGCCGCGCTGATCGCAGTGCTGGTGACGATGCTCGTGCTCGGGGCGTTCATCCCCGCTGTTCAGGCCGGGAACTACGTGGCCAACGTGGTCCGCGGCCGCCTGATCGTCGACGTGTTCATGAAGACCAATGCCACCGCGGCCGACGCGGCCCGTGTGCGTCGTGAGCTGCTGGCCGTGCACCACGTCAAGTCGGTCACGTTCGTCTCCAAGGAACAGGCCTACCAGCAGGAGGTGCAGGCCGATCCCCAGGGCGGCTGGCAGCTGATCGGGACCAACCCGCTGCCCGACACCTTCCACGTGTATCCCGACAACCCCTCGAACGTGCTCGCCGTGCACGCGGCCCTGACGCCCGGCGGGGGGGTGCTCGACCCGGCGATCGGGTCGGTTTCGAACAAGAGGCAGGACACCCGCAAGGCTCTCGAGCTGACCTCGGCGGTCCGTTACGGGGGCCTGGCCTTCGCGGCGCTGCTCACGCTGGCCTCAGTGCTCCTGATCGCCAACACGATCCGGCTCTCGCTGTATGCCCGGCGCCGGGAGGTCGAGGTGATGAAGCTCGTCGGGGCCACGGACTGGTTCATCCGCTGGCCGTTCGTGATCGAAGGCGTGGTCGTGGGGGCGACGGGCGGCCTGCTGGCGATCGCCTTGCTCGGGATCGTGAAGGTGACGCTGCTCGATCCTCTGTTCTCCGGCTGGGCGCTGGTCAGCGAGATCAAGACGATGGCCTTCCCCGTCCTGATCGCGATCCTCGTCGGGGCGAGCGTGGCCGTCTCCGCGGTGGGGTCGGGGCTCTCGCTGCGCCGCTTCCTGCGGGTCTAAGCCCGGCCGGTGGCGTCTCCGCGCATCTCACGACGATCGTGGGGTGCCGCTCACGGACAGGACGTATCCCTGTTCACGCTGTCGAGCGGCGGGGGGCTGCGCGCGCGGATCAGCAACTACGGCGGCGTGATCCAGTCGATCTGGGTGCCAGGACGTGACGGCCGCCCGGAAAACGTCGCTCTCGGGTTCGCGACGCTCGAGGATTACCTGGCCCACGGCGAGACGACGTACTTCGGCGCCGCGGTCGGTCGCTACGCCAACCGGATCGGCGGTCATTCGTTCACGCTCGGTGGACAGCGGTACGAGCTGCCGGCCAACGAGGGCTCGAACTGCCTGCATGGCGGGCCGGGCGCCTGGAGCAGCGCGGTCTGGAACGTCGGCGAGGTCTGGCGAGACAGCGACGGCGTGGGGCTGACGCTGCACCACGTCGACCCGGACGGGCATAACGGCTTCCCGGGCGAGGTCACGGCGACCGTGGCCTACACCGTGCGAGCCGAGGGCGCCCTGGAGGTGCAGTGGGAGGCTGCGACCACGGAGCCGACGGTGATCAACCTCACCCAGCACACGTACTTCAACCTCGCCGGCGAGGCCTCAGGTCAGGTCGACCGCCAGCTCCTGCGGATTCCGGCCGCCCGGTTCATCCCGATCGACGACGACCAGGTCCCCACGGGCGAGTTCGCCGACGTGGCCGGCACCCCGTTCGACTTCCGGCGTCTTCGTCCGATCGCGCCGCGCAGCGGGGCGGCGAGACGCCCATGGGGCGAGCAGCTGGCGATCGCCCGCGGCTACGACCACAGCTGGGTGCTGAACGGGCCGCCCGGCCGGCTCAGGCGGGCGGCGGTCGCCGTTGATCCGGTGAGCGGGCGCCGGCTCACCGTGTCCACGACCGAGCCCGCGGTGCAGCTGTACACCGGGAACATGCTCGCCGGTGACCTCGTCGGAACTGGAGGGAGCATCTACCGGCAGGGAGCCGGCTTCGCGCTCGAGACCCAGCACTACCCCGACTCGCCCAACCACATGGGCGAGCCCGACTGGCCTTCGGTCGTGCTCGAGGTCGGGCAGGTGTTCCGGTCGAAGACCGTTTACGCGTTCTCTGTGACGGCAGAAGGCTAACCTCGGGCTGTACATGCCGCCCCGAGTTCTCCCGCTACAGCGCCGAATCGTGCGTGTGGTCGCGCTCCTGTTCGTGCTGCTCGTGGGCATCTGGATCGGCGGGCATCCGAGCGTGCTGCCCTCCCCGCTGCGCGGGGCCTTCTTCGAGCAGCACGACGAGGATCTCGTCAACCGGGTCCTTGACATGTTGACCACTCAGTACTACCGCCCGCTGAAGCGCGGCGATCTCGTCAACAAGAGCCTGAGCGCGATGGTGGCAAGCCTGAACGACCCCTACTCCCACTACTTCAGCCCCACCGACTACGCGGCGTTCATGAACGAGTCCAACCCTCACCTGAGCGGGATCGGCGTCGACGTGCTGCTCGACCCGCACGGGCTGCGGGTGGTGGACGTGTTCCCGGGCTCGCCGGCGGCGCGCGCCGGCCTGGCCCGTGGCGACGTGATCGTGCAGGTGGGCCGCTACTCACTGGCCAACCACTCCGCCGACTACGGCTCCCGCCTCATCAAGGGGCCTGCGGGGACCCAGGTGACGCTGACCGTGCAGCATGGCGGCCACAAGCGCGTGATCTCGATCAAGCGCGCCGACATCGTGGTGCCGGTGACGGCCGAGCGCATGATCACCTACCACGGGGTTCGGGTCGGCTACCTGGAGCTGACGAGCTTCACCGAGGGGTGCAGCATCGAGCTGCGGGCCCAGCTCGAGAAGGCCCTGCACGCCCATGCCCAGGCCCTGGTCCTCGACCTTCGTGAGAACGGCGGCGGACTTCTCGATGAGGCGGTCAACGTGGCCAGCCTGTTCATCGCCGACGGCACTATCGTCTCGACCGCCGGCCGCGCCCAGCCGAAGCAGGTCTACACCGCCCGCGGCGGCGCGATCGCTCCGAATCTGCCGATGGTCGTGCTCGTCGACCGCGGCACGGCTTCGGCGGCCGAGATCGTCACCGGCGCCCTTCACGACCGTGGACGGGCGAAAGTGGTCGGTACACACACCTACGGCAAGGGCGTCTTCCAGGAGATCGAGCCACTGCCGGGCGGGGGCGCCCTGGACATCACGGTGGGCGAGTACTTCACCCCGTCCGGCCACAACCTCGGCGGCGGAGGCGTTCGCGAGGGGGCCGGGATATCCCCCGACATCTACGCCCTGGACAATCCGAAGACGACGGCCGACGAGGCGCTGACGACCGCCGAGCGCACCGTCGTCGCCGAAGTGCGGTGAGCGAGCCGCGCGTGGCGCTCCTCGAGCGCCGCGGCAAGTTCACGGTTGCCGAGCCGTTCTTCGCGAGCGGTCCTCGCCTGGCGGTGACGGTGGACGGGCGGGCCGGAATCGGGGACCTCGTGGTCGTGCGGGTGGACGAGACCCGCGACCGGCGGGGTGGTCGCGGCAGCCGGGGCGGCCGCGCCAAGGTGGTGCGGCGGCTCGGACGCCCGGACATCGCCCGCGACGTGATCGAGGCGCTGATGATCGACCGCGGGCTGCGCCGGACCTTCGACCCGGCGGTGGCCCACGAGGCCCGTGACGCCAGCACCGAGGAAGTCGTGGCGGAGACGAGCCGCCGCGACCTACGGGACACGCCGACGTTCACGATCGATCCAGCCACGGCCAAGGACTTCGACGATGCGATTTCGGCCGTCGCGCTGACGGACGGCTCGTGGCGGGTGTGGGTGCACATCGCCGACGTGTGCGCCTACGTGGCGCCGAAGTCCCTCGTCGACCGCGAGGGGTATCGGCGTGCTACCAGTGTCTATGTCCCGGGCGCGGTCGAGCCGATGCTTCCCGAGGCCCTGTCGAACAAGGCATGCTCGCTCGTGCCCGGTCAGGATCGGGCGACGGTCACAGTCGAGATGGTGATCGGAGCGGACGGTGTCGTGTCGGGTCAGAGTGCGTTCTACCGCTCGGTGATCCGCTCCGACGAGCGGCTGGACTACGACCGCGTGGATCGCATCTTCGCCGGCAGCGAGCGCGCCGGCGCGCCGTGGGGCGATGGGTTGGCGGCGGCGCGGGCGGCATCCGGCGCGCTGGGTGCCCGGCGGGCGGCCCGGGCGGCGTTGACGCTCGAGTCCGAGGAGCCTGAGTTCCGCTTCGATCGCGACGGCAACGTGGTCGCGATCACGCCCGTGGCTCAGACCGAGTCGCACCGTCTAATCGAGCACCTGATGATCGCTGCGAACGAGCAGGTTGCGGGCTTCCTGGAGGCGCGGCGCATCCCCGCCCTGTACCGCGTCCACGAGCGCCCGGACGCTGCGGCGGTGGAGCGCCTGCTCGCGCAGCTGGCCTCTCTGGGCGTGCCGACTCCGCCGGGGCCGCGCGGCCATATGAGCTCCGAGCAGGCGGCGGATCTGGTGGGCGAGGTCTCGCAGTCGGTGGAGCGCTGGCTCGCCGGGGCGGGCCGGGGACGGGGACGCCGCGCGCTGACCAGCCTGATCCTGCGCTCGCTGAAGCAGGCCTACTACGACCCGCGGAACCTCGGGCACGCCGGCCTGCAGTCGCCTCGCTACTGCCACTTCACCTCGCCGATCCTCCGCTATCCCGATGTCATCTGCCACCGGGCGCTGCTGTCGGGCCTCGATGGGTCGCTGCCCGCGCCCGACCCGGCCTGGGTCGCGGCCGCCGGTCCCTGGACCTCGACCCGCGAGCGGGAGGCGATGTCGATCGAGCGCGCCGCCGATGACATCGCCCGCTGCTTCATGCTCGAGCGGTGCCTGTTCGCCGAGGGAGCGGACAGGGTGTTCGAGGGGGAGGTCGTGGGGCTCGCCGGCGCCGGGGCGTTCGTGGCCTTCGGAGAGGAGGGGGCGTTCGAGGGTCTGCTGCCCGTGCGCCGGCTGCGCGGGGATTGGTGGGAGCTCAACGATGAGGGCACGATGCTCGTGGGCACGCGCAGCGGGAGCTCGATCCGCCTCGGGGATCCGGTCACCGTGCGCGTCGGACAGATCGATGCGCCGCGAGGTAGGGTGGATCTGATGCCGGTTTCCGAGGACGACTGAGGCATGGCGAAGGGAAAGCGCAAGGCGGCTCCCGGTGACGTGGCGTCCAATCGCCAGGCGGGCTACCGCTACCAGTTCCTCGAGCGCTTCGAGTGCGGGATCGTGCTGACCGGGACCGAGGTCAAGTCGCTGCGGGAGGGCAAGGCCCAGCTGAAGGACTCCTACGCCGCGATCCGCGATGGCGAGGTGTGGCTGATCGGCACCTACATTCCGCCCTACGGGCCGGCGTCGCGCGAGAACCACGAGCCGGAGCGCCCGCGCAAGCTGCTCCTTCACCGCTCCGAGATCGAGCGGCTGACCGGCAAGACCCGCGAGCGCGGGCTCACGCTCGTGCCGACCCGGATCTACTTCGGCCCGGATTCGGCACGCGCCAAGGTCGAGATCGCCCTGGCGCGAGGCAAGGATGTGCACGACAAGCGCGAGACGATCCGCAAGCGCGAAGTCGCACGCGAGGTTCAGCGCGAGCTGCGCGACGCCCGCCGCTGAGCGCTCGTACGCTCGTCCAGACCGGGGTTGGGTCTCGGCACCGCGGGTAGACCCGGGCTATGACACTCGGTACGTCCATCCTCCTGATCGCGGTCGGGGCCATTCTCAAATGGGCCGTGACCGCGCACACCAACGGCTTTAACATCCAGACCGCCGGCACCGTGCTCATCGTCGTCGGCCTCGTCGGACTGGTCCTGTCGCTGATCTACATGTTCGCCTGGCAGAACCAGGGCCGCCGGAACGTCCCGTACGACGACACGGCAGTCCGCCGTGGACCGCCGCCGGACGCGACGTATTGATCTGACTCTGACCTGAGGGACTGCGTCTCCGGGGTCTGGGGGCCTTTCCATCTGTGCTGAGGTACTGCGGCTCCGTGGTCTGAGCGGCCTGTCGCTCGGGTCTGAGGCCTGTCGCTTGGGTCTGAGGCCTGTCGCTCGGGTCTGAGGAACGCCTGTCCCTCCGGTCTGAGGAACTCGCGTCTCCTCCGCCGGCAAAAAGGCGCAAACCTGCGCGGGCGGGCCGTGTGTTTGCACGTTCCGTGCCCTCAGGGCACGAAACGTGCAAATCGCTTGCTGCCAGCGCTCGGTTTGCACCTTTTTCGCGGTCCGCGGTGGTCGGCGCGGCCTGGCGGAGCGAAGTGGCGGGGCGTGAGCGGGTCAGCCCAGGCTGCGCGCCAGATACGTGGCGTGCATGCCGGTGACGAGCAGCGCGATCAGCGCCAGGTAGACCGCGGCCACGGCCACGCGGTCGAGCGGCTTGACCCGGTAGTAGGCCTCCTCGGCGGGATCCCCCGAACGCCGGCGCTGCCACCGGCGGCGGAACTCGAAGCCTGCGAACAGGATGATGAGCAGCAGGATCGGGCTGTTCAGGACGAAGATCAGCGGGATCAGCGCGGCGAAGCCGACGAACCACATCCATGGGGCCATCGCCGCCATCGCCCGTCCCCCGTCGAGCGGAACGATCGGCAGGAGGTTGAAGAGGTTCAGGAAGAACCCGAAGTAGGCCAGAGCCCTGAACAGGTCGCTGCCGGTGGCATGCCAGAGCACGACGCAGACCGTGGCCCCGACGCTGCCGAGGATCGGGCCGGCCAGCCCCACGCGAGCCTCTGCCAGCGCGTTCTCGCCGAGCGTGCGGGCTGAGATCACTGCCCCCAGGAAGGGGATGAACATCGGTGGGCTGGCGCTGACGCCCTCTCGGCGCAGCTGGATCACGTGCCCCATCTCGTGCACGAACAGAAGGAGCACGAATCCGGCGGCGAACTGCCAGCCCCAGATCGTGGCGTAGGCGGCAAGGGAGACCAGGCCGGTGCCCAGGGTGGCCAGGAGCTTGATCTTCGGGAGGAACAGGATGATCGCCTTGAACTTGGCCAAGAAGGCGACGATCGCGGCGCCGGCGGCGCTCAACCGGCCGCGCAGCTTCTGGTTCCTGGTCACCGCCGAGCGCTGCGGCTGCTGCGGTGGCTCGTCCGGGTGCGGGTCGATCCACAGCGCTGTGGGCGCGGGTTCGAGGGGCGCGCCGAGATCCGGCTCAGGCGGGGCGGGTGGCCACTGCATGCTCATGGGCAGTAACGATTCTGGCAGTGCGCGGGCGTTTCCGGGCAGTTCTTACCCCGTTCTTCGAAGTACAGGGCCCTTCCGGACCGCCGATATACTCGGATGAGACGTACACCCCCGGGGACGACAGGCTTCGACGTGGTTGGTTCGTGGGGGTGGTTGCGAGTCGAGGACCCCGGGCGGCCTCGTAAAAACCCGGGAAACCATAAGTGCGGACACGCACACGTACGACCTCGTCGGCGTCTAACACCGTCTGACCTAGGTCATCTCGGCCCCCGTTCGCCTGCGGTGGGGATCGCCGGGATCAACTAGCAGGCTAGCTCGGTGAGGTTCGCTCCGGCCAATCCGAGGACCACCAATCCGGAGCTGGCTCTCGACAACCCCGCCGGCGTGGCGAGTCGAGAGTGAGATCAGAGCGCCGGCTACGCTCGTAGACGCCACCTTTCATGCGACCGCGGACGCGGGTTCAATTCCCGCCGTCTCCACTAGTTGCAGCGGGTGCGAAATCCTCGGAATTTCGCCCCGCTGCAGGTGTTTAAGGATGCGAAGGCTGTGGCCGTTCGCACGAACGGAATGGCGCAATTTGCGGGCGGCCGGTGGGGGAGTCGGCCACAACTCGGCCGCAGAAGTGGCCGAACTCGGCCACAGGCCGACGCGGGTTCGGATGGCGGCGATCCGTCGGGGACGGTGGCTACCGTCGCCTGCTCATGTCTGCTCTGTCTAGCCGCCGGACTCGGCCGACGATCCGCTGCCTTCGGGATGATCTGAGCCTGGAGCTGCCGACCGTCGAAGTCGACCTCGGCACGCTTGACCACCCGCTGCTCGACGAGGCCCGGCGCATCGCGCCAGCCGCGCCCCAGGGTCAGAAGCGGATCCTCGCGATCGACCACCCGCTCGTGTATCGCCTTCGGCATGGACGCTGGCGCGGTGCGACTTGGCTCGAGGAGGACGCCGCCCGGTTCTGCCTGCTCGCTGCGGCCCAACGCGAGGCGGGCTCGCGCGACGACGCCTACGAGGTGTTCGTGGCGCTCCACGAGGCCGGGCAGCTACTTCCGACCGCCGACGATCGCCAGCGCGATGTCTTCGAGCGCGACGCCCGGGTGCTCGCCGCGGCTGAGGTCGAGGCCCGGCACGGGCTCGAGGCGGCGGCAGCGGCGCCGGGCAGGGACGTGATGATCCGGCTCGCCGAACTCATCGACGCACGGCTGTTCCTGTCGCCGGCGGGCGACGAGGTCTGGGTCGCGATTGCCACGCGGGCCGCGGATGGTGGCTTCGTGGCGGAAGCGCTCCGCGAGCTTCTGTTCGGGATCGTCTTCGCCGCTGCCGGCGCCGAGGTGTGGGAAGCACGACCCGACTGGCCGTCGGGACCGCTTGAGTGGTTCGAGGTCGCGCGCCTTGGGCTACGCGAGCCGATCAGTCCGGCTTGACCCCGCCGAGTCGCTCGACGTC
>DATGJM010000206.1:0-16699 GCA_035295205.1 Solirubrobacteraceae bacterium | reverse complement strand
CCGCCTGGCCGCCGAGCTTGCCCTCGGTCCCGACCTCCCGGGCCACGCGTGTGACCTCGTCGGCGAAGGCCGAGAGCTGGTCGACCATCGTGTTCACGGTCGTGCCGATGCGCAGGAACTCGCCCTTCACCGGCTGGCCGTCGATCCGCAGGGCCATCTTCTGGCCGAGATCGCCCTCGGCGACCGCGACGATCACGCGCGCCACCTCGGTCGTGGGCCGCACGAGATCGTCGATCAGCGCGTTCAGGGAGTCCATCGAGGTCTGCCAGGCGCCGGCGGCTCCGGGCATCGCGGCGCGCTCGGTCATCCGCCCCTCGCGGCCGATGATCTTGCCTACTCGCACGAGCTCGCCGGCCAGCTGGTCGTTGCGCTCGATCAGCCCGTTGAACAGATGGGCGAGCTCGGCGTCGACCCCACCGCCACGCGGCGTCAGCCGCTGCGAGAAGTCTCCATCCCGCGCCGCGCGTAGGGCGGCGATCAGCTCCGTCAGCCCATGGTCATCCAGCCCGGCGACGGCCGTGCCTGAATCCTGCGCCCCATCCTTCATTTCTCGACCTCATTCGCCGTTGAACCGCTGCGGTGGCGCGCGTAATACCCAGAACTCCAGAGCGCTAAACATCAGCCATCGGTGCGCTGACCTGCCTCCGGTATCAGCGGTCCCGCGGCCGGACGCGCAAATCAAGGCCGATCCGGGTAGCCACTTGAGTGAACCCGGAACGCTAGGAGGAGTCCATGAGCTCGGACGAAGGGGAGCGCTACCGGCGGGCAGCGGAGGACGCGCTGCAGCAGCTGGACTGGTGCATCGGCTACCTGCACGGGATCCGCAAGGGAAAGATCTCGAAGGCGCTGGCCAAGAATCGCTCGTACATCAAGCGGAACCTGATGAAGGAGCCCACGGAACCGCTCCCGACCGAGGTCGCCCCGGCCGAGTGACCGCGATCAGGCGAGCGCTTCAGGCTTCGACGAGGTCTCTCTCGGCGGCAGCCTCTGTCCTGCGACCGTCGGGAGCCACCACCTCGACGCGCCCGCGAACCCGGCCCTTATAACCGCCGAGGTCGATGATCACGAGCCAGTGACCCTCGCTCGGGATCTCGATCTCGGCCGGGGAGCGCTTGCACAGGCCTCCGTGGTAGGAGAACGCCTGGCGCGCGCGGTAGCGCCCGAAGTTCGTCGGGTCCACCAACAGGACGTTGGCCGCCGAGCCGGTCAGGTGCACAACGACCGTGCTGCCCGCGGGCTGATGCCCGAGGTCGTGATATGAAAAACGCATAGTGCCTGGGGGCGTTCCCGGTCGATCCGCACCAATAACCGGTGCTGTGGACGGGTCATTAGAATCGCCCGCCCATGCTCGAGCCAGGAGACAAGGCCCCGGACTTCACCCTCCCAGACCAGCACGGGAACGCGGTGACCCTCTCCGACCTCCAGGGCAAGACCGTCGTCCTCTACTTCTACCCCAAGGCCGACACCCCAGGCTGCACGACGCAGGCGTGCGGCATCCGCGATCACCGGCCTGAGTACGACCAGGCGGACGCGGTCGTGCTCGGGGTCTCACCGGACCCGGTCAAGCGGGTGGCGAAGTTCGACGAGAAGTACGGGCTCGGGTTCACGCTGCTGGCCGACGCCGACCACCAGGTGGCCGAGACCTACGGGGTGTGGGTGGAGAAGTCGATGTACGGGCGCAAGTACATGGGCGCCGAGCGCTCCACATTCGTGATCGACCCCGAGGGCAGGATCAAGCAGGTCTTCCGGCAGGTCAAGCCCGCCGAGCACGACGACCTCGTGCTGGGCGCGCTGAAGACCGGCTGAGCTACTGAAGACCCTCGCGCGCCTCGCGCACGAGAGTCACGGCCTCGGGGAAGACGACCGCCATCACCGAGCGCAGCTGTTCGGCCTGCTGCTCGGTTGTGCCCTGGATGTTGACGCGGTTGATCGCGGCCACCGTCAGGTCGACGGCGAGCTTGATCGCGTTGTCCGCCCATGCGAGCCGCTGCGCGCCCTGCATCTGCTCGGCGAACTCGCCGAGGCGGCGCTGGAGCTCATCGGGATCCCCGAACATTCCGCCGAAGCCACTTCCTTCCATGGGGCCAATGGTACTCACCCCGCTCGGTGTGCCCGGGCGGGGGCGGCTGGCGTGCCTCGGGGCGGGGGCGGCCGGTGTGCCCGGGCCACGGGCGGCGGGTGTGCCCGGGCCACGGGCGGCACACGCGGCTCGCCCCTACACTGGCGCGAGCATGAGCACCGCCGTTGCCAAGCAGGAGCGCCTGGGCCACGAGGCGCGCATGCGCCCGCGCTACGCGATCGTGGCCGCAGTCGCCGGGGTCCTGCTCATCGCCACGACGATCATCCACGCTGTCGGGCCGCAGCCCAAGGTCAACGAGGCCACCGTGCAGCTGATCGTCGAGAGCAAGCGCACGGGCCTCGACCTCTTCGGTGCCGCCCTGACCGCGCTCGACTCGCTGGCGATCGCGGCGACGCTGATCTTCCTGCTCGACGCCGTCCGCGCGCGTAACCCGAACCTTCCCGGCTTCGTGCGGCCCGTCGCCATCGCCGGCGGCGTGCTGACCGCCGTGTCGACGCTTGCCGACGCGATCCTGATCGCGCAGAAGGCCCATCAATTCGTGACGAGCGGCGATCAGTCCTACACACAGGCCCATCACCTGATCGGCTCGGGCGTCGTCGTGATCCTCCAGCTGCTCGGCTTCCTCGGCGCCTTCGTGCTCGCGCTCGCCGTGCTTCTCACCGCTCTGCAGGCCATGCGCGTCGGGCTCCTGACGAGGTTCACCGGCTACCTGGGCATGATCTCCGGCGCCGTCGTGATCGTGCCGACGCTGATCGTCGCCGAGGCCTACTGGCTGCTTGCGTTGGCCGTCCTGTTCGCCGGTCGCTGGCCCGCCGGGGAGCCTCCGGCCTGGAGCACCGGCGAAGCCGTGCCGTGGCCGTCGGCGCAGGAGGCGCGGGAAGCGCGCATCCGCGCGAGCGGGGGCACGGGCGCCGGCCGAGGCGGGCGGGCGGGCGGCAAGGCCGGCCGGGGCGCAGCGCCCAAGCCCAGCCCGAAGCCGAGCGCGAAGCCGGCGACCAGTGGCGGGGGAGCTGTGGCGACGGCGGGCGCTCCGGCGCCGCGAACGGGCCCCAAGCGCAAGCGCAAGCGCCGGCACTGAGCCCCTCAGACATCTGTCGAGACTGAGAGGCAAGCCGACCCCTGGCTTGCTAGGCGGCCGATCAAAGGCTTGCTTCTCATCTCTCTCCGAAGCAAATCGTTACCTCGCCGCAGCTAAGGCCCGGCAGCTGAGCCCCTCGGGGTCGGCGGCTGAGCGTCCGCGGCGACTGACGGCCCCGGCCGAGACCGTCCCGGCCCCTGTCCACGCCAGGGGCCGGGACTGCGGGGTCTGACTCGCGAGGCTCCATTCATGAGGTTCCGCCAGGTTTGACTCGGGCACCGGTGCCGTTCATCGCGCCCGCCCGCCGTTCATCGCGCGATCGGCGCCGCTGGTCGATCCGCCGTTGCGGACCGCCACGGGGGCCTGCAACCTGCCCAGCGCCATCGTTCCAACGAGAGGAGTGTCATCGATGGAAGCTAGCCGCATGGGCACCAGAGAAGCCGACGTAGCCCCTGCGCCCGATCCCACGGCCGGCCGCGGTGCCATGGCCGGGTGGACCCCCGCCGACCCTGGGCCGCTCGGCCTCGCCGGGTTCGCGGGCACGACGTTCATGCTCAGCCTCGTCAACGCGGGCCTGGTCGGAGTCCAGCACGGTGCGCCGGGTGGCGGACTGCTGCCGATGGTCGCGGGCCTTGCGATCGCCTACGGCGGCATCGCCCAGTTCCTGGCGGGAATCTGGGAGTTCCGCACCGGCAACACCTTTGGCGCCGTCGCGTTCTGCTCCTACGGCGCGTTCTGGATCTCGTTCTACTTCATCGTCCACTCTGCCGCCCAGAACACCGGCAGCGAAGTGTTCAGCGGACTCGGTCTCTACCTGTGGATGTGGGGCATCTTCACGACCTACATGTTCGTGGCCTCGCTCCGCACGACGGGGGCCGTGGCCCTGGTGTTCCTGCTGCTGGCGATCACTTTCATCATCCTCGGCATCGGCAACTCCGCCCTCGCCGGGACGACGAACGTGACCAACGGCACGATCAAGCTCGGTGGGTACCTGGGCATCCTCACCGCGCTTGCGGCCTGGTACGCCTCGTTCGCCGCGGTGATCAACTCGACCTTCGGGCGCGTCCTGCTCCCGGTCGTCCCGCTCCGTCGCTAGGAGAACCCCAGGCCTTTCCTCAAAGGCCACAGTCCGGTAGAACTAAGTCAACATAATTTGCCGCAGATAGCGACAGTTCCGGCGCCGGCCCTAGGGTTCGGCGCCGTGGGCTGTCCGGCCTTAGGCGCCTAGAGGGCAAGGAAGGAGAGGTTCCGCATGGCAGACACCACCGCCACCAGGCTTACGGACGAGCAGCTGGAGGCCAAGCTCGAGGAGATGCTGGAGGTCGAGACGTTCGATCCGCCAGAAGACTTCGCGAGCCATGCTCTGCTCAGCGATCCGTCGATCTACGACGAGGCAGAGCAGGACTGGAAGGGCTTCTGGATGGCCCGCGCCAAGGATCTCCACTGGTTCAAGGAGCCAACCGAGACCGTCGACGAATCGAACCCGCCGTTCTACAAGTGGTTCAAGGACGGCACGATGAATGCGTCCTACAACTGCTTGGACCGCCACGTCGAGGCCGGTCTGGGCGAGCGGGTTGCGTTCCACTGGCGCGGTGAGGAAGGCGAGGAGCGCGACGTCACCTACTCCGACCTGCACCGCGACGTTCAGAAGTTCGCCAACGCGCTGAAGGACATGGGCATCCAGAAGGGCGACATCGTCGGCATCTACCTGCCGATGATCCCGCAGGTCGTGGTGGCCATGCTGGCCTGTGCGCGCATCGGCGCTCCGCACAACGTCGTGTTCGGTGGCTTCTCGGCCGAGTCGGTCCGCGAGCGGATGGAGTTCTCGCACGCCAAGGCGCTGATCACGGTGGACGGTGCCCGGCGTAAGGGCAAGACCGCCCCGATCAAGCAGCAGGTCGACGCCGTCATGAACGACCTGGAGACGCTCGAGCACATCATCGTCGTCAAGCACACGGACGCCGAGTGCGAGATGCGCGAGGGACGCGACGTGTGGTTCCACGAGGTGATGGACAAGGCCGGAGATGAGTGTCCGGCCGAAGAGCTGGAGGCTGAGCACCCGCTGTACGTGCTCTACACCAGCGGCTCGACCGCGAAGCCCAAGGGCGTGCTTCACACGACCGGCGGCTACATGACAGGCGTGGCCGCGACGCATCGCTACGTCTTCGACCTCAAGCCCGATCAGGACGTCTACTGGTGCTCAGCCGACGTCGGCTGGGTCACGGGGCACTCCTACATCGTGTACGGCCCGATGGCCAACGCGGCCACGAGCGTCATGTACGAGGGCGCTCCGGACTACCCGCACAAGGGGATCTGGTGGGAGCTCTGCGAACGCCACGGCGTGACCATCTTCTACACCGCACCGACCGCGATCCGGGCCTGCATCAAGTGGGGCGTCGAGCACGTCTATAAGCACGACCTCTCGAAGCTCCGGCTGCTGGGCACGGTCGGCGAGCCGATCAACCCCAAGGCCTGGCTCTGGTACCGCATGGTCGTGGGCAACGGCCGCACGCCGATCGTGGACACGTGGTGGCAGACCGAGACCGGGGCGATCATGATCACGCCGCTGCCGGGAATCGTGTCCACCAAGCCCGGCTCGGCCACGCGGCCGTTCCCCGGGATCCTGGCGGACGTGGTCGACGAGCGAGAGGGCAAGCCGATCTCCGAAGGCCAGGGCCTGCTCGTGCTGAAGCGGCCGTGGCCGTCGATGTTGCGCACGCTCTACAAGGAGGACGACCGCTTCGTCGAGACCTACTTTTCGCGCTTCGGCAAGGAGACCTACCTGGTCGGCGATGCCGCGCGGAGGGACAAGGACGGCTACTTCTGGATCATCGGGCGCATCGATGACGTCGTGAACGTCTCGGGCCACCGGTTGTCCACGGCCGAGGTCGAGTCGGCGATCGTCGCTCATCCGAAGGTCGCCGAGGCAGCGGTGATCGGCCAGTCCGATGAGGACACCGGTCAGGCGATCTGCGCCTTCGTGACCCTTCAGGGCGAGCTCTACGGCTCGGAGGAGACCGAGCAGGAGATCCGCCAAGTGGTCGCGGAGCGCATCGGCAAGTTCGCGCGGCCCAAGCGCATCATCTGGGCCGACGATCTGCCGAAGACCCGCTCGGGCAAGATCATGCGCCGCCTGCTGCGCGACATCGCCGAGGGCCGTGCACTGGGCGACGTCACCACCCTGCGCGATCCCGACGTGATGTCGGCACTCGAGGACAAGATCAAGGAGGAGCAGGCGCACGCCGAGGCGTGACGCCGCTGTCTCCCGGTTTCAGACCCGCAGGCGCCGGCTGAGCTCAGCCGCGTGCCTGCGGGCCACCGGGATCGCCTGATCGTCCCCGAACACGAGCTCGGCGCCGCCGCCCAGCTGCGGCCGCAGCTCCACCGCGCGCGCGAGGTTTGCCAGGTACTGGCGGTGCACGCGGACGAAGCCGAACGGCGCCCAGCGGCGCTCGACCTCGGACAGCGTGGCGCGCAGCAGGTAGCGGCCCTCGGCGTTGACGATGCGCACGAAGTCGCCGTAGGACTGCGCGTAGAGGATCGAGCTTCGTGGGATGAGCCGGGTCGTGCCGCTGCGCACGTTGGCGACCGCCACCATCTCCGTCGAGCCCGGCGGTTGGGCCTCGGGCGGGGGGTCGACCCCCGGTTGCGGCGGCGGGCTTTCCTGCCCGACGCTCTCCAGCGCCGAGATCACCCGGGCCAGCGACTCGCTAAGCCGCCGGCGGCTGACGGGCTTGAGCAGATAGTCGAGCGCGTGCAGCTCGAAGGCCTCGACGGCGGCGCTGTCGTAGGCGCTGACGAACACCAGCTGGGGCGGGATGGCGAAGCGACGGAGCACCCGCCCCAGCTCGACGCCGTCCAGGTCCGGCATTCGCACGTCGAGGAACACGGCGTCGTAGCCGTGCTCGCCGGAGAGCATCAGCAGCGCGTCGCGGCCGCCGTTGGCGCACTCGACGGTGTCCACGGCCGGGAACGTCCGGAGCAGGCGGGCGAGGTCCTCGAGCTGCGAGCGCTCATCGTCGACGGCCAGGATGTGCAGGCGCTCGGCGCTCACGTGGTCCACGCCAGCGTCTGCTCCGCCGGCTCGCCGCGTAGGTTGGGCACGGTCATGACCGCGGTCGTCCCGGCCCCCGGCTCGGACTCGATCCGCAGCGCGTAGCGGTCGCCGAACGTGGCTCGCAGGCGGGCGTCGACGTTGGCGATGCCGATCCCGCCTCCCGCGCCGGCCAGCACCGCCGGCACGCGTTCGGGTTCGATCCCGACCCCGTCGTCGCTGACTCGGAGCTCGACGTCGATCCCGACCAGTCGCGTGGTGATGCTCACCCGGCCGCGCCCCGCGCGGCGCTCGACCCCATGGCGCACCGCGTTCTCGGCCAGCGGCTGGACTGACATCGCGGGGACGATCGCTCCGCGCGTGCCTTCGGCGACCTCGATGCTGACGTGCAGCGCGTCGCGGAAACGGGCCTGCTCGAGGCGCAGGTAGCGCTCGACATGCTCGAGCTCCTCGCCCAGGGTGACGTAGGAGCGGCCGTCTCTGAACAGGTAGCGGGTGAACTCCGCGAAGTCGATCAGGAGCTCGCGCGCGTCGTCCGGGCGGACGTGGATATCGCCGGCCACGGCGGCCAACGCGTTATAGATGAAGTGGGGGGAGATCTGCGCGCGCAGCGCGCGCAGCTCGGCCTGGGCGAGACGTTCCTCCTGCTCGGCGATCACCGACAGCTCGACCTGCGCGCTGACCAGGCTTGCCGCCTCCTGGACGATCCGCATCTCCTCGGGGCTCGGCCGGCCCTCGGTCCGGTAGAAGGCGATCAGCGTCCCGGCGCGCTCGCCGTGGACGAGCAGCGGCGCGAGGACCGCGGAGTGAAGCGGGCAGCTCGGGTCCGACGACACCAGGCGCTGGACGATGTGCAGGCGATCGTCGCGGGTGGTGGCGAGCAGCCGCGTGAGCTGGTCGCCCGGCCTGACCTGGTCGCGCCCCTCGCCCTCGATCGCCAGCACCGACTCGGTGTCGGCCAGCGCGATCGCAGCGGCGCCGGTGAGGGCGCACAGATGGGGCACGGCGCGCTGGGCGCTTTCGGCGCTCAGCCCCCGGCGCAGGTGAGGCAGCGTGGCCGTGGATGCATGAAGCGCGGCCTGCATCGCGGTCTGGGGCGCGGCCGCAGCGCGGGAGGCGCGAAGCGACCTCCAGGCCGCCACGACGATGACGGCGAGGCCGACCCCCAGCAGCACTCCCAGCGCCAGGTTCATTTCGCTCCTCTTTAAGGTTAGTGGCGGTCGGGCCGGATCCTTACCGGCCGCTTGAGTCCGGGCTGAGGGTGCGGGAGGATGGGCATATGAGCACCACCACGATCTCCTCATACGAGCAGGCAGTCGCCGAGCACAGCTGGCGCGTGCCCGAGCGCTACAACATCGCGGCCGACGTTTGCGACAAGCATCCTCCAGACAAGCTGGCGATGATCCACGAGGACTTCTCCGGCCGGGTGCGCGAGGTCAGCTGGGGCGAGATCCAGGACAACGCCTGCCGACTGGCGAACGTGCTCGTGGCGCATGGGGTGCAGCGGGGCGATCGCGTGGCCATGCTGCTGCCTCCGACCCCGGAGACCGCGGCCGCGTTCTTCGCGGTGTGGAAGATCGGCGCGATCCTGCTCTCGATGTCGGTGCTCTACGGAGATGAGGGGATCCGCCACCGCCTTACCGACTCACAGGCCAAGGTGCTCCTCACCAACGAGGCCAACACGGGCCGGATCCCGGACGGCCTGGTCGAACGCGTGCTGGTGCTCGACGACGCCCTGCTGGCGGCCGGGGAGCCGTCTTTCGAGACCGTGGACACCGCCGCCGACGACCCGGCGCAGCTCTACTACTCGAGCGGAACCACGGGCCTGGCCAAGGGGATCCTGCACGCGCACCGCTACCTGCTGGCCCACGAGGAATTCATCTACTGCCACGACGTGCGCGAGAACGAGCTCTTCCACGGGATGGGCGAGTGGGCATGGGCGGCGGGCATCTGCCCGCTGCTCGGGCCGTGGCGGTTCGGGGCCGTGCAGGTCGTCTACCAGCGCGAGGGCGGCTTCGACCCCGGCAAGCAGCTCGATTTCCTGAGCCGCCACGCCGTGACCAATGTGTTCGCCACGCCGACGGCGATCCGGTCGATGATGTCGGTCAGCGACGCGGGCACCCGGTTCCCCCAGAAGTTCCGGATCGTGTGCTCGGCCGGGGAGCCCCTGAACCCCGAGGCGATTCGCTGGTTCCGCGAGCAGTACGGGGTCACCGTGCTCGACTTCTACGGCCTGACCGAGTCCTATCCGCTGTGCGGCAACTTCCCCTTCATGGAGGTCCGCGAGGGCTCGATGGGCCGGCCGCTGCCAGGCTGGGACGTGGCGATCCTGGACGAGGACGAGCGCCCGGTGCCGGCGGGCGACCGCGGCGAGATCTGCCTGCGCGCCCGCTCGAACCCGCACTATCCGCTTGGCTACTGGAACCGGCCGGAGGACACCAAGGAGGTGTTCGACGGCGACTGGTTCCACACCAAGGACGCGGCCCGCGTCGATGACGACGGGTACTTCTGGTACGAGGGGCGCGCTGACGACGTGATCATCTCGGCGGGCTACCGGATCGGGCCGTTCGAGGTCGAGTCGGCCTGCCTGGAGCATCCGGCGGTGGCCGAGGCAGCGGCGGTGGCCTCACCCGACGAACGCCGCGGCAACGTGGTCAAGGCGTTCGTGGTGCTGGGCTCGGGTTACGAGCCTTCCGAGGACCTCGCGGAGGAGATCAAGGCGTTCGTGCGCGATCACCACTCGGCCTACGCCTACCCGCGGAGGATCGAGTTCGTCTCCGACCTGCCGAAGACGCTGACCGGCAAGATCCGGCGGATCGAGCTGCGCCAGAAGGAGCTGGGCCGCTAGCTAGGCGTTCGCCCGGGCGTGGTGCGTCCGCAGCTCGGAGAGGATGCGCTCGAGCCGGGGCTCGGTCTCGCGGTCGACGTGGGTCATTGCCGCGGCGACCG
This sequence comes from Solirubrobacteraceae bacterium, assembly GCA_035295205.1. Classification (GTDB taxonomy): domain Bacteria; phylum Actinomycetota; class Thermoleophilia; order Solirubrobacterales; family Solirubrobacteraceae; genus Palsa-465. The sequence continues at coordinate 6,538 of DATGJM010000206.1, read as the reverse complement.
CGGGGTGGACCTCGGCGATCTGCTCGTGCATCTCGTGAGCGACGGCCCGATAGGTGGGGTGGCCCTCACGGCCTGAGCGCAGCTCGATCAGCTGCATCGCCTCGCGAGCGTTCAGGTCGAGGATGTAGCGGATGCGGTATCCGAGGCAGAGCGCGTACGGGGCCGCGCTGTGGAGCCCCTGGCGGGATAGCCGCTCGTACTCGCGAGCCGAGATTTCGAGCGCGTGCCGGTAGTGGTCTCCACAGCCGGCAAGATCGACCTGCTCGGGCACGCCCGCGCCGAGGTCGGGCGTCAGCGCCTGCCACTGGACGGTGAGCATGCGGTGGCGTTGCAGGTCGCGGAAGGCCCCGTAGTCCGAGACGATCTCGAAGCGGTAGCGCACGGCCTCGAAGCCGCGGCCGGGCCGGTGGCGGCGGTTGGCGCGCGCGCCCACGAGCTCTGAGAGGAGCTCGGCGCGCTCGGCGCTGTCGAGCGTGGCGAGCGCGTCGCGGATCGACCGCTCGGAGGTGGCGGCCTGCTCGAACAGCAGCGCGGCCAGGAGGTCGTCCTCGTCGCCGTGCACCGAGAGGAGCTCGACCGAGGGGCCCTCCTCGCCGCCCTGAAGCTCCAGTCGCCTCGCCCAGCGCTCACCCGCCCGCGTGCGCTCCTCGAGGTAGCCGACCCACTGACCGCCGCGGTCAGGTCGCTCCACCCGGGAGAGGAAGCTCGGCATCACCGACTTCAGCTCGCTCAGGATCATCCCGCCGTAGCTGCGCGCCTCGGGCAGCGGGTGAGCGAGCAGGTGGAGGATCAGCTGCTCGTAGCTCTGACCGGTGGCGAAGATCCCCATGTGCGAGAGCGAGCTCGCCGGGAGCAGCCCGCGGACGAGGTCCAGCGCCTTGGCCTTGATGGCTCGGGCGTGGGCTGCCGCCGGCTCGTCGTCGCGGCGCGGGAACTGCTCGGCGGCCCAGCTGGTGACCGCGGGGAGCGATTCGGCGTAGATGCCGAACAGCTCGTCCATCGCCTGCTCGTAGAGCGGGCCGAGCTCGGCGTCGCGGTAGTAGCGGTAGCCGCCGGGAGGCGCCGGCATCGGCGCGTCGTAGGCGATGTAGCGCGTCGACTGCTCCAGGTAGGCGGCCAGCCGCGGGCGCTGCAGGACCTTGGTGAGGATGTTCGAGACCCACTCGCAGGCGACGTGGGCGCCGCCGAGCTGGGCCACGGAATCGTCGCCGTAGCCGAGGAAGATCGTCTCGTAGAGCTTGGCCGCCCGGGCGCCCTCGCTCTGGTCCCAGAGCGCCGGGGCCGCCGGCACGTCGTCGACGAATTCCTCGAGGAAGAGCCGCCGGAGGGTGCCGGGGTAGCGGCTGTAGCGGGCGAACAGCGCGCCCTTGACGGTCTCGGGCAGGTTGACCAGCGCGAACACCGGCCGTTCGAGGTTCGTGAAGTAGGGGCGCAGGCGCGCGCGCTCTTCGTCGGTGAACTTCTCGGCCGGGTACTCCACGGGCGTCCGATCGTAGCGACGGGTCCGGCGACGCACGGCTCGGTTCGAGGCGCGACTGAGTTTGGTCCGCTACGCGCGAACAAAACTCACTAAGTCAGCTCCGGAGCCGGGATCAGCGCAGTTTGATCCGGCTATCCGGGAGCAAGCTCAGCCGGCGTTGTCCGGGTTGCCGGTCGCCTGCGAGCGCTCGCCCGCGCCGCCCGGCTTGCCCGTGCCGCTGCTGCCCGAGCTGCCGGCGCCGGCGTGCTCGCGCGATGCATCGCCCTCGCCGCCGCGGTGACGCTCGCCGCGGTGGCCGTCGCCGTGAGGGGCCGAGGGCTCCTCGTTGTTCTGGTCAGAGATGTCGGCCGGCGGGTCCTGGCTGCGTTCTTCCATGCTCTGCGGCTACCCGCAGCGGCCGGCGCCGACTCAGAGCAGGCCGCCCAGCGCGCGCCCGGCGTGGGCGGCGAACTGGAAGAGCGGGGTGGGCACGATGCCGAAGAAGATCGCCGCGGCTGCGAACAGGACCCCGACGAGCGCGACCTCGGGCTCGAGCGGGGGGACCGGGATCTCGCCGGCGCCACCGGCCTCCGACTCGGCCGAGGCCGCACCCACCGGCTCGCCGGGGGCGCGAACGACATCGGGCGGCTGGGGCTCGCCCGCGGGCGGCTCTTCGCCGTCAGCCTCCTGCGAGCCACCCGCGATCGGCGGGTAGGCGAGCGCCGCCGTCCCGGGAACCCGAGCCGGGAACGCGGTGGCCGGGCGCATCCAGATCGACGCCACGACGCGCAGGTAGTACCCGAGCGAGATCATCGACCCGATCACGAGCACGATCGCCAGCCAGGTGTAGTCGCCGTCCACCAGCGCATGGATGAGCTGGAACTTGCCGATGAACCCGACCGTCCCGGGGATGCCGGCCAGAGCGAGCATGCCGACGGTCATCGGCCACGCCAGCCACGGCGCCCGGACCCCCAGGCCGGCGAGCGCCGCCACGTCATCGCCGTCCGGACGCTCGTGCTCGGACGCGACAACCACGGCAAACGCTGACATGTTCATCGCCAAGTAGGCGAACAGGTAGAGCACGGTGGCCTGGACTCCGAGCTGGGTGCCGACGACGACGCCGGCCAGCATGTAGCCCGCCTGAGCGACGCCCGAATAGCCGAGCATTCGCTTCAGCGAGGCCTGCCCGAGCGCGCCGACGTTGCCGACGATGATCGTGATCGCGGCGATCGCGGCCAGCAGCGGTCCCCACGTGTCCTGGGCGCTGATCGCAGCGACGTCGAAGAAGCGCAGGAACACCCCGAGCGCCGCCGCCTTGGTGGCGGTGGCCATGAAGGCGGTGATCGGCGTCGGCGCGCCCTCGTAGACGTCGGGCGTCCACTGGTGGAAGGGGGCCACCGAGGCCTTGAACGCGAAGCCGACGACCACCAGCGCCAGCCCCGTGAACAGCAGCGGATCGCCGAGCACCCCGCCGCTCACTCCCGTCAAAGCGCTGGCGATGCCGGCAAAGCTGGTCGAGCCGGTGGCGCCGTAGACCATCGCCAGCCCGTAGACGAGCGTGGCCGAGCCCACCGAGCCGACGATCAGGTACTTCAGCCCGGCCTCGAGTGAGCTCTCGCGCCGGGTCTCAGCCGCGCACAGCACGTACAGCGGGATCGAGAGCAGCTCGAGGCCCAGGAACAGCGTGACCGTGTTCGTCGCCGACACGAGCACGGCCATCCCGAGCACGCTGAACACGAGCAGCGCGTGGTACTCACCGTGGCCGGCCTCCCGAGCCGCGATCCCGCGCCAGGACAGCAGGATCGCGGCGATCCCGGCGGCGCTGAACAGCATGTCGAGCTCCAGCGACAGGTCGTCGATCTGCAGCGCGCCCGAGATGATGGAGGCCGGGTGGTGGAAGCGCCAGATCTCCAGGCCGACCGCGGTCGCCAGGGTCACAATCGCCAGCACGGGAACGACCCGCTCGCGGATCACCGCGGCCCGGAACAGCCCCACGAGCAGCACGATCAGGCCGCCCACGGTCAGGGCCAGGATCGGCGAGAGGCCGGCCCAGTCGATGTGGGGGCCATGCATGCGTGCGACCACGGCGACCACGTTCATCGCGCGGCCACCCTGATCGGAGTCGGGACGTACGTCGCCACCGTTTGCTTCACCGTCGGCTCGGACCGCTTCAGCACGAACTGCGGATAGAAGGCCAGCACCAGGATCACGAGCACGACGGGCGCGATGGCCACGAACTCGGCAACCCCGATCTCGAACGACGCCACCCGCGGGCCGACGCGGTTGTGCATCGCCGTGATGAACAGCCGTAGCGCGTACACGGCGGCCCCGACGACGCCCGTGAACGCGATCACTGCGATCACCAGCTTGCTCTTGAACACGCCGAGCAGGATCAGGAACTCGCCGATGAAGTTGGACGAGCCCGGCATCGCCAGAGTGGCCAGGGCGACGATCAGGAACAGCGCAGCCAGCACCGGCGCGCGGAAGGCGATCCCGCCCATGTCGCGCAGTAGCTCAGAACCGCCGGCCCGCGCCGCCGCCGCCGCCACGAGGAAGAACGCCGGGGCGGTGACGAGGCCGTGGTTGACCATCTGGAGGATCGCGCCCTGCGCCCCCTCGGGCCGCAGCGAGAAGATCCCCAGCGTGATGAACCCGAGCTGCGCCACGCTCGAGTAGGCCACGACCAAGCGTGCATCGGGCGTGGTGAATGCCACCGCCGTCGCCCACAGAATCGACACGAGCGCGATCAGCAGCATCAGGGTCTGGAAGTGCACCGCGGCATACGGGAACAGCGGCAGCACGATGCGCAGGAACCCGTAGGCGGCGACCTTGGAGAGGATCGCCGAGAACACCGCGACCGCCGGGATCGGCATCGCCTTATAGCCGTCGGCCAGCCAGCCGTGGAACGGCACGAGCGGCATCTTGACCAGGAAGGCGGCCGCGAAGGCCAGGAAGATCCACTCCTGCGAGGCGTGCGAGAGGGGCAGCGCGCGAAGCTGAGAGATGACGAACGTGAGGTCCACGCCATGCTGGCTCGACGCCAGCACGCCCGTCGCGATCGCCGCCGCAAGCATGAAGAACGAACCCACCAGCGTGTAGATCACGAGCTTCGTCGTGGCGCGCACGCGCTCGCCGGTGCCCCACATCCCGATCAGGAAGTAGAACGGGATCAGCATCAGGTCGAAGAAGCCGACGAACAGCGCGAGGTCCTGCGTGCAGAAGGCTGCGAGAACGGCGCTCTCGGCAAGCCCGAACCAGAAGTAGAACGTTCGCGGGCGGTCCCACTCGTGCAGCGCCGCCCAGGCCAGCGAGGCCGTGAAGAGCACGGTTGTGAGCAGCACCAGGGCGACGTTGAGGCCGTCGAGGCCGAGTTTGTAGTGGATGCCCAGAGCGGAGATCCACACGCGGTCGGTGACGAACTGCAGTCCGGGATGGCCACCCTTGAAGCGCGCGACATAAGACATCGCGATCACCAGCGCGGCAACGCTTCCGGCCAGGGTCACCCAGCCGGCCAGCCGGCGCGGGAACAGCGCCGCCACCAGGGCCACCACCGCCGGAACCCAGATCAGGATCGACAGGGTCACGAGCTCGACACCAGGAAGTAGAAGGCCACTGCGGCGATGCAGACGACCATCGTCGCCGCGTAGTAGCGCACGAGTCCGGTCTGGGCGCGGCGCACGAGCGCCGAGCCCGCCCGCACGACGCCCAGCGTGCCGCCGGTGATCGCACCGCCGACGAGGATCCGCTCGAGCACCGACTGGGCGAAATGGCCGGTCCACAGCGCCGGGCGCACGACCGCGAAGTCGATCAGCTCATCGAAGTACCACTTGTTCCACAGGAAGCGATGCAGCAGCGGCAGCCGCTGCCGGGCAACGACGGCCGCGCCCGGCGCGCCGACCCATATCCGATAGGCGGCCGCGATCCCGATCACCGCGATCACCGCACCGATGATCAGCCCGACCCACGCGGGGCCGGTCTTCACCTGGACCGCCTTAAGCGTCGAGTCGGCGAACGACGGCTTCAGGAAGTTGGTGATGGCGTCGTCGATCCCAGGGATCTGCAGCGCCCCGCCGATCACCGCGAGCACCGCGAGCGTGCCCATCGCCACCTTCATCGGGATCTCGCGCTCGGCGATGTGATGCTCGGGGCCGGGGAAGCCGACGTCGGTGTCCTCCGCCTCGCCGGTCATGGGGTTCGTGGGGACCTCTGCGTGCGCCAGATGGCCATGCTCGAGCTCGACCGCCTCGGGCACCGGGTCGCCCCAGAAGGCGCGGAAGATCATCCGGAACGTGTAGATGCCGGTCAGGAGCGCGCCGACGTAGCCGGCGATCCCCAGCACGAGGTAGCCGCCGCCGCGGTGGTCGAGGAAGCCGATGATGTCGTCCTTGGACAGCCAGCCCGAGAACGGCGGCAGCCCGGACAGGGCCAGACCGCCGACGATGAAGCACGCGAACGTGAACGGCATCGCCTTGCGGAATCCGCCCATCCGATCCAGCGACTGCGTCCCCGCCATCGCCCCGATCAGCGAGCCCGCGGCCATGAACAGCAGCGCCTTGAAGAAGGCGTGCGTCATCAGGTGGAACAGGCCCGCCGAGTAGGCGCCGGCCGAGACACCCATGATCATGTAGCCGATCTGGGACATCGTCGAGTAGGCGATCACGCGCTTCAGGTCCACCTGCACGATCGCGATCGTGGCCGCGATCAGGAGGGTCGCGCAGCCGCCGACGGCGAGCACGTTCGCGGCGGTCGTCGCGTGCTCGTAGATCGGGTGAAGCCGGGCGATCAGGTACACGCCGGCGGTGACCATGGTGGCGGCGTGGATCAGGGCCGAGACCGGCGTCGGGCCCTCCATCGCGTCGGGAAGCCAGGTGTGGAGCGGGACCTGGGCGGACTTGGCGAACGCCCCCACCCCGAACAGGAGGCCGGCGGCGACGAGGTCGCCGTTGCCCGGAGCGATCGACTGCACCGCGTGGAACGACTTCAGGAAGTCGACCGTGCCTGTGTGGCGGAAAAGGAAGAACGTGCCGAGCACGAGGCCGACGTCGCCGACGACGTTGATCACGAACGCCTTGATGCCGG
>DATGJM010000205.1:0-2970 GCA_035295205.1 Solirubrobacteraceae bacterium | reverse complement strand
TGGGTGGCTTGGCTCGAGGAACGGGCGGGCGCGCTGCGGCCGGCTCCGAAGACGCTCGGCGGCCCCGGCTACAGGACGGTGGCGAAGGCGCCCGGCACCTACGTGCACGCGTCATGAGTGCCGCCCACGAGCCCGGTGCCGACGCGCCCGATCGCTGGTGGGGCAACCATCTGGGCGAGGCCCGGTCGGTGCTCGAGCTCGGGCGGCTGCTCCTCGACCCGGTATTCGTGCCGCTCGGGCTGCCGCGAGGGGACGGCCGGGCCGTGCTGCTCATGCCGGGTTTCCTGGCCGGCGACCAGACAATGCTCGTCCTCGGCCGCTGGCTCCGGCGGCTCGGCTACCGGCCCGGAGTCTGCGGGTTCGTGGCCAACGTCGACTGCTCGGACCGGGCGGCGGCCCGCGTCGAGCGGCGGGTGCGGGCGCTCTACGAGCGAAGCGGGCGACGTGTGGCACTGATCGGGCACAGCCGCGGCGGCCACTTCGCGCGTGCCCTGGCCGCCCGCCTCCCGGACCACGTCTCGCACGCTCTGTCTCTCGGTGCCGATCTGCAGGGGATGTTCGGGATCAGCGCGCCGACCGAGTGGGCGGTGGGGGCGGTACGGAGTGCCGTGGAGCGCAGCGGGCGAGCGCGGGCGCCGCGCTGCCTGACCGCAGACTGCGGCTGCTCGTTCGCCGTCGACTACGGCGCCACGTTCCCCCGCGATCGGGTCCGCATGACCAGCATCTACAGCCGCGGGGACGGCGTCGTTCGCTGGCGGACCTGCCAAGTCCCGTATGCCGACTGCGTCGAGGTGCCGGGCTCTCACACGGGCCTCATCTTCAACCACCACGTCTACCGCGCGATCGCCCGCGCGCTCGCCGAACCGGAGCTCAGCTGATGTCCACCACCATGCCCTACACCAACCTCGGCACCGCGCTCGCAACGGACTACTTCTTCGTGCGCGAGCAGTTCTCGGACGAGGAGTGGGACCGGTTCCTGCTCACCCGGCGCTTCGTCGACCAGGAGGTGCTGCCCGAGATCGGCGGCTACTGGGAGCGAGCGGAGTTTCCCTGGCCGCTGGCCCGCCGCCTCGCCGAGCTCGGGCTCGTCGGCGGGGACATCGAGGCCTACGGCTGCCCGGCGATGAGCCCGCTCGCCCTCGGCCTCGTGGAAATGGAGCTGCATCGCGGCGACGGGAGCCTGGGGACGTTCATGGGGGTCCAATCGGGTCTCGCGATGAAGTCGATCGCGATGCTCGGCTCCGAGGAGCAGAAGGAGCGCTGGCTGCCCGCGATGGCCAGGCTCGAGAAGATCGGCGCCTTCGCCCTGACCGAACCGGAGCACGGGTCTGACTCGGTCGCGCTCGAGACCACGGCCCGGAGGGATGGGGACTGTTACGTGCTCGACGGGGTCAAGCGCTGGATCGGCAACGGCACGATCGCCGATGTGGTCGTCGTCTGGGCCCGCCTGGAGGACGACGGGCAGGTCAAGGGGTTCCTGGTGGAGACCTCTTCTCCGGGCTACGAGGCCTCGTTGATCGAGGGCAAGGGCGCTGCCCGTGCGGTCTGGCAGGCCGACATCACGCTGTCTGGAGTGCGCGTGCCGGCCGACAACCGCCTGCCGCAGGCGCGAACGTTCAAGGACGCGGGGCGCGTGCTCGTGACGACGCGCGCCTCCGTGGCGTGGGGTGCGCTGGGGCACGCGATGGCCGCCTACGACGCGGCTCTGTCCTACACCAAGCAGCGTCGCCAGTTCGGGCAGCCGCTGTGCAGCTTCCAGATCGTCCAGGACCGGCTGGTCAAGATGCTGGCGGACGTCACCGCGATGCAGCTCTACTGCCTTCAGCTTGCGCGCCTGGCTGAGGCCGGGCGCCTCAGTGACACGACCTGCGGACTGGCGAAGCTCCATAACACCCTCAAGGCGCGGCAGGTGATCGCCCAGGCGCGTGACCTCCTGGGCGGCAACGGGATCCTGCTCGAGAACCACGTGATCCGTCACATGACCGACATCGAGGTGCTCCACACCTTCGAGGGGACCGAGACGATCCAGACCCTGATCGTCGGGCGCGACATCACCGGTTACGGCGCGTTTGCCTAGGCTTGCACCGGGCGTGGCACCGGCGTAGAGTCGGCTGTGCGATGGGGGCCGCGCGCTTCGTGTGTCGTCTCCAGCTGGCCGCCGGCTTGTCGCTCCTCGGCCTGCTCAGCTTCGGCAGCTCCGCACCCGCGCAGGCGCGCCGGGCTGTGACGCCGGCGGGTCGGGTGACCGAGTTCACAGCCGGCCTGCGGAGCGCGTACGGCAGCCCGCAGTACATTGCGCGTGGCCGCGACGGGAACCTCTGGTTCACCACTGCCACATCTGCGTTTGCGACGGTCGGAGGCGCGATCGGGCGGATCACACCGAAGGGCCGCATCACAGAGTTCTCAACCGGGGCCGGGACGCCGTCCGGGATCGCGGCGGGGGCGGATGGCAACATCTGGTTCACCACCGCCGCAGCGATCGGGCGCATGACCCCGAAGGGCGACATCACCTATTTCCCGCTGACGGAGTCGCTGGGGCAGGCGGCGTTAGGGATAGCGCTGGGCTCCGATCGGAACATGTGGTTCACCGTCACCGGTTGCCAGCACCTCGTGCAGGATTGCTGGATCGGGCGGATAACTCCGACCGGCCAGATCACCGAGTTCAGCGCTGGAATGCACTCAAGCCAGAGTGCACCGTACGACATCGCACTCGGCCCGGACGGCAACATGTGGTTCACCGACAACGGTTGCGTCGGCAACGGCCCATGCGCGATCGGCAGGATCACCCCTCGGGGCGAGATCACTGAGTTCGGAGCGATCGAGTCCGGCGATGAGCCGGTGTTCATCGCGCCAGGTCCCGATCGGGCGATGTGGTTCACCGAGTCGGCCGCCAACGGCGGCCCGCCCGGGGTCGGGAGGATCACCACCACCGGCAAGGCCAGCTTCTTCTACACCTACCAGGCGGCCGGC
>DATGJM010000204.1:0-19518 GCA_035295205.1 Solirubrobacteraceae bacterium | reverse complement strand
ACGATCGTCGACTACTCGGCGCAGGCGCTCGAACGGGCCCCCACGGTGGATCCCAGTGTGCACGCGATCCGAGCCGACGTCACCAATGCGCTGGCGCTCGCCGAGGAGCTCGCCAGGCGCGGGCTCGCGCCCGCCAGGCTCACCCTGCAGTGCACGAGCGCCTACGGCGCCGAGGCCGCGGCGATGGTTTCCACCGCCGACGACGGGACGATCCTGTTCTTCTCGACCGCGACGAGCTTTGCCGACGCTGGGCTCGGCGCCGACGCGATCGGTTCGCACGTCAAGCTCGTGATCCCGAACGGGCTGACCGACGACCTCGGGCAGTACGCGTTCTCGCTGCTGCGCGAGACCCCGGCTCTGCGCGCAGCCTTCGAGGAGAGCACGTGAGCCGGACGATGTATGCCGAGCACACGTGGCTCGAGCTTCGTGAGCTGTCGGCGCGCGACGACGTCGTCGTCGTGATCCCGACCGCGACGCTCGAGGATCACGGCCATCACCTGCCGATCGACACCGATGTGCGGCTGATCGAGGCCATCGCCCGCGGCGCGGTCGAACGATTCAACCAGCGCGACTCAGCGCGAGCCCTCCTGTTCCCGACCGCCGTACACGGCTATACCCCACACCACCTCGACTTCCCGGGCACCGTCAGCCTGCGCTGGAACGTGTTCGTGGAATCCCTGCTGGATTGCGGGCGCAGCCTCTGCCGGCACGGATTCGACCGCATCCTGATCCTGAACGGCCACGGCTCGAACGCACCGCTGGTCGACATGGCCGCGAGGCTCATGAACGTCGAGCATCGCGGCGCGGTGTGCATGGCCTCGCCGCTGTACCTGACGACGCCGGAGTCCGTCCGGCTGCTGGAGGAGATCCGCTCCAGCGAGCCCGGCGGCATGTCGCATGCCTGTGAGCTCGAGACCTCCCTGTATCTCGCGCTCGCGCCCGACCTCGTGCAGATGGACAAGGCGGTGCGCGAGGTGCCGGAGTGGAACGAGCACGTGTGGAACGACTGGCCCGGCGGCGGGCCGCTCTCCTACTGGCCGCACTGGAGCGGCTTCTCCGAGTCGGGCGTGATGGGCGATCCGACGGTGGCCACGGCGCGGAAGGGCCGGCTGCTGCTCGAGCGTGCCCGCGAGGAGGCAGCCGGCTTCATCGCAGAGGTTGCGCGTCGCCCGCGAGCGCCGGGACGGGACCATCACGCGTAATGACCTTTAGGCAACGGTTACGAGCGCTTGTGATCGAAGCATCGTTCAGTGATACTGAAAGTCTGTTCAGTGGGGGTCACCCATAGCCACGACCGATCGGGTCGGTGAGGTCGTCCGGCTGTTTCGCCAGCGGCGCCGGATGACACTGCGCGAGCTCGGATCGCGAGCCGACCTCTCCCAGAGCTTCCTGAGCCAGCTCGAACGGGGCCTCACGCAGGTCAGCGTGGCCTCGATGCGCCGGATCGCGGACGCACTCGAGATCCAGATCAGCGACCTGTTCGAGGACGGGGGCGGCCTCGAACCTCGGATCCTGCACCGGGACTCCTTGCCGACGATCCCGTTCGGCGACGGGGCGACCAAGTCGCTGCTCACCTGGCAGAAGCCGCTGCAGAACGTCGAGGTCCTGATCGCCGTGCTCGACCCCGGAGGGTCGACCGGGAAAGAGCGCTACTCGCACGGCGACTCCGAGGAGCTCGTGCTCGTGCTCTCGGGAACCGTTCGCCTCGAGCTCGGCGAGCGCGCCTTCACGCTCGGCCCCGGCGACTCGATCGATTACCGCAGCTCGATTCCCCATCGAGTCGCCAACGTCGGCGCCGATCCGGCCGAGGTCCTGTTCGTCATCAGCCCGCCGTCCTACTGAGAGAGGAGGTCGAGGATGCCCGGTGGAGAGGTGACTCTGGTCGATCTGACCAAGCGCTTCCAGGACGTGGTGGCGGTCGACGCCATAAACGTCGAGGTCGCGGCCGGTGAGTTCTTCTCCCTGCTCGGGCCCTCGGGGTGCGGCAAGACCACGACGCTGCGGATGATCGCCGGCTTCGAGCAGCCGACCTCGGGCCAGATCCGGCTGGACGGCGTCGACGTGGCCTCGGTCCCCGCGTTCAAGCGCAACGTCAACACGGTGTTTCAGAGCTACGCCCTGTTCCCGCACCTGCGCGTCTTCGACAACGTCGCGTTCGGCCTGCGCCGCGCGGGCGTCGACAAGCAGGAGCTCCGCCGCCGTGTGGCGGAGGCGCTGGCCCAGGTGGAGCTCACCGGCCTCGAGCGCCGCAAGCCGGCTCAGCTCTCAGGCGGCCAGCAGCAGCGGGTGGCGCTCGCGCGGGTGCTCGTGCTGCGCCCGGCGGTCGTGCTGCTCGACGAGCCGCTCGGGGCGCTTGACGCGAAGATCCGCCGCAGCCTTCAGGTGGAGCTGAAAGCGCTGCAGGAGCAGGTCGGCCTCACGTTCATCTACGTGACCCACGACCAGGAGGAGGCGCTGACGATGAGCGACCGCCTGGCCGTCATGAACCGTGGGCGCGTGGAGCAGCTCGGGGCGCCCAAGGACGTCTACGAAGAGCCGGAGACGGTTTTCGTCGCCGACTTCCTCGGGATCTCGAACCTGCTCTCGGCCACCGCGTCGGGTTCCGAGGGCGGAGGCTGCCGAGTTCGGGTGGGCGAGTTCGAGCTGCTGGCGAGCCGAGGTGACCTGAACGCTCGGGGTGCCACCCGGCTCGTCATCCGTCCCGAGCGGGTCCGGCTGGAGCCCCACGCCTCCACGGGCGAGAACCGGGTGCCGGGGCTGATCGAGCGCATCGTGTATCGCGGGAGTAATAACCAGGTGTTCGTCCGGCTTGCCGGCGGCGAGCAGATCCAGGCCCTGGTACAGAACAGCGGACAGGAGGGGGCCTACGCGCACGGCGATCCCGTGCGCGTCCATCTACCCGCGGAGGCTCTGAGGGTGCTGGCTGGAGGCGACGGGAGCACGCCTGCGGCAGCGGTGCCCGAGGCAGAGAAATTGGGAACAGCCATAGGAGGAGAGGAATGAGAGACATCAACCGCCGGGACTTCCTGGCCGCAGGCGTCGCCTTGGGCAGCGCAGCGGTGCTGGGAGGCTGCGGCTCCAGCAACTCGAGCGCTTCGAGCAGTGCCAAGACCACCCCGCTGGCCAAACGGCCGGACATCGCCAAGGAGCCAGGGCACCTTTCGATCCTGGAATGGGGCGGGTATGAGGCGGGCGGCACCCCGGCCCAGACCTCGGGCCTGTGGGCGGGCACCGACTACACCAAGGCGTTCGGCAAGCACTCGGTGACCTACACCTACATCGTCAACGACGACCAGTCCCTGGCCAAGGCGGCCAACGGCGGGCCGTTCGACATCATGCACCCGTGTAACGAGATGCTCCCGAGCTTCGTCTCCGAGGGCCTCGTGCAGCCCTGGGACACGAGCCTGCTGCCGAGCTTCAAGAACCTGAACCCGTTCCTCGTGCAGAAGGGGCAGCTGAACGGAAAGCAGTACATGATCCCCTGGGACTGGGGTTACGCCAGCCTGCTCTACCGCACCGACAAGATCGATCCCGCGGATGCCACCGGCTGGGAGCTGGCCTGGAACCCGAAGTACAAGGGCCGGATCTCGCTCTGGAACGGCGCCGGGTCGAACATGGAGGTCGCGGCGCTGAAGCTCGGATACACCAAGCCCGGCGAGATGGATCACATGAGCGACAGCCAGATCCAGGCCGCCAAGCAGGCCCTGATCCAGCAGAAGCCGCTCAACAAGTTCTACTGGTCGAGCGAGTACGGACAGATGCAGCCGGCGTTCAAGGCCGGCGACATCTGGATCGCCTACACCTGGCAGGACGCCTACGTGTCCATGAACGCGGCCAAGCTGAAGGTGGCCTACCTGAACCCGAGCGAGGGCAAGCTGAGCTGGTTCTGCGGGTTCGTCCTGGGCGCGCAGACCAAGAACTACTTCCACGCCCACAAGTACGTGGAGTCGTTCATCAACCACCACGCCTGCGTGCAGATGACCAACCTGTTCTATTACGGAACCTCCGACATGACGATCAAGCCGTCGGAGATCCAGGATCAGCACCTGGCCAAGCAGCTCAACGTCGGGGATCCGCACGCGATCGAGGCCTCCGACGTCCACCTGCAGAGCTGGCAGCCCAACCGCTCGATGTACGAGCTGGCCTGGCAGGAGGTTCTGGCCAGCTGATCCACCGAACGCGCGGCGCCGGTCGTCCGGCGCCGCGCCCCGGACCCCGTGAGCACCACCACCGTCACTGGAGCCCTGGTCAAGCCCGCGCGCCTGCGCTGGCTGAGCTCGCGCGCCTTCGCGCGCTTTCTGACCGCCGCCACACCGACGCTCTACGTGCTCCTGCTGCTCGTCGGGCCGATCGTCCTGATCGGCCTGTACAGCTTTGGCCTGATGTCGAACATCCCCGGCGTGCACGGGTCGTTCTCGACCAGCAACTGGTCGGACTTCCTCACCGGCGCAGGCAACCCGTTCCGCAGCCGTTTCTTCACCTCGATGCTGATCACGCTCGTGGTGTCGTGCGCGGCGGTCCTCGGCGCGTATCCGCTGGCTTACTTCCTGGCCTTCGTCGCCCGCCGTCACCGCTACACGATCCTGCTGGCGGTGATGGCGCCGTTCTTCACCAGTTACCTGTTGCGGGTGATCGCCTGGCAGGTGATGCTGAACAACGACGGCGTGATCAACTCGCTGCTCTGGCAGCTGCACCTGCGTGCCAACGGCCACGCCATCACGTGGCTGATCTACTCCAAGTTCTCCGTCGGCCTCGTGCTGTTCTACGCCTGGGTGCCGTTCGTGGCCCTGCCGATCTTCGTCGTCCTTGACAACCTCGACCCGCGGCTGATCGACGCCGCCCACGACCTCGGCGCCGGGCGCTTCTCGACCTTCCTGCGGGTCACGCTCCCGCTCAGCCTCCCGGGGGTCGTGGCCGGGTTCGTGTTCGTGCTGATCCCGACCACGGGCGAGTTCATCGCGCCGCTGCTGGTAGGCGGCCCGAGCAGCCAGATGTTCGGCAACTCGATCCAAGCCTTCTTCTCCGACACTCCGGACTGGAACTACGGCTCGGTGCTGGCGATCGCGCTCGTCGTGGTCGTGATCGTGCTGCTGGCGCTGTTCGGGCGCTTCGTGAGTCCCGACCTCGCCGCGCCCGAGGAGGCAGCCGCGTGACCGGCGTCGGACGTCTCGGCCGCGCCCTGCTCTCGAGCTACTTCGGGCTGCTCGTCGTCTTTCTCTACGCGCCCCTGGTGGTGCTGCTGGTGTTCGCGTTCAACGCCGGGACGATCCCCACACTGCCGATCAAGAGCTTCTCCACTCACTGGTTCAGCCGGGCCTTCCAGGACACCGAGCTGACCTCCGCGCTGCTGCGCAGCCTGCTGATCGCGCTCGTCAACGGCCTGGCGGCCACGCTCTTGGGCGTCGCGGCGGCGGTCAGCCTGGCCCGCGAGCGGCTCCCGCTGCGTGGGGTGGTCGTGACGATGATCCTGCTGCCGCTGGTCGTGCCCTACATCGTGCTCGCCGTCGGCCTGGTCGTGCTCCTGCACGAGTTCGGGATCGCGACCTCGCTGGCCGCGGTCCTGGCTGGACACGTCGTCATCTCGCTGCCCTACAGCGTGCTGGTGATCCTCCCCCGCCTGCGCACGCTCGACCCGTCGGTGGCCGAGGCCGCGCGCGACCTCGGCGCCTCGGACTTCAAGGCCTTCCTGTACGTGACCCTGCCCCTGCTCGCGCCGGCCTTGCTCTCGAGCTTCCTGATCGCGTTCACGATCAGCTTCGACGAGTTCGCGATCGCGTCGTTCCTGGCCCCGCCCGGCTCGCCCACCTACCCCGTGTTCCTGTACGCGGGCGCGCGCACGCCGGCGCTGCTGCCGGAGGTGATCGCGGTCGGGTCGATCGTGATCGTCGTCTCGATCGCGGTCGTGATCGCGGCCGACGTGTTCAGGCGCTGGGCCGAGCGGCGGATCGAGGCGCTGCCGGAGGCCACGCCGCTGGTCGGATGAGGCCGCTCGGGCTGGCTGCGGGCCTGGCGCTGGCGCTGCTCGCGGCAGCTTGCGGCGGCGTGTCCAAACCTCCCACGCTGGCCGCTGCGGCCGTGCCGTACCTGCCGAGCTCGGCCCGGACGCTGACCGTCGCCGGGCTGGCGCGCGAGGCGGGCGACCCGGCGCTGGCCTCGGAACTGCGGACATGGGGCTACCGGGCCGGCGAGCAGCGCTACTTCCAGGGCGAGTCTCGCCGGCTCCAGGTCGTCGACTCACGCACGCTGCGGTTCGGCTCGGCCGGCGGCGCGTCGACCTTCGTGTCGTTCGCCCGGGCGCACGTGAATGTCTTCCTGGGCTCGTTCCCGAGCCTTCGCGTACTGGCGGCCGGAGGCCGGCGAGGGTTCCTTGCCATCGGCCAGCCCTGTCAGTGCCACCTCGCCAACCCGGCGTTCCTGGCCGTGTTGGCACGCGCTGGAACGGTCACCTGGCTCGAGATCAACGGCCCCCGGGCGACGGTCCAGGGGCTGGACACACTGCTCAGGCAGGCGCCCTGACCGCGAGCGTGCCTTCGAGGACCGCCTCCTCGAGCGTGCGCGGACCCAGCACGTCGCCGGCGCGGACCGCCCCGGGATGCGCCTCGAGCGCAGGCCACAGCTCGTCATCCGGCGCGCGTCCCTGAGCCAGCACGAGGGTGCCGATCTGCGCAAGCTCGCGTTGCCGGCCGGAGAAGACATGTCGTAAGGCCACACCATCGTGGGCGATCGCGAGCTCGGTGTGATGGACGACCGTTACCTCGAGCTCGTCCAGGCGGGCGAGATAGAGGTTGCGCTGGTACTGGTGCAGCGACTCGCCTGGGAGCGTGCCCGCGCATGCCAGCGTGACGGCGATCCCGGCCCCGGCCAAGCGCTCGGCGGCGTCGAGGCCGTCCCAGCCTCCGCCCCAGTCGGCGATCAGCGCCGGCGGGGTGATGGCGCCGGGGTCGTCGATCGCATTCCAGGCCTGCTCGACCGCGAACGGCAGGTCGTCTGGCAACGGGGGTGCGTAGAAGCGCGCACCCGTGGCCAGGATCGTGAGGTCGAAGCCGGTGGCCAGGGCGGCATCGGCGGTCACCCCCAGCTCCAGGTCGATCCCCGCGGCGCGCAGGCGAGCCGCGGTCGAGCGGCGATAGCGCTCCCAGAGCTCGAGGTGAGCCGGCGCCTTGGCCGCCAGCCGCAGCTGGCCTCCGAACTCCGGCGCGCGCTCGACCACCGTGACCTCGTCGCCCGCGGCCGCGGCCTCGAGCGCCGCGGCCAGCCCGGCCGGCCCGGCGCCTATCACCAGCACCCGCCGGCCGTGCGCGCTGCGGCTCGGGCGAGCCATCGTGCGCTCGCGTCCGGTGCGCGGGTTGACCGCGCAGCCGATCGGAAGGCCGGCGTGGTAGTGGCCGATGCAGGACTGGTTGCAGCCGATGCACTCGATCACGGCTCCGAGCTCGGCCGATCTGGCCTTGGTGATCAAGTCCGGGTCGGCGATCAGCGCGCGGGTCATCCCGACCGCGTCGGCCACATGGCCGGCGAGCATCCGCTCGGCGTCGGCCAGGTCGAGCAGCCGCGTCGTGGCGATGATCGTGGCATCGGGAACGGCCGCACGGATCCGCCGAGCCGGCTCTGCGATCGCGTTCAGCGCCGCCGGAGGTGGCGGGGCGATCCAGGTCGACGCGGCGGGATGGCTCGAGTGCCCGAGCACGAGCGAGATGAAGTCGACGAGCCCGCCGGCGTCGAGCGCTTGCGCAATCTCCGCACAGGCTGCGCCGTCCAGCCCTCCCGGCAGTCGCTCGTCCGCCGAGAGCCGCACGCCGACCGCCAGGCCCGTCCCGGCGGCTTCCCGCACCGCGGCCAGCACCTCGCGGGCGAAGCGCAGCCTGCCCTCCAGGGCGCCGCCGTAGCCGTCGGCGCGTCGGTTGCTCAGCGGCGAGAAGAACTGCGCGGCCAGGTAGCCGTGCGACATCGACACCTCGACGCCGTCGAGGCCGCCGTCGGCTGCGTACCTCGCGGCCCGGGCGAAGCCCCCGACCAGCTCGCGGATCTCGGTGATGGTCAAGGCCCGCGGCTCGGTCTTGAACCGCAGGCTCGGAATCGCAGAGGGCGCGACTGCGGGCGAGGCGGGCGCGCTCGAGATCTGCTCCCGCCCGCCGTGGAAGAGCTGGACGAACAGCTTCGTGCCATGAGCGTGCACGCGGGTGGCGAGCTGCTCGTAGGCAGGCACGATCGCGGGCAGGAAACCGCCGAGCGTGTGCGAGGTCAGCAGCCCGCTCCGGTCAACGGCCGTGGCTTCGAGGAAGATCGCGCCCACGCCCCCGCGGGCGCGCGCCTCGTGGTAGGCCAGCAGGTCGTCGGTCGGCAGGTGCTGGTGCACGAGCGACGTTTGATGCGAGGTCGAGACGACCCGAGTGGCGAGCGTGACCGGCCCCAGCGCCACCGGGGAGAACAGGGTGAGGCTCACGGGATCTGCACCGTAGCTTGATCGGCCTTCAAAGCCAGGTGACCGCGGCCTCGAGCCAACATCCCCCAGAGGCTGAGCAGCATCAGCCCCGCCAGTGCGACGAACGGCACGGCGTCGCTCGTGGCGGAGGCGACGCCTGCCGCAGCCGGCGCACCGAACGTCTCACCGACGGCGAAAGCCAGGTTGAAGAGCATCGTTGAGGCGACCAGCGCTATCCCAGCTCGCTCGGCCGAAGCGGTCATCAGCGTGCCCGCCGGGATCATCGAGGCGGTCAGCGGCCCGCCGAGCGCCAGCACGCTGAGCACGGCCAGGGCAAGCGCGCTGTCGGGAAGCGGGATCAGAGCCATCAAAGTCGCCGAGAGCACGAGGCCGCCGGCGGCCGGCGGGACGATTCCGCGGCGATCGGTGATCCGGCCGAGTCCGGGGGAGATCAGGGCGGATCCGCCGGAGGCGATCAGGAAGACCGCGCCGATCGCCACCGTGCTCGCCCCCAGCCGCGCGAGGCGCAAGGGCACGAGCACGTTCGTGGCCCCGATCGTGAGCGCGTCGAGGGTCACCAGACAGCAGCCGGTCATCAGCCCGCGGTTACCGAAGATCTGCCGAAGCCGTAGGCGGGGACCAGGCTCGGCGCGGCGCGGTTCGGCGAAGCGCAGCAGCCGGCCCGCGAGGACCACGGCCGTGGCCGCCACCAGGCCGAACGTGAGCTCGGCGCCGATCGACACCGCTGCGATGCCCAGCAGCGGCCCGACCAGGGTCCCGAAGATGGCCGCCGACATCACCCCGCCCAGCAGGGCACCACGGCTCGCGGCCGGCGTCACGGCGATCACCCAGGTCAGCGCGCCGCCCCATATCAGACCGCAGGCGATGCCCTGAACCACCCGTAGCGTGTCGAGCTCGACAAGCGTAGTCGCGAAGCCGAAGGCCGCGGTACCGGCTGCGAGCAGGAACAGGCCGGCGAGGGTGGCCCACCGCACCCCTGCCCGGGAGGAGGCCCACCCCCCGAGGAACGCGCCCGGGATCACGCCCCCGGCGTATGCCGCGGCAAGGACGCCGAGTGCGGGCTTGGATGCGCCAAGGGTGCGTTCGTAGTGCGGCAGCAGCGGCGTGATCGCCGCGTACAGCGCCGACTCGAGCATCAACAGCGCCTTGATCAGGCGGATGAGAGGCTTCATGGGCGCGCCAGCAATGCGGCTGTGAGCCTCCGGAGCGGCGGCGCGAGGTCGCTGTCGCCGCCGCCGGCCAGCTGCGCGACGAGCAGGCCGTCGGCGGCCGCGACCAGCAGCCGTGCGTGCATCTCCGGATCGGTCGAACCCGCATCCCCCAGCAGCGCCGCGGTCGCCCGAAGGTAGGCATCGGTCCAGCGCTCCGCGACGGCCCGCAGCCGCGGGCGCCGGGCGCCCTCCAGCCAGAGGGCGTAGGCGGCGGTCAGCGAGCCGCGGCTGGCGCGACGCTCTTCGGGCCCGGCCATCAGCGATCCGAAGATGAGCTGCGCGACCGCCTCTACGGGATCGGGTGCCCCCTCCAGCTCGAGCGCGCGCCGGTTCAGCTCGGCGATGTCACGCTCGGCGGCGAGCTCGAGCGCCGCCGCCAGCAGGTCCTCCTTCGAGGAGAACCAGTAAGTGGTCGACGCGAGCGGGAGGCCGGCGACCTCTGCCACCTTCCGGTGCGTGACGGCGTCGGCACCGGTGTGCGCGACGATCGTGAGCACGGCTTCGAGCAGGGCTTCGCGCCGGGCCTGCCCGCGTGGCCTCGAGGTGCTGGTCGTCACTGGTACAAACGTACCAGTTCATTGGCCACTGCCCGAGGTCGAGGGTGGTCGCTAGCGGCTGACCGGCACCTGACGCGCGCCCCGGCCGGCGCGGGGCACCGTGTCCACGGCGGTGAGCGGCTCGTGGTCGTGGCTGCAGCGCAACACGACCTCGACCGGGCTGCCGCAGGCTCGGTGCAGGACCTCGACGGTCGGGCCGGCCTCATCGCCCTCCCAGCGGTCGCCCCAGTGCATCAGGGCCACCAGAGCCGTCAGGAGGTCGCGGCCCTTCTCGGTCAGCCGGTACTCGTGGCGCTCGCGCTGGCCCGGCTCGCGGTAGGGCACGCGCTCGAGTACCTCGTGGCCGACGAGCGTGGCGAGGCGGTCGCTGAGGATGTTCCGCGCGCATCCGACGCGCTCGTGGAACTGCTCGAAGCGCCGCGCACCGTAGAAGGCCTCGCGCAGGACGAGGAACGTCCACTTCTCCCCCACGATGTCGAGCGCTCGCTTGACCGAGCAGTGCTCGGCGCTGAAGCCGACCACCCCTTCCTTCACGCGTCGACCACCCCCTCCTTCACCTCTCCGACGGTATCAGGGTTTGACATAGCAACCCAGCCTCCAATAGGCTGCGTTGTGTTGGGCAACCTAGGACCTGGAGGTCGCGTCATGCCCATGCTGGATGCCTACATCCCCGACGGGGCGCTCGACCCCACAGACGAGCGGGCGCTGCTCGCCCGTCTCACCGACATCCTCCTCGAGCACGAGGGAGCCGATCCGGCGAACCCGGTGGCCCGCAAGCTGGCCAAGGTCTGGCTGCATCGCCCCGCGGCGCTGTATCACGCCGGCGAGCCCGCCACGCTCCCCCATTACAAGATCATCTGCTCCGTCCCCGAAGGCCAGTTCGACGACGAGCGCCGCTCCTCGATGACGCGCGCGGTCACCGATGCGGTGATCGGGGCCGAGCGGGGCCGCTACGACGACGACCCCTACCGCGTGTGGGTGTTCCCCTCCGAGGTGACCGAGGGCACCTGGGGCGCCGGCGGTCGCATTGTCCGCCTGAGCGACATCGCGGGCGTCGTGCTCGGCGATCCCGAGCGAGGGCGCGCCTACGCCGAGCGCCGCCTGGGCCTGCGCCAGCCCGCCGCAGTCTGAGCCAGCCCGCCGCGGTCCCACCGCGCGCCATCCCCCGGCGCGGATAACGTCACCATCGGCGGCCCACTGCTCGAGCGTGGTGACGTTCTCCGGGCCCGCGGCCGGCGAACGTGGCACGTCGGCCAGTCCCGGCAGCCGATGGCCCGGTTGGGTTCCGCCACCCGCGATACCGGCTAGCCGTACCCCCAAGTCTCCGGCCTCCCGGCTGGTGGCAGGCCCGGCCGAGGTCCAAGCTCCGGGGTATGTTCAAGCGCATTTCACCCACCTCCGTCGGG
The DNA here is from genome assembly GCA_035295205.1 of Solirubrobacteraceae bacterium. Classification (GTDB taxonomy): domain Bacteria; phylum Actinomycetota; class Thermoleophilia; order Solirubrobacterales; family Solirubrobacteraceae; genus Palsa-465. Next base: position 7,901 of record DATGJM010000204.1, on the reverse strand, counting down.
CGCTGGAGCTCGCGCCGGCCATGGCTCGCGATCGCGGTGTGGATGGCGTTCGTGATCGCAGCCGCCGGCGCGCTGGCGCTCACAGGCTCGAAGCGACTCCAGAACGGAGCCGTCGGCGAATCGGCACGCGGATACGCCCTGATGGATGCCCATAACCTGGGCTTCGCCCCTCACGTCTATGCCTACCTGCACAGCGCATCGCTGAGCGCCGGCGACCCAGCGTTCCTCGCGGCGACGGCGCGCGTGGCCAAGACGATGCACAGCGATCTCGGGAGCGCCCCATCGGTCGCGGTCTCGCGCGACCGCCGTTCCGTGCTCGTGAGCGCCGAGCTCGACTCCGCCGCCCCCCTCGGGCCCCTCCAGCGTTCGATCCCGAGCACCGGAGCTGTCAGCGCGACGTTCATCGGAACGGTCGGCAACGGAGCCAGTGCCGACCTGCGCCGGGCCGAGAAGCTCTCGGTCCCGGTCACGCTGCTCGTGCTGCTGATCGCGTTCGGTGCGCTGGTCGCGGCGGTGGTGCCGGTCGTGCTCGCGGTCACCGCGGTCGTCGCGGCCTTCGGCCTGCTCGGGCCGATCAGCCATCTCTTCCCCCTCGACGACAGCGTGAAGACGGTTGTGCTGCTGATCGGCATGGCGGTGGGCGTCGACTACGCGCTGTTCTACGTCGTCCGCTCGCGCGAGGAGCGCGCCGCGGGATGGTCCTCGCACGACGCGCTCGAGCGCACGGCCCGGACCTCCGGCCGCTCGGTCCTGATCGCCGGCACCACGGTCGCGATCGCCATGGCGGGGCAGTTCGCGATCGGCTCGGATGTCTTCAACGGCATCGCCAGCGGCACGATCGTGGTCGTCGCCTGCGCGGTCGCCGGCTCGGTCACCGTCCTGCCGGCGCTGCTGCAGCTGCTCGGCCCGCGTATCGACCGCGGCCGGATCCCGTTCCTGCCGCGGCTGCGGGCCGATGGCCAGTCCAGGTTCTGGGGCGGGGTGGTCGCGCGCGTGCTCCGGCGGCCGCTCGCCGCCGCCGCGATCTCGACGCTCCTGCTGGTCGCACTAGCGGTTCCCGCCTTCGCCCTGCATGTGGCCAAGCCGAGCTCGTTGGCTCTCTCCGCCGCCGGACAGTCCTCGCTCGCCTCACGGCTCACCGAGGAGTTTCCGCGCCTGTCCTCTCCCGCGATCGTCGTCCTCACCTGGCCGACGCGCCGGCAGGCCGCGGTTCGCCTGGCCGTCGCCCGGCTCGAGACGCTGTCATCGCGGGCCGGGATCGCTCACCCCCCGTTCCAGCTCGCGGTCGGCACCGACCGGCACTCGGCGGCACTCGCGCTGCCGCTCACGGGACTCGGCGACAACCCTGCCAGCCGCAGAGCGATCGCCGCGCTGCGCACGCGCCTGGTTGCGCAGACGCTGGGCGCCATTCCGGGCGTGCGGACCGCGGTCACCGGCGACACGGCCCAGGACGTCGACTTCACGCGCCAGATGACTGCGGGCGCGCCCTACGTCGTCGCGTTCGTGCTCACCTTGGCGTTCCTCCTGCTGCTGGTCACGTTCCGCTCGATCGTCGTCCCGCTCAAGGCGATCGCGCTGAACCTGCTCTCCGTCGGCTCCTCCTACGGCGTGCTCGTGCTGGTCTTCCAGCACTCCTGGGCCCAGGGCCTGCTCGGATTCCATTCCGACGGCGCGATCATCTCCTGGCTGCCGCTGTTCCTGTTCGTGGTCCTGTTCGGGCTCTCGATGGATTACCACGTGTTCATCCTCAGCCGCGTGCGCGAAGGCGTCGACGCGGGGATGTCGACGGACGAGGCTCTTCGCTATGGGATCACCCGCACCGCCGGTGTGGTCACGAGCGCTGCCCTGGTGATGGTCGGGGTGTTCTCGCTGTTCGGGACCTCGAGCTCGCTCGATCTGAAGGAGGCCGGCGTCGGCCTCGCGGTGGCGGTCGCGCTCGATTCGACTGTGATCCGGGGCGTGCTCCTGCCCGCGACGATGAAGCTGCTCGGCGAGCGCAACTGGTATCTGCCCCGCTGGCTGCGGTGGCTGCCCACACCCGCGTCCGAGCGGCATGAGCCGGCGGACCGGAGCCCCGTGTGCACCAGAGAGCTCGCGCCCGTCCTCGATTGACGCGAGAATCACGCTGAGATGAGGGCAAAGCTGTGGCTGCTGGGGCTCGCCGGCATGGCCGCCGGCATCGCCGCCGTGTGGCTGGCCGCCCACGGCCCGTCGGGGCGGCCGACCGAACCGGGGCCCGTGCTGACGCTGCTCGTCGGGGCCTCGCTGCTGGGCAGCGGCCTGGCGTCCTGGCGGGCCCGGCCGGAGAACCGGCTCGGGCCGCTGATGGTGGCCACGAGCTTCGGCTGGTTCGCTGGGCTGCTGACCGAGGCGCCGGGCCAGGCGCTGGCCACGATCGGCACCGCCATCCAGTACGTGTGGATCGCGGGCTTCATCGTGCTCATCCTCTCTTTCCCCTCTGGCCGCCTCGAGCGACGGGTTGATCGATCTCTGGTCGCGGCCACGCTGTTCCTGACGACCGCGTTTCCAATCGTGGCGATGCTCTACGGGACGGGGCCGGGCCTGCGCTGCCCGTCCTGCCCGCACAACCCGCTCGACGTCTTCCACGACAACACCGTGTCGGATCACCTGCTCGGCCTGCAGCGCGCGCTCGGGGGTGTCGTGATCGTGATCGCGATGGCGGTCCTGGCGCGTCGCTGGCTGCGCGCGAGCGCGCCGCGGCGACGCGAGGTGACGCCGGTGCTGGTGGCGGGCGGCGCCACGCTCGTGACGCTGACGGCGACGATCGTGCACGACCTCGTGGGCGACCCGCTGGGTTCGCTGCCGGCGACGATCTGGTTCTACACCACAGCCACGCTTCCGGTGGCGATCCTGGCCGTGTTCCTGCGCCGGCGTCTGGCGCGCGGCGGTGTCGCCGGCCTCGTCGTCCAGCTGGGCGAGTCCTCGGGACCGGCGGCCGATCTACGCGACGCCCTCTCGCGGGCTCTCGGCGACCCCTCACTCGAGCTCGCGTTCTGGTACTCGGCCGAGGATCGCTACGTCTCGGCCGACGGGCGGCCACTCGCCCTCCCCGGGGAGCCTGATACCGACCGAGCAGCGACTTTCGTCGAACGCGACGGCCAGCCGATCGCCGTGGTTCTTCACGACCGGGCGCTCGAGCACAACGCCGAGCTCGTGCAGTCGGTGTGCGCGGCGGCCGGGCTCGCGCTCGAGAACGAGCGCCTGCACGCCGAGCTCCGGGCGCGGCTGGCCGAGCTGCAGGCCTCGCGGGCGCGCCTCGTCGAGGCGACTGACACCGAGCGGCGCCGTATCGAGCGCGACCTTCACGACGGCACGCAGCAGCGCCTGGTCTCGATCGCGATGTCACTGGGTCTTCTCGAGTCCCGGTTGCCCGGCGAGCCGGGAGCGGCGGCACCGCTCGTGCGCGAGGCCCGCGAGGCGCTCGCGGCGGCGCTCCAGGAACTGCGTGAGCTCACCCAGGGGATCCACCCTCCGCTGCTCGCCGAGCGCGGGCTGAGTGCCGCGCTGGAAGAGCTCTGCCGGCGGGCGCCGCTCCCGGCCCGGGCGGAGATCGCCCTGGAGCGCCGGTTCTCCGATCAGATCGAAAGCGCTGCCTACTTCTTCACGAGCGAGGCGCTGACCAACGCCGCGAAGCACTCGCACGCGACCGAGATCGCCGTGACGGCACGATGCGAGGGACCGACGCTCGTCATCGAGGTTGCGGACGACGGGATCGGCGCAGCGGTCATCGGCGGCGGCTCGGGGCTGCGCGGGCTGGCCGACCGCGTCGAGGCCCTCTCCGGAACGATGACCTTGTCCAGCCCTCCCGGCCGGGGCACGACGCTCCGGGCGGAGATCCCGTGCGCGTAGCCGTCGCCGACGACGCCGTGATCCTCCGCGAGGGGCTCGCGCGGCTGCTCGAGGAGGCGGGCTTCGAGGTCGTCGGGCTGGCCTGCGACGGCGATGAGCTCGTAGCGCTTGTCGACGCCCACCAGCCCGACGTCGCGATCGTGGACATCCGCATGCCTCCCACCCACACCGACGAGGGGCTCCGGGCGGCCAGGCTGATCCGGGAGCGCTGGCCGGCCACCGGGATCCTCGTGCTCTCCCAGCACGTGAACCCGCGCTACGCGATCGAGCTCCTCTCGAACGGAACCGAAGGCGTCGGCTACCTCCTGAAGGAGCGCGTGTCCGACCTGGCTGAGCTGTCGGCCAACGTCGAGCGCATCGGCCACGGCGGCTCGGTTCTCGACCCCGCGGTCGTCGATCAGCTGGTGGGGCGCCCGCGCCCGGGCCAGAACCCGCTGGAGCATTTGACCGCGCGCGAGCGAGAGGTGCTGGCGCTGATGGCCGAGGGCCGGTCGAACAGGGCCATCGCCGAGCATCTGTTCGTCAGCGAGCACACGGTCGAGAAGCACGTGAAGAGCATCTTCGGGACGCTCGGGCTGCCCCCATCCGCCGATGATCACCGGAGGGTGCTGGCGGTCGTCACCTACCTGAACGCCGGTTAGTGCCGGCACACAACCCCCGAGCTGCAATGTTGTCCGTCCGGCACGTGGCTCGGCGCCCGCGAGAGGGGAAGACTTACGCGTATGGCCACGAATCCCACCTATGAGCAGTCAAAGCAGGTCGCCGAAGAGAGTCGCGAGAGCGAGTGGAAGCTGCCGAGCTTCGGCCGCGAGATGTATCTCGGGAACTTCCGGCTCGAGCTGATCCATCCCCAGCCGCGGATCGACCCCGAGCAGGCGCGGGCCGGCGAGGAGTTCCTCGAGCGACTGCGAGGGTTCCTCACCGAGCACGTCGACCCGCTGGAGATAGAGGCGACCGGCAAGCTCGGCGACCACGTGATCCAGGGACTCAAGGATCTCGGCGCGCTGGGTATGAAGATCCCGAAGGAGTACGGCGGCCTCGGCCTCACCCAGGTCTACTACAACCGTGCCCTTGCCCTCGCCGGAACCTGGCACGTCGCGATCTCGACGCTTCTCTCGGCGCACCAGTCGATCGGCCTGCCGGAGCCGCTGAAGCGATACGGCTCCGACGAGCAGAAGCGCGAATGGCTGCCCAAGGTGGCCAGCGACCACATCTCGGCCTTCCTGCTCACCGAGCCCGACGTCGGCTCAGACCCGGCGCGCATGTCCTCCAGCGCCGTCCCGACTGGGGATGGCTCTGGCTACGTGATAAACGGGACCAAGCTGTGGGCGACCAACGGCGTGGTCGCCGATGTCGTCGTGGTCATGGCGGTCGTGCCGAAATCCGAATCCTCAAAGGGCGGCATCACGGCCTTTATCTGCCCGATGGACAGCCCGGGAGTCACGGTCAGGCACCGGAACGAGTTCATGGGCCTGCGCGGCATCGAAAACTCGGTCACCGAGTTCGTGGACGTCTACGTCCCGGCGGAGAACGTGATCGGCGGCGTCGGCAAGGGCCTGAAGATCGCGCTCGGAACCTTGAACACGGGGCGCATCTCGATCCCGGCGATCTGCGCCGGCGTGACCAAGTACTCGCTGAAGATCGTCCGCGAGTGGTCAAATGAGCGCCGCCAGTGGGGCCAGGAGCTCGGAAAGCACGACCCCGTCGCGCAGAAGATCGCGCTGATCGCCGGCACCGCCTTCGGCCTGGAGGCGATGGTCGACGTCTCCGCGCGGATGGCCGACGATAAGCGGCGAGACTTCCGCATCGAGGCGGCGATCGCCAAGCTCTACGCGTCCGAGCGGGCGTGGGAGGCCGTCGACGCGATGGTTCAGATCCGGGGCGGCCGCGGCTTCGAGACGGCCCGCTCGCTGGCCGCGCGCGGCGAGAAGCCGGTACCCGCCGAGCAGCTCCTGCGCGACATGCGGATCAACCGGATCTTCGAAGGTTCCACCGAGATCATGCACCTGATGATCGCCCGCGAGGCCGTCGATCGGCACCTGCAGATCGCCGGCGAGATCCTGCTGGGCGACGGCAGCCCGGCGGCGAAGGCCAAGCTGGCGGTGAAGGCGGCCGGCTTCTATGCCAAGTGGTTCCCGACGCTCACCGTGGGCAAGGGTCAGAGCCCTACCTCCTATGGCGAGTTCGGGACGCTGGCCGGCCATCTGCGCTACGCGGAGCGCGCGTCGCGCAAGCTCGCGCGCTGCACCGTCTACGCCATGGGCCGCTACCAGGCCGAGCTCGAGCGCAAGGGCGCGCTGCTAGGCCGCATCGTCGACATCGGCGCCGAGCTGTTCGCGATCGCGGCCGCCTGCACTTACGCCTCGACGCTCGCCCAGGAGGACCCCGCCAACCGCGACGCGGTATATGAGCTCGCCGAGCTGTTCTGCACACAGGCGCGCCGGCGCGCCGAGGCCCTGTTCCGGGCGCTGTGGTCAAACGACGACGGCTCGCAGTACCGCCTCGCCCAGTCGGTGCTCGACGGCCGCTACCAGTTCTTCGAGCACGACGTCCTCGACCCCGCGGGCGAGGGCCCGATGATCCCCGAGCATCCCTCACCCGCAGTCACGAGCGTCTGAACAGCGAGACCACCAGGATCAGGACGCCGGCCGCCAGCAGCGCGCGGCCGGCGATCGAGTCCACCGCAGCCCAGGCGCCGGCGGCGAGCACGCCGGCCAGCGTCCAGCCGATCGCCCAGAGCGCGCAGCCGATCGTGGTGAGGAGTGTGAACGGCACCAGGGAGACTCGCCGCGCGCCGGCCGGAAACGAGACGAAGCTGCGGGCCAGCGGCAGCAGCCGGGCGATCAGCACGGCGCGCGTGCCATGGCGCTCGAGCAGCCCGCCCCACCGCTGAAGCGCCGTGCGCGCCACCGGGACCCGGTCGAGCAGGCCTGTCGCCGCGAGCGTATAGGCGAGCAGGGAGCCGACCAGGTTCCCGGCGGTCGCCGCGACCACCGCGGCCGGGAAGCTCATCCATCCCTGATGGACCGCCGCGCCGGAGAACAGCAGGGTGAGCTCGCTCGGGACCGGAATCCCCGCGCTCTCGGGAACCATGAGCAGGAACACGCCCACCACCCCGAACCGCTCGATCACGAGGGTCATGAGCCTGCGACAATCTCAGCGTCGATAACCATCCTTAAATGTTAAGTGTACTTATCTAATGCCCCAGCCGCGCCGTGACCCATCCGAGGCCGTCGGGGCGCTCGTCGCGGTGGCGCCTCTGGTCAGCCGCTGGATCGAACGGCTGCTGGCCGCACACACCCCGGCGATGACCAGCGCGCAGTTCCTCGCGCTGCGGGCGATCGGCGCCGAGCAGCTCTCGGGCTCCGAGCTGGCGCGGCGCACCGGCGTGTCCGGCCCGGCGGTTTCGCAGCTCCTGGCCGGGCTCGCGGACGCCGGCCTGATCGAGCGCCGGGAGCAGATCGAGGATCGCCGGCGCCAGGCGCTCGCGCTGACCGACGCCGGTCATCGCGCGCTGAGCTCCGCTCAGCGCCTGCTCAACGAGCGCCTGTCGACGCTGCTGGCAGAGCTCCCCCGCCCCGAGGCGGACGCGCTCGCTCGCTCGCTGCCGCGGGTCGAGGCGGCGCTGTCCGGCTCGCCCCCGCCGCGACGACCGCCCCCGCCGCGGCCGCCACATCACCCCCAGAAGTCCTGAACCATCTCCCCGTCGCCCTCGACGCGGGCCCCGAAGATCAGCACCTCGAGGCCCTCCGGGCCGGCCTCGAATGCTCGTGTGGTTCCCGGGCTGACCCGTACGGCGTCCAGCGCTGCGAGGTCGACCAGCTCGTCGTCGAGCTTGACGCGTCCCGACCCTCCCAGCACCACATAGACCTCCTCGGCCTCGCGGTGGCGGTGCGCGAAAGCCTCCCGCTGACCGGGCTTGACGATCAGGTAGTTCAGCCCGGTCCGCTCGCAGCCCAGGTCTGCCCGGGCGAACCGGGCCTCCTGGGTGCCGGAGAGGCCGTGCTTGGCCGCCGAGTCCTCGACCTCCC
>DATGJM010000203.1:0-4283 GCA_035295205.1 Solirubrobacteraceae bacterium | reverse complement strand
CAGCTTCGCGCAGTACTCGGAGCGCGTGCGCCGGATCGCGGGCGGGCTGGCCGCGCTCGGGGTCAGGCGCGGCGACACGCTGGCGCTGATGATGCTCAACCGCCCCGAGTTCCACCTCGTCGACACCGCGGCCATGCACCTGGGGGCGACCCCGTTCTCGATCTATAACACCTCCTCTCCCGAGCAGATCGCGCAGCTGCTCGAGAACGCGGCCAGCCGAGTGGCCGTGTGCGAGTCCCGGTTCCTCGACGCCGTCCGGGCGGCGCGTCCTCCCGGGTTGGAGCACGTCGTGCTGGTCGAGGAGCTGGCGGAGCTCGAGCAGCAGGGCCGGGCCAACTTCGATTTCGAGGAAGCCTGGCGGGGGGTCAGACCGGACGACGTGCTGACGCTGATCTACACATCGGGTACCACCGGGCCTCCGAAGGGCGTCCAGCTCACCCATGCGAACATGCTCGCCGAGGCCCGGGCAGTTGCCGCCGTGCTGCCCCCGCACACGGACGGCCGTCACACCTCCTACCTGCCCCACGCGCACGTGGCCGACAGGTTCTTCGGTCACTACTTCGCCTCGATCTTCAACGGCGCCACGGTCACCGACGTGCCGGACGTCCGCGAGGTGATCGCGGTGCTGGCCGAGGTGCGTCCGACCGGCTGGGGGTCGGTGCCGCGGATCTGGGAGAAGCTGAAGGCGGGCCTCGAAGCCAGGGGCGTGGAGGATCCCTCGGCGCTGCCCGAGCAGGCCAAGGCGGCGATCCGGGAGCAGATCGGACTCGACCAGGCCGAGTGGCTCGTGTGCGGCGCCGCTCCCATCGCCGAGGAGGTGCTCGAGTACTTCCGGGATCTCGGCCTGCCCATCCGCGAGCTGTTCGGCATGTCCGAGCTCTCGTGCTGCGCGACCATCAACCCGGTCGACGACATCCGGATCGGCACCGTCGGGCGCGCGCTCCCAGGCGTCGAGCTCGAGCTGGCGCCGGATGGGGAGCTCCTCTGCCGCGGGCCGATCGTGATGAGCGGCTACCGGGGAGATCCCGAGAAGACGGCCGAGGCGATCGACGCCGAGGGCTGGCTTCACACCGGCGACATCGCCGAGATCGACGCGGACGGGTTCGTCCGGATCGTCGATCGGAAGAAGGAGCTGATCATCAACGCCGCCGGCAAGAACATGTCGCCGGCGAACATCGAGCTGCGGCTGAAGTCGGCCAGCCCGCTGATCGGCCAGGCGATCTGCATCGGGGATCGCCGTCCATTCAACGTCGCGCTGATCGCACTCGATCCCGACGCCGCCCGCGCCTGGGCGGCGTCTCACGGCCGCGCGGATCCAGCCGCGGCCGCGCTGGCCGCCGATCCTGAGCTCCAGAGCGCCGTCGCCGGTGCCGTCGACGAGGCCAACCGGCATCTGAGCCGCGTCGAGCAGGTCAAGCGTCACCTGATCCTGCCCGTCGACTGGCTGCCCGGCGGCGATGAGCTCACGCCGACGATGAAGCTCCGGCGCAAGCCCATCGAAGCCAAGTACGCCACCGAGATCGCCTCGCTCTACGCGCCCTGAGCACGCTGCCGAGCAGAAGGCCGATGCCTTCCGTCTCATCGGCGCCACCCGCAGGCAGCCGCTCCCGACTACTTGGCGCGCTTCCGGTGCGGCTTGCGCTTGGGCGGCGGTTTGACCACGACCAGCGAGCCGGTGATGCGGCTGAAGTTGCCGGCGAGGTCGGTGGCCGCGAGCCTCAGCGAGTAGGTTCCCGGCGTGAGGGGCGGGAGCGCGAAGGCGTCGGTGCCGTAGCCGAAGTACGCGCTCGTGAGAAGGGCGGTGCGCGTTCCCTGCGTGAGCACGATCCCGACGTGCGAGTACTTGGAGAGCGTGAACTGCAGGGTTGCCCGGGCGCCACCGCGGACCCGGTTCGTCACCTGCGCGAGCACCGGCGGCGTCTTCAGGTAGCTCTCGAAGTGCTGGGCGGTCACGCAGTACACGGAGGCCTGCGTGCGTTGGCAGAGCTGCTGGAGAAAGCCGGTCACCAGCTGGTGGTAGGAGAGCGTGTCCTCCTGTCCGGGCTCGTACAGCGACCAGGCGCCGGTGTCGTAGCTGGGAACCTCGGCCTGGGCCTCCCTGTCTCCCGCTGCGAACAGTTGCTGGGCCAGGGGGTCGCCGCTCGCCTTGGCGTAGTCGTAGAGGCCGATCAGCGCCTGGAGGAAGGCGTTCAGGATCGCGTCGCCGGGCGCGAACGTGTACTGGACATATCGCGTGCCCAGGGGCGTCGGGACGGCGACGCCGGTCGGCGGCGCGGCTGTGAATGGGGCCAGCGCCTGATGGGCCACCGAGAGGTACGAAGGGTCTCCCGAGGCCTCGTAGGCACGTGTGAGCGCCTCGACTCCCGTGGCCTGCGACATTGCGCTCGTCCAAGGCAGTCCGCTGCCTTCGAAGTGGAAGTAGTACTCCCAGGCCAGGCCGCCGCTGCGCGGCACCGCGAGCGGGATCATCTCCTGGAGGAGCGCGCTCAGCTGCGGGGTGTAGCTCGGACCCGCGCTGTACATGCCGTCGGCCTTGCCGAACGTGCCCAGGACCTGGAGCTCGATGCCCTGGCCGGGGTAGTACTGCCAGACGAGCTGCGAGCCGCTGAACTCGACGCGCTGATCCGGGCTCAGCAGCGGCCCGGATGTCCACCATTCCCGGTTTCGCTCGAGCGTCTCGAACAGGACGGGCAGGCGCGAGGGCGTGAGCTGCCCGGTCGCTGCGATCTGGCTCAGATTGCCGATCACCGCGCTGAGCTCGGATCGGCGCAGCCCGTGAAGACGCCGCGCGGCAGACTGCGCCGCGCCGTAGACCCCCCGGTACCGCGAGTAATCCGAGCTCGAGATCGAGCCGGCCTTGAGCATCCCTGTGAGGACGGAGGTGACGGTAGGCGGCTTGTGCCGACGCGGCTTTGGCTTGCGCGCTGAGGCCAGTGCCATCCCCGCGTGGACGACATGCGGCGGGCGGGGAGTCGCAGCCGGCATGACCAGGAACCGGTCGTCGTAGGCCCGGGCGTGTCCTGTGGGCGTCAGCACGAGAACCTCGGCGGCGCGCGCACGGGAGGTGCCGCAGACGGCCAGCACGAGCATGAGGCCGGCCAGGATCAGACACGTTCGCCGCCCGCGCCCAGCGCGTACGAAATCCTGCACGGTGTCTAGCAACACGCGGCTTACGGCAGGGTTGCGCCCTGGGCGCTTACTTTCAGCCCGCCAGCGATGCCCAGCTCGCCGTGCTCCAGCTGGCACGGCTCCAGCTCGCGCGGCTCCAGCTCGCGCGGGCCCAGTCGGCGAGGCTCCAGCTGGCTCGGCTCCAGCTGGCGCGATCCCAATTCGTGAGGCTCCAGCTGGCGCGGCTCCAGCTCGCGCGGGCATAGTCGAGCTCACCGGAGCCGCCGGCGATCAATCGGTTCGGCTCGAGGCCCTGATCGGCCGGCGAAGGCGAGGTGAGCTCGGCCACCTTCAGAGCGTCGACCTCGGGGCTCGCGCTGGTGCGCACGCTCGGGTCGAGCAGCGCGCCCTTGACCTGGTCGGGCGTCCACCTCGGGTGGAGTTCGAGCACGTCGGCGACCAGCCCCGAGATCATCGGGGCAGCGAAGGAGGTGCCGCTGGCGCGGATGTATTGGCCGTCGACGACGCACGTCGAGCACAGGCTCGCGAACGCGCTCCCCGGAGCGAGGTCGGAGACGACGTGGGCGCCGGGCGCGTACACGTCCGGCTTGGCGAAGCCGTCCTGTGTCGTGCCCTGGCTCGACCACGGCGCGACCGTGTGGGCGATCACCTTCGCCGTCCGGTTCTCGTCGACCGCTCCGACCGTGATCACATACGGGTCGTTGCCCGGCGCATAGTCGACCGCGTCGGATGCCGTTCCGCGATTGCCCGCGGCGGCGACGACCACGATCCCGTGGCGCCACGCCGATTCGACGGCTGCGTCGAGCGGATCCTGGGTGTAGGACTGGGCGGCGTCGGCGTCCAGGGAGAGGTTGATCACACGGATGCCGTAGCGATGCCGGAAGTCGACCGCGAACTGCAGGCCGTAGATCACATCCAGGACAGTCGCGCTGCCCTGCTCGTCGGAGACCTTGACCGCGATCACCTTCGCCTGCGGGGCGACTCCGACGAACTGGTCGTGCAGCGGGTCGGACGCCGCGCGCGCCGAGCTGTCGCCGGCGATGATGCCCGCGACATCCGTGCCGTGGCCGTAGCCGTCATCCGCGGTCTGGGCGTCCGGGTTGCTGGTCGCGGTGGCGATCACGCGCGACCCGCCGTCGGCGCTCGAGGCGAAG
>DATGJM010000202.1:0-7015 GCA_035295205.1 Solirubrobacteraceae bacterium | reverse complement strand
GTCGACGGCGTGTTCGGCCCGGCCACCCAGTCCTCGGTCCAGCACTTCCAGCTTGCCGCCCGCCTCCAGCCGCCGAGCGGCACCGTCGGCATCCGCACCGCCACCACGCTCCGCGCCTGGGTCCGCCGCCACCGCCGGGTCACGGGCGGGGACGCCGACAGCACACCCCCGCCCTCCGGCACCCCCGCGCCGGCTCCGTCGGGGTGGGTCTTCCCGATCCAGCCCCAGTCGCGCGTGGTGAACCCGTCCCAATGGACCCTCGACCAGGGCGTCGACATCGACACGGTGGGCGCCGCCTGCGGCTCGAAGGTCGTCGAGGTCGCGATCACCTCGGGCACGATCGTGCAGGAGGGCATCAGCGGCTTCGGTCCCGACGCACCCGTCCTGAAGGTCGATCACGGCTCACTGGCCGGTCGATACATCTATTACGGCCACGCACAACCGGCGCTCGTACCCGTCGGTACGCATGTCACCGCCGGGCAGCCGATCGCCGACGTGGGCTGCGGCGACGTCGGGATTTCGGATACTCCCCACCTCGAGATCGGGATCAGCGCGCCGGGCGGACCGACGTGCTGCCCGGGCTATCACCAGACGGCGCAGCAGATCTACGACATCGTGCGCGGGCTCTACGGGCACTGATCGCCGTCACAGGACGAACGGGATCAGCATCTTCGTCCTGATGCGGTAGCCGGGGTAGTCGGCCGGGAACAGCTCGGTCATGAGCCGCTCCTCCACGCGCGCGCTGTAGACGAAATACCCGCTCATCAAGACCCCGACGAGCAGGGCGTACAGGCTGATGGTCAGTGCGGTGCCGAGGACGGCGAGCAAGAGGCCCGAGTAGATCGGGTGTCGGATGAACCGGTAGGGCCCGGAGGTGACGAGCTCCGGCTCCTCCTCCTTGCGAGTCATCGGCATTCCCCAGTTGCGCCCGAGGTAGATCCTCGCCCAGACGCAGACGCCCAGCCCCGACAGGAACACGGCCACGCCGATGACCCGCACGACCGTGCTGTGCACGGTCAGATCTCCCACTCGAAGGATCCGCACCAGCACGAAGGCGGCGAGGAGGAACACGCCCGGAAACGGGCGTCGTCCTGGGCGCGACCCCGCCTTGGCCCAGCCGGCGGCCACGAGCCAGTAGAGGCCGAGCGCGGCCCACCCGACGTAGATCACGAGCCTCACGGCAGCGAGGCGATGCGGCTGACCAGCAGCTCGAGAAACCGCTCGGCGTCGATCTCGACCGCCACGTGACAGTTGTGCGGCCATGCCCGGCCACGCAGGTCGACGTGCGTGCGCCCACGCGAGAGCTCCGGCCCGGTGTCGACCGTAACCCCGCAGTGCGCGGTCGTGAGCAGGGTCCCGTCGATCACATGGGCGAGCGCGACCGCGTCGTGGATCGGCGAGCCCTCCCAGCCGTAGTTGCTGGCGTGGAATCGGGAGAAGAAGCGATACAGATCGGCCACGAGCCTCCCGGCGCGACCGCTGGTCGCAAGCCGCTCGGCGTGGCGCGCGTTCATGAGCGCCTGATGGGTGACGTCGAGCCCGACCATCGTCAGGTGCAGGCCGGCCTGGAACACCCGGCTGGCGGCCTCGGGATCTACCCAGATGTTGAACTCGGCCGCCGGTGTGACGTTGCCCTGCCCGATTGCGCCGCCCATCAACACGATGCGCGCGAGCCGCCCGCCGAGCTCGGGATAGCGGGCGAGGAACAGGGCCACGTTTGTCAGCGGGCCCGTGGCCACGAGCGTCACGGGCTCCGCGCTCGCCTCCACGGTCCGGGCGATCCAGTCGATCGCATGCGCGTCGTCGGGCGCGCGCGACGCCGGCGGCAGGTCCGGCCCGTCGAGCCCGCTCTCGCCGTGCACCTCCGCGGCCACGGTGAGCTCGCGTACCAATGGCCGGGCGGCACCCTCGGCCACCGGGACGTCCGGGCGGCCGACGTGATCGAGCACGCGAATCGCGTTGGCGGTCGTCTTCGCAAGCGTCTGGTTGCCGGCCACGGTCGTAACCCCCAGCAGCTCGAGCTCCGGGCTGGCGAGCGCCAGCAGCAGCGCAATCGCGTCGTCGTGACCGGGGTCGCAGTCGAGGATGACCCTGGTCACGCCAGCACCGCGTCGATCTCTGCCGCCGTCGGCAGCGATGGCTGTGCCCCCGGCCGCGAGGCCGCGAGCGCGCCGGCTGCACACGCGCGGACGAGGGCGGCCGGACGCTCGCGCCCCTCGAGCAGACCGAACACCAGCGCGGCGCAGAACGCATCCCCGGCGGCGGTGCCATCGACCGCGTCCACACGAGGGGGACGGGCATGCGCGACCTCCTCACCGCCGTCGAGGAGCACCGCCCCATCGGGACCAAGCGTCAGCGCGACAAGCCCGGGCTGGGGACCGACAACTTCGTACTCGTAGCGGTTCACGACCAGGAGGTCGGGCGCGAGCTCGAGCCGCCCCCTGGCCGGCGCTGCGTTCAAGCAGAAGAACCTCGCCTGCTCGGCGGCCGCCGCGATCGCATCGTCGGGGATCTCCATCTGGCACAGCACCGCGTCCACCTCGCCCACCCGCACATCTTCGCGCCGCAGGCGGCCGTTCGCCCCCGGCGCGACCACGATCACGTTCTCTCCGGTGGCCTCGACCAGGATCAGCGCCACCCCGCTCTCGCCCTCGTCGCGCACGACACCGCTCACATCGACCCCCTCGCGCTCCAGCGAGTGCAGCACGAGGTCCTCGGATCCGATCCGGCCGACGAAGCTGACCTTGGCACCCAGCCGCGCCGCCGCCACGGCCTGGTTGGCACCCTTGCCGCCGGCCACGCGCTCGAACTGCGCGTCCATCACCGTCTCACCGGCTCGGGGCAGGCGCCGGCATCGGGCGACCAGATCGATGTTCGCCGATCCCACGACCGCGATACGAGGCGCGCGAGCCACGGCGGGATCCTACGATCCCCGGGCGGAACGACTTCAAGGAGGTTCGACGTGATTGTCGACTGCGCCCATCCTAGACTCAGTCCCAGCGCATGACCGACCAGGTCGCGATCACTCGCCGCGATGTCGAGGTTTCCGGCGGGACCCTGGCGTGCTTTCGGTTGGGCGGGGCGAGCGACAGTCCGGTGGCCGTGGCCGTGCACGGCATCACCTCGAACAGCCGGGCGTGGATCGCGGTGGCCCGGGCGCTCGGCGAGCGGGTCGCCCTGCTAGCTCCCGACATCCGCGGTCGGGCCCGCAGTAACGAGCTGCCCGGACCCTACGGCGTCGCGACTCACGTCGAAGACCTGGTGGCCGTGCTCGACGCCTTCGGCCTGGAGCAGACAGCGCTCGTCGGGCATTCGCTGGGCGCCTACATCGTCGCCCGCTTCGGGGTGACGCATCCAGACCGCGTGCGCGCGCTGGTTCTCGTGGACGGCGGCCTGCCGATTCCCGGTACCGAGAACGTCGAAATGCACGCGTTCCTCGACGAGTTCCTGGGGCCCGCTCTCGCCCGCTTGAAGATGCGCTTTCCCGATCCCGAGGCGTACCGGGAGTGGTGGCGGGCGCATCCGGCGATCGCTGGCAGCGACGTCTCCGACGACGATCTCGCCGCCTACGCGGATCACGATCTCATCGGCAGCGCGCCGGAGATGCGCTCGAGCGTGCTCGAGGCCTCCGTCCGCGGCGACGCCGGCGAGGTCGGGCCGGGGGCGCTCGCCGCGCAGCAGCTGACGCTCCCCGCGCGGATGTTGTGCGCTCCCCGCGGCCTGCTGAACGACCCGAACCCGATGCAGCCGATCGCCCTGGCCGAGGCATGGGCGGCGGCAGACTCCGGCCGGCGGGCCGCCGTCCTCGTCCCGGACGTCAATCACTACACGATCACGCTGGGCAGCACGGGTGCCCATGCGGTGGCCGACGCGATCGCCGAGGTCGTCTGAGTCACGTGGAAGCGGCCGCACACAGCCCCCGCAAGCGCCACGCGCTGGACCTGTTCGCCGGGCTGCCCGGCCACTACGACCGGATGGGCGCGATCCTCAGCTTCGGCCAGGATCCGCGCTGGCGCCGGGCGCTCGTGGCCGCGATCGATCCACGCCCCGGCCAGCGGGTGCTGGATGTGGCCACCGGGACCGGCATGGTCGCGGTGGAGCTGGTGCGACGGGGTCGCTGCCAGGTGGTCGGCCTGGATCAGAGCGAGGCGATGCTCGCCGGCGCGCGGGCACGGCTGACGGCCGACCCGGAGCTGGCCTCGCTCGTGAGCTTCGTCGCGGGCGAGGCCGAGCACCTGCCGTTCGGCGACGGTGAGTTCGACGCCCTGACCTTCACCTACCTCCTGCGCTACGTCGATGACCGCGCGGCCACGATGCGCGAGCTCGCTCGCGTCGTCCGGCCGGGAGGCCGCATCGGGATGGTGGAGTTCGGCGTCCCGGCGTCCCCCGTGCTCCGCGCCCTGTGGCGAGTCCACACCCGCGTCGGCCTGCCCCTGATCGGCCGGCTGGTGTCGTCCGCCTGGCTCGAGGTCGGCCGCTTTCTCGGTCCGAACATCGAGGAGCTCCATGTCCGTGAGCCAGACCTCGCGGCGCTCTGGCACGGGGCCGGGATCGAAGACGTCCACGAGCGCCGCATGAGCTTCGGCGCGGGCCTTGTGATGTGGGGAGCCAAGGGTGGCGACGGCACGGCGTGAGCTCGACCGGCCGGCGTTCTACGCCCTGCGTGGCGGGGGGTGGCGTGACCTGGTCACGCTGCTTCATCCGCCGTACACCGCCTGGCACCTCAGCTACGTCGCGCTCGGCGCCGCTGCCGCACCCGTTCTTCACGCGAATCGACTCGGCGCGGCCCTCGGGGCGTTCTTCCTCGCGGTCGGCCTGAGCGCCCACGCGCTCGATGAGCTGAACGGCCGCCCGCTGCGGACTTCGCTCAGCAAAGGCTCGCTGGTCGTGCTCGCGGCCCTCGGCCTGCTGGGCGCCGTCGGGATCGGCGTCGCCGGTGTGTTCGTCGTCTCCCCGTGGCTCGTGCCGCTCGTCCTCGCGGGCGCCTTCCTGGTGCCCGCGTACAACCTCGAGCTGCTCGGTGGCCGATTTCACAACGACGCCTGGTTTGCGCTCGCGTGGGGCGGATTCCCGGCGTTCACGGGCTTCTTCGTGAACGCCCTCGCGATCCGCCCGGAGGGTGTGCTCGTGTCCTGCGCATGCTGTCTGCTCAGCGTGGCGCAGAGGCGGCTGAGCACACCCGCCCGGGAGCTCCGCCGGCACACCACCGACGTCAGCGGCGAGCAGCGGCTGACCGACGGCTCGGTCGTGGAGCTCAACCGCGCGCGGCTCTCGAGCCCGCTCGAGGGAGCGCTGTCCGCGCTGTGGCTGGCGCTCGTGCTGCTGGCGGTCGGGCTCGTGGCGGTCAGGCTCTAAGCCGCCGCGGCGTCACAGTCGAACTCATCGGTAGTGTCGGGGTCGGAAATGAGATGAGCACCCCGGTCAAGCTGAGAGCGCGCGGCGTGGCCGCCGCGCTGCTGGAACGAGTGCCCTCGACAGGCGCCCGGCCGCTCGCGCCGGCGCCGCCCGGAAGCGGGCTCGCGCCCGTGATGGGCGACCCCGGAGTGCCGGTCGTGGGTCACACGCTCGAGTTCCTGCACGACGGGCTGCGCCACGCCCGGCTGTACCACGCCCGCTTCGGGACCGTGTTCTGGCTGAACGCCGTCGGCGGCCGCTGGGTGCAGGTGATCGGTCCCGACGCGCTCGAGACGGTGCTGACCAACCGCGAGCGGGCGTTCTCCAGCAAGCTGGGCTGGGACCCGTTGATCGGTCCCTTCTTCGACCGCGGCGTGATGCTGATGGACTTCGAGGACCACCGCCACCACCGGCGGATCATGCAGCAGGCCTTCAGGCACGAGCGCCTCCTCGGCTACCTCGAGCGGATGAACCCGGCGATCGCACGCGGGATCGGGCGCTGGCGGCCAGGCCCCGGCTTCCTGCTCTACCGCGCGGCCAAGCAGCTCACGCTCGACATCGCGACGGAGACGTTCGTCGGGACCGACCTGGGCAGCGAGGCCGACCGGCTGAACTCCGCGTTCATCGACGTCGTCGCCGGCGGCCAGGCCGTGATCCGCGCCGACGTCCCCGGCGGTAAGTGGCATCGCGGCCTCGAGAGCCGGCGACTGCTGGAGCGCTACCTCTACGGCCAGCTGCCCGCCAAGCGCGCGGGCGAGGGCGATGACCTGTTCAGCGTCCTGTGCCGTGCGGAAAGCGAAGACGGTGAGCGCTTCACCGACGAGGACGTCGTCAACCACATGATCTTCACCCTGATGGCCGCCCACGACACGAGCACGATCACGATCACGATGATGGGCTACTACCTCGCCCGACATCCCGAGTGGCAGGAGCGGCTACGCGACGAAGCGCATGCGCTGCGCAAGCCGGCGATCGACCACGCGGACATCGAGGCCCTCCCCTCGCTGGACCTCGTGTTCAGGGAAACGCTGCGGATGAACGCTCCGGTCGGCGTGCTCGCCCGTCAGGCGATCAAGGACACCGAGATCGACGGCTACTACATCCCCGCGGGGAGCCGGCTCATGCTCGGCATCCATCCGACGCAGCGCATGGAGCCGTGGTGGCGCGATCCGGACACCTTCGATCCCGAGCGGTTCAGCGACGCTCGCCGGGAGGACGCCTCACATCGCTACGCCTGGGCCCCATTCGGCGGCGGGGTGCACAAGTGCATCGGCATGCACTTCGGCGCCATGGAGATCAAGGCGGTCATGCACCAGCTGCTGCTGCGCTACCGCTGGCGGGTACCCGGTGGGTATGAGCCCGTCATGGATTACGGAACCGGCCCGTTTCCGGGCGACGGACTGCCGATCGAGCTGCGGCCGCTATAGGTGGAGCGGGCGTCCATGAACAGCATCCCCGAGCGATACGTCGAACTGCCGGCGCCGCCCGGCCTGGGCCAGCACGTGGCGTGCGTGTGGATGTCAGCCCCGACGCCAACCCACGTCTTGCCAGACGCCTGCGTCGATGTGGTTCTCGACGGCGAGCATCTCGTGGTGGCGGGCCCGCAGACGGTCTCGAGGTT
>DATGJM010000201.1:0-14941 GCA_035295205.1 Solirubrobacteraceae bacterium | reverse complement strand
GTCGGACACCCGCAGGCCGTCGACGAACCGCACCGGGAGGTCGAGTCGCTCCATGTAGCTGGTGATCTCCGGCCCGCCTCCGTGAACGATCACCGGGTTCATCCCCACGTACTTCAGCAGCACCACATCGCGAGCGAACTCCGCCTTCAGCGCCGGGTCGACCATCGCCGCGCCGCCGTACTTGATCACCACGGTCTTGCCGTAGAACTCGCGGATGTAGGGCAGCGCCTCGAGCAGGGTCGCCACATCGCGATGCCCACGATCGGCGCTCATGTCGTGTACTCCGCGTTCAGGGTCACGTACTCGTGCCCGAGGTCCGAGAAGTACAGCTCGGTCTCGGCTCCCTCGCCCGGCAGCCCGACCTCGAACTCGACTTCGTCGCGCTGCACGGCACCGGCCAGCGCATCGTGGTCGTGGGGCACGTAGGAGCCGCGTGAGCACACTGTCACGCCCTCGATCGCCACGTCCACCGGCAGTGGGGCCGTGCCCGGCAGGGCCATGCCGACGGCCTGGACGATCCGGCCCCAGTTGGGGTCGCCGCCGTACAGGGCCGTCTTGACCAGCGGCGAGTTAGCGACGGCGCGGGCGGCGGCGTGGACGGAGCGCTCGTCGCCGCCGTGCACGACCACGCGGCCGACACGCCTCGAGCCCTCGCCGTCACGCGCGACCATCAGCGCGAGCTGGCGCAGCACGGCGTCGAGCGCCTCGCCGAAGCGCAGCTCGTCCTCGGTCTCCTGATGGACCTCGAGGCCGGACTCGCCGCTGCACTGCAGGATCACGGTGTCGCTCGTCGAGAGCTGGCCGTCCACGCTCATGCGCTCGAAGGAGCGCTTGACGGTCACGCCCAGCAGCAACTCGCATGTCTCGGGTGCCAGCTTGACGTCGGACTGGACGAACACCAGCAGCGTGGCGAAGCCGGGCGAGATCATGCCCGCACCCTTGGCCTGGGCGCTCAGGCGCACGGTCCCGCCGCTCAGCGTGACGTCGAGGGCTACGCGCTTGGCGACCACGTCCGTCGTGCGGATCGCCTCCGCGAACTCCACGTCGCCGTCATGCCGGAGCTGCCGTCCCGCCAGCTCGATCCCGCGCCGCACCACGTCCATCGGCAACGGCACGCCGATCACGCCGGTGGAGGCGACGGCGACGGACTCAGCGGGCGTGAGACCGCAGACGTGGGCCGCCTCGCGCTGCATCGCCGCAGCGTCGTCGAACCCCGGATCGCCCGTAGCGGCATTGGCGTTACCGGAGTTGACCACCACGGCTCGGATCTCGTTCAGAGCCACGTACTCACGGCAGAGCAGCACGGGCGCCGACTGCGTGCCCGAGCGGGTGAAGCGCGCCGCACTGGTCGTGTGCGGCGCATCGGAGACCATCAGCCCGAGGTCGGGAGCGCCCGAGGGCTTGATCCCACAGGCGACGCCCGCGGCTCGGAAGCCCTTCGGCAGTCCGCTCGGGAGCTCGGTCACGTTGCCCGGCGTCTCGATCCACCGCGAGGTGAAGAACGTCACAGCCCCTCCCCCTCCGGCAGCCCGAACATCAGGTTCAGGTTCTGCACGGCCTGCGAGGCCGCCCCTTTCCAGAGATTGTCGATCGCCGCGAACACGATCACGCGCCCCGTGCGGGCGTCGTGGTGGACCGAGATCCGGCAGACGTTGGTCTCGCGGACGGCGCGCACGCCCGGCGGCGTGTCTGCGAGCTCGACGAACGGCTCGTGCTCATAGGCCTCGCGGTAGAGCGCGGCGAGGTCGGGTGCGGGTTCGCTTACCTTCACGTAGCAGGAGACGAGCTCGCCCTGGTCGAGCGGCAGCAGGTGCGGGGTGAAGGTCACCCGCACCGGCGCTCCGAGCGCCGCGAGCTCCTGCTCTATCTCCGGGGTGTGGCGGTGACGCGGGACGCCGTAGGCGTTCACGTTCTCGTCCACGGTGACGAAGTGGGTGCGGTCATCGGATGCCCGTCCGGCGCCGGACACGCCGGACTTCGCGTCGATCACGACATCCTCGATCATGCCGGCGGCGGCCAGCGGCGCGAGCGCCAGCAGCGTCGCCGTGGGGTAGCACCCGGGATTGGCCACGAGCTCGGCGCGAGCGATCTTCTCGCGGTAGCGCTCGGGCAGACCGTAGACGGCTTCGTGGATCATCGCCGGCACGGGGTGCTCGCGGTACCACTCCTCGTAGACCTCCACGTCGCGCAGGCGGAAGTCGGCGCTCAGGTCGACGACCTTGACGCCGCGCGAACGCAGCTCGTGCACGACGGTCGCGGCCGCCCCATGTGGATAGGCGACGACGGCGGCGTCGACGTCGGCGTGACGCTCGAGGTCCAGCTCCTCGAGCACCAGCGGGACGCGGTGGTGGGGATACACGTCTGACAGCCGCCGGCCGACGTCGCTGCGCGCGGTCACCGTGCGCAGGTCGAACGTCGGATGCTCGTGGAGCAGTCGCGCGGCGAGCGCGCCTGCGAACCCCGCGGCTCCGAAGACGGCAACGCTAGGTGCCGCCACGGATGCGCCCCTGAAGCTGCCTCGCCAGCGCCTCGACGATCTGCTCCCGTTGCGCTGCGACCTCGGCGTCGGTCAGCGTGCGGTCGGGAGCCCGGTAGGTGAGGCGAAGCGCGAGCGACACGTTCCCCTCCCCCAGTCGAGCGGCGTCGCGGTACACGTCGAACACCTCGGCGCCGGCCAGCAGTGGCGCGCCGGCCCGGCGCACGACCTCGCGCACCTGCGCGGCGGTGATCGTGTCGGCGACGATCACGGCGAGGTCTTCGCGCACCTCGGGATAGCTGGTGACGTCCTCGAACAGTGCGGTGGTCGGCTCGGGTACGGCATCGAGGTCGAACTCGAAGCCGGCCACGATGCCGTCGAGGTCCCATTCGGCCGCGACGCTCGGGTGGATCTCTCCGAGCCAGCCGACGGGGTGTCCGCCGACGACGATCCGGGCCGCGCGGCCGGGGTGCAGGAACGGCTCGCCCGCTGCCTCGACGCTCCAGTCCGCCCGCAGGCGACCGAGCACGCCGGCGAGCACTCCCTTCGCGGCGAAGAAGTCGGCCGCGTGCGGCTCGGGCTCGCGCCAGTTCGGTGGCCGTACAGGTCCGTGGATCAGCGCGGCAACGTGGTAGGGCTCGTCAGGCTGGCGCCCGGGATCGCGCGGCAGGTACACCGAGCCGGTCTCGAACAGCGCGAGCGAGCCGGTCCCGCGACTGCGATTCAGCCGGGCGGTATCAAGCAGCGAGCCCAGCAACGTCGTGCGCAGCCGCGCCTGCTCCGAGGACATCGGGTTGGCCAGCTGTACCGCGTCGGCGCGCTCCAGGTTCAGCCGGGCCGCCTGCTCGGGGCTCGTGAAGCTCCACCCCACGATCTCGTGCAGGCCCTGGGCGACGAGCGAATCTGTGACCGCGCGGCGGACGCGCTGACGGACGGTCAGCCGGCCCGAGGCTCCACGGCGGGGGGGCAGCGTCGCCGGCAGCTTCTCCAGGCCGTCGAGGCGCGCGACCTCCTCGATCAGGTCGGCCTCGCGCGTGACGTCGGCGCGGCGGAAGGCGGGAACGGTGACGTCGAGACCGTCCGGGGCGTCAACGGCCTCGAACTCGAGCGCCTCCAGGATCTGGCGCGCTCGCGCGCGCGCGACGGGCGCGCCGAGCAGGCTGGCGGTGCGCGCATCGCGAAGCCGGATCTTCTGCAGCGCGGGTCCAGGACCGCCGACGTCGATCGTGCCGGGCAGCAGGCGCGCGCCGCAGAGGTCGATCATCAGCTGAGCGGCGATCGCCTGCCCGTGCATCGCCTGCTCGGGCTGAAGCTGCTTCTCGAAGCGCGCGGAGGCCTCGCTGCGCAGTCCGAGCTTCAGCGAGGTCCGGTGGACGTTCGCGCCGTCCCAGGTCGCTGCCTCCATCAGCACGCGCGTGGTTCCGGGGTCGACCTCCGAGCGGGCTCCGCCCATCACGCCGGCGATCCCCGTCGGCCCGTCGGCATCGGTGATCAGGACCATGTCGGAGTCGACCGTCCGCATCTGCCCGTCGAGCGTCTCGATCTGCTCGCCGTCCTTGGCCCGGCGGATGACCAGCGCGTGACCGGCCACGCGGTCGAGGTCGTAGGCGTGCATCGGCTGCCCAGTCAGCAGCATCGCGTAGTTGGTGATGTCGACGACGTTCGAGATCGGGCGCTGACCGGCGGCCGTCAGGCGAGCCTTCAGCCACGGCGGACTGGGTCCGATCGTCACGTCCTCGAAGATCCGGGCCGTGAAGCGCGGGCAGAGCTTGCGGCTCTCGACTGTGACGCTTGCGCCGTCGAGATCGCCCTCAGACCCGGGATCGCTCGCCCACGGCGGCTCTACCAGGGGAGCGCCGGTGGCGGCGTGCACCTCGCGCGCCACCCCGTAGACCCCCAGGCAGTCCGGGCGATTGGGTGTGACCTCGAGCACGAGGACGTCGGTTGCGATCGGGAGCACGTCGGCCAGCGGCGAGCCGGGCTTCGGACCGTCGCCGTCGCTCGAGAGCACCATGATCCCGGCGTGCTCGGTGCCGATCGCCACCTCGTCCTCGGCCAGGATCATGCCGTTTGACTCCTGGCCTCGCAGGTGTGCCTTTTGCAGGACCGTGCCGTCGGGCATGACCGCGCCCGGCTTGGCGACGGCCACGGTCTGGCCGGCTGCCACGTTGGGGGCGCCGCACACGATCTGACTCGGCTCGCCTGTGCCGATGTCGACCAGGCACACGCTCAGGCGGTCGGCGTCGGGATGGCGCTCGGCCCTCAGCACCTTGCCGACGACGAAGTGCTCGAGCCCGGCGACGCCGTGCCGCTCGACCCGCTCGACCTCGGTGCCGGTCATTGCCAGCCGCTCGGCCAGCTGAGCCGCGCTCAGGTCAGGCTTGGAGTATTCGTAGAGCCAGAAGAGAGGTACGCGCATGTCTCAGAACTGTTCGAGGAAGCGGATGTCGTTTTCGTAGAGCAGACGCAGGTCGGGCACGCCGTGCTTGAGCATGGCGATGCGCTCGATGCCCATGCCGAAGGCGAAGCCCTGGATGCGCTCCGGGTCGTAGCCGTACTGCTGCACGTAGCCGAACACGTTCGGGTCGACCATTCCGGCGCCGAGGATCTCGATCCAGGCGGTGCCCTTACAGAGCGGGCAGCGGCTGCCGTCGGCGAGCACGCCGTCGGTGCAGTTGAAGCACGAGACGTCGACCTCCACACTCGGCTCGGTGAACGGGAAGAAGTGCGGGCGCAGGCGGACCTCGCGCTCGTCGCCGAAGATCGCCCGCGCGAACGTCAACAGCGTGCCCTGCAGATCGCCGAGCGTGATGTCCTCGTCGACGGCCAGGCCCTCTATCTGGTGGAACTGGGGCGTGTGGGTGGCGTCGGAATCGGGCCGGAACACACGCCCGGGGACGACGATGTAGATCGGCGGCGGTTGCTGCTCCATCGCCCGGATCTGCATGGGCGAGGTGTGCACGCGCAGCAGCAGCGCCTGCGGGTCGAAGATGTCGTGCGCCGGCTCGATGTAGAACGTGTCGGTGAGCAGCCGCGCCGGGTGGGTGGGCGCGTGGTTCAGCGCGTCGAAGTTGTAGTAGACGGTCTCGACCTCGGGGCCCTCGGCGATGCTGAATCCGAGCCCGATGAACACGTCCTCGATCTCCCGGCGCGTGGCGGTGATGAGGTGGTGGCGCCCGATCGCGGGCAGTGGCGCGGCCGGCAGGGTGACGTCGACGCGGTCACGCTCCAGGCGCTCCTGCAGCTCTCGCGCGGCCAGCTCCCGTTCGCGGCCCTGGATCGCGGCTTCGAGCGCCTGCCTGACCTGGTTGGCTGCCTTGCCCACGGCCCCTCGCTGCTCGGGCGGAAGCTGAGCCACGCCGCGCAGCAGGTTCGGAAGCTCGGCCTTGCGGCCCAGGAACGTGACCCGCACATCCTCGAGGGCGCCCGTGGAGTTCGCCGCCGCGATGGCGGTCCGGGCGTCCTGCTCGATCTGGGTGATCCGGTCGATCATGCGGGCGCCATCCTAGATACCTCGTAGAGGGCGATGGTGGCTGCCATCGCGGCGTTCAGGGAATGGGTCCGGATCGGGATGTGCGCGATGTGGTCGGCCTCGGCCAGGATCTCGGCCGGCAGTCCCTCCCGCTCGGCCCCGACCAGGAAGGTGGGGGCTTTCTGGACCCAGGTCGAAGTTATCTCCCAGAGAGCCTCTCCCCTGCCTGCGTCCAGGGCGACCAGAGGCCGCGGGAGCTGGTCGAGCGAGGTGACCTGGGCGACCGGGACCTCGAACACGGCTCCCATCGAGGCCCGGACCGCGTTCGGGCTGAAGGGATCGGCGGATCCCGGGCCGAGGGCAACGCAGCCAGCCCCGAACGCAGCTCCAGAGCGCAGCACGGTGCCGACGTTGCCCGGATCGTGCACGCCGTGGAGGTAGACGCACGGCGCCACAGCCGTGACGGCCCAGCGCTCCTCGTACACGGCCAGCGTCCGGCACCCCGAGCGCAGCCCCGACACGCCCGCGAGCACCTCGGGCGCCACGGGCTCCCCGGCCAGCCCGCTCCCGGCCGCGCACAACCGCACGACCGGCTCCCATCCCGCAGCGTCCGCCGCACTCAGCAGGTCCTCACCCTCGGCGACGAACCGACCAGACCGGGAACGCACCCGCCGCCGGGCGGCGAGCTTGCGGATCTCCTTCAGTTTCTCGTTGTGGGGGCTGGTGATCATGGAATAAAAAAGGCGCCGCTGTCGCGGCGCCCGTGATTTGGCTTGGCTGGCGGTTTGAGCGTTAGCTCAGCTGGCCGCCAGCGCCTCACGGGCGCGGTCGGCAAAACGTCGGAAGGTGTCGGCGTCGCGGACGGCGATGTCCGCGAGCACCTTACGGTCGAGCTCGATCCCGGCCAGCTGCAGGCCGTGGATGAACTGCGAGTAGGAGAGGTCGTTCTGGCGGGCGGCCGCGTTGATCCGGGTGATCCACAGGCGGCGGAAGTCGCGCTTGCGGTTCCGGCGGTCGCGGTAGCGGTACTGGTCGGCCTTGAGGACCGCCTCCTTGGCCGTCCGGTAGTGCCGGCTGGCGTCGCCCCGGAAGCCCTTGGCCATCTCGAGCGTGGCCCGGCGCTTCTTGCGCGCGTGGACGCCGCGCTTGACCCGGGTCACTTCTTCACCCCGAGCAGATCCTTGACCCTGTGGGCGTCCTGCGGCGCGATCACGGCCGGCCGCCCGATCTGGCGCTTGCGCTTGGCGGACTTCTTCTCGAGGATGTGGGTCGAGAACGAGCCGCGGCCGCGGACCTTGCCGGTCGCGGTCAGCTTGAAGCGCTTCTTGGTGCCCGAGTGGGTCTTCATCTTCGGCATGGCCGCTGGTTAGTAAAGCAGGTCATCCGACAGCGAGGGAGCGGAGACCGTCGGCGAGGCGAAGGTCCCGTTCGAGCGCATCGACGAGACCGTGCAGGCGATGGCGGCTGGGGTCGGTGAGATCATCTCGGATCTGCGACCTGGCCGCGGGGATGGAGAGCGACATGCGAGACGTGGCGGCTGTCGCCGAGCAGTCCTCGGCCTCTTCGGAGGAGGTTTCAGCGGCGACGCAAGAGACATCGGCCCCGACTCAGCAGATCGCCGCTTCGGCGGCCGATCTGGCGGAGAGCGCCGGGCGCCTCGAGGAGCTCTGCGAGCGCTTCTCGCTCTAGGAGGCTTTGGGAGCGACCGCCGGGGCCGCCACTTCGGCTTCGGCCTCGGCCTCGGCTTCGCCCTCGCCCTCGGCGGGAGCCTCGGACGCGGCGGCGCCGTTTGGCGCGGCGGCGCCCTCGGGCGGAGCAGCGCCATCGGGCGGAGCGGCACCGTCGGGAGGCGCCGCGCCGTCGGCGTGCGCGCCCTTCTCGGTGTCCGCCTTGGCCTTCTCGCCGGCCAGCACGGCCTTCGAGGGAGCCAGAAGCATGGTCATGTTCCGGCCGTCCTGAAGCGGGGTCTGCTCGATCACTGCGATCTCCGACAGCTCGGAGGCCAGCTTGTCGAGCAGGGCGGTTCCGCGCTCGGGGTGAGTGACCTCCCGGCCCCGGAACATGATCGTGATCTTGACCTTGTCCTTGCCCAGCAGGAAGCGGCGAACGTGCCCCTTCTTCGTGTCGTAGTCGTTCTGGGCGATCTTCGGGCGGAACTTGATCTCCCGGATCGTGATCTGCTGCTGGTGGCGGCGCGCGGCCTTCTGCTTCTGGGCCTGCTCGTACTTGTACTTGGAGTAATCCAGCACCCGGCAGACAGGAGGCCGGGCGTCGGGAGCCACCTCGACCAGGTCGAGATCGCGCTGCTGGGCGTAGGAAAGGGCCTCAGAGGTCTTCACGACCCCGATCTGCTTGCCGTCCTCCCCAACGAGCCGGACTTCGGGCACGCGAATCCGGTCGTTGATCCGCGTCGTGTCCCGCTCAGGCGGGCGCCGGTCGAACTTTCTAGGGACCGGCACTAGATGCTAAGGCGGGGCGACGTCAAGCGGCGCCGGGCCGTGTGAGATGAAAAGCGTGGATCAACGGGTGCGAGTATAGCGGCGCTACCGTCCTGCGGAGCGCGTTTGCACCTGTTCCTTCAGGCGCTCGGCAAAGGCCTCCACGGGCATCGAACCGGTGTCCCCCCGGCCGTGCTCGCGCAGCGAGACCTCCCCCGCCTCCTGCTCGCGATCCCCCGCCACCAGCATGTAGGGGATCTTTCGCAGCTCGGCCTCACGGATCTTGCGACCGACCGACTCCGTGCGCCGGTCGAGCTCGGCCCGCAGGCCGCGGGCGCGCAGCCGGTCTGCGACGCCCCTCGCGTATTCCAGATGGCGGTCCGAGATCGGCAGCACGATCGCCTGCACGGGCGCCAGCCATACGGGCAGCTCTCCCGAGAAATGCTCCAGGAGGATCCCGATGAAGCGTTCGTATGAGCCCATCAACGCGCGGTGGATCATCACCGGCTGGTGCTCCCCGTTGTCGGCTCCGGTGTAGGTGAGACCGAAGCGCTCGGGCATGTTGTAGTCGAGCTGGCAGGTGCCGAGCTGCCAGGACCGCCCGAGCGAGTCGGTCATGTGCATGTCGATCTTCGGGCCGTAGAACGCCCCATCGCCCTCGTTGACCGTGTACGGCAGGCTCAGGGCGTCCAACGCATTCGTGAGCGCCCCCTCGCTGTGGTCCCAGAGCTCGTCGGAGCCGATGCGGTTCTCGGGACGCGTCGAGAGTTCGAGTCGCACGTCGACGCCGAAGATCCGGTAGGTGGCGAAGGCGAAGTCCATGACCCCGGCCACCTCCTCCTGGATCTGATCCTCGGTACAGAAGATGTGCGAGTCGTCCTGGGCGAAGTGACGCACCCGGAGCAGGCCGTGCAGGGTTCCGCTCGGCTCTCGCCGGTGGAGCAGGCCGGGCTCCCAGTAGCGCACTGGTAGCTCGCGATACGAGTGCCGCCCGAGCGAGAACAGCTGGCAGTGGCCCGGGCAGTTCATGGGCTTGACCGCCATCTCGCGCTCTTCGTAGTCGGTGATGAACATGTTCCCGCCGTACTTGTCCCAGTGGCCGGAGGTCTTCCACAGCGAGCTGTCGTAGATCTGGGGGGTCTTCACCTCGACGTAGCCGCGCTCGCGCCCCATCTCGCGGCTCAGCGCGACCAGCGAGTTGAACACCTCGGTCCCCGCCGGCAGCCAGAACGCCGCGCCGGGCGCCACCTCCGAAAACGAGAACAGGCCCAACTGCGGGCCGAGCTTGCGATGGTCGTTGGCCCGGGCCCGCTCGAGGCGCTCCAGGTGCTCCTCGAGGTCCTTGTTTGAGAAGAACGCCGTTCCATACACGCGCGTGAGCATCGGCTTGGAGGCGTCGCCGCGCCAGTACGCGCCCGCCACGGACTGGAGCTTGAACGCCTTGATCCGCTTGGTGCTCGGCGCGTGAGGACCACGGCAGAGGTCGGTGAAGGGGCCGTTGGTGTAGAGCGAGACCGTGTCGACGCCTCCGCCCCGGACCAGGTCCTCGATCAGCTCCACCTTGTAGTCCTGCCCCTCCCCGAGGAAGCGCTCGAGCGCCACTCCGGGAGCCACGTCCTCGCGCCGGAAGACCTCGTCGGCCTCGATGTGCTCGCGCATCTTCGCCTCGATGGCCTCGAACCCGGACTCCGAGAGGGCGACCCCTTCTGGGAAGTCGAAGTCGTAGTAGAAGCCGCTCTCGATCGGCGGCCCGATCGAGATCTTGACTCCGGGATAGAGGTCCATCACCGCGGCCGCGAGCACGTGTGCGCAGTCGTGGCGGATCAGCTCGAGTGCCTCATCCCCGCTGCGCTCGGTCAGGATCTCGATCCTCCGAACGCCGTCGGCTGCCGGCAACCCATCGGCGACCGGGCGGGCCAGGTCGCGCAGCTGACCGTCGACCTTGATCGCCAGCGCCGCGCGGGCCAGCCCGGGCCCGATCGCCATGGCCACATCGGCGCCGGTGGCGTCGTCGGGCACGGTCAGGCGGTTCCCATCGGGAAGCTCGAGCTCCATGGTCTGATGCTATTTGACGTGGGACGGGGCCACGGTGTCGCGAACTGCGACCCCGCCCGAGCGCAACTTCGGCCGGGATCCTCAACCTTGACAAGGAACCGGTGGCCATTGCTATTTTTGGCCAGAGGGCGGTACCTGAAGGTAGGGAGGTTGGTCCCGTGGCGACGAGTTTCGCGAGGACGGCGTCTCGTTGAGCGCTGGAGCTGAGAGATTGGCGATGCTGAGTGCGGCTCAGCTGCTTCATGGCACCCGTCGGGTGACGATCGCCGAGCACCACCGGCTTCCGTATGCCGTACTGGACGGGCCGAGCGCAACCGACTGCGATTACCTCGCCGCCCCCCGCGGGGCAAAGCTCCTGTGGCCGGCACGGTCATCGCACGAGCCTGCTCCGTCGTTCGCGATTCTCGAGACCGCGGACGGCCGCTCGATCCCGATCTTCGCCGCGATCGCGACGGACGAGGAGCTCGCGCAACTGCGCGCCCGTCACGGGGACGGCTGGCAGCCGGCCGCCGCCCTGACCTCACCCGGCGGCACGCGGCTGGCGTCCGTATGGCGTGCTGGCGACGGAAGCCTCTGCGTCCCGTTCGATCCCGACGAGGTCTGCGAGGCGTATTGGAGCGAGCGGTATCTGCAGCTCCTCGCCGGCAGCCGCCTGGCCTTCAACCGGCTCCTCATGCACGCGTACTACGGGGTGCGCCGCGGGCTGCCGCGGACCGTTCAGATCTGGCTGCGGCGCCGTTACGCCCGCGTTCAGGCGCGGACCGCGTTCCCGGCCTGGCCCGTGGAGACGGCGCTGCACGATTTCTTCGAGCTGTTCCTGTCCTGGATCGACGAGGTGGCAGGCCACGCGGTACCGAGGATCGGTGCGTGGCCGGCGCCCCACCAGTGGGCGCTCGTGCTGACCCACGACGTCGAGACCGCCGAAGGCGTCGCCGCGATCGAGCCGGTGCTCGAGCTCGAGCGCTCGCTCGGCCTGCGCTCGTCGTGGAACTTCGTGGTGGACCGATATGCGCTCGACGACGCGCTGATAAGCGAGTTGCTGCAGGACGGCTTCGAGGTCGGGGTCCACGGTGTCCGCCACGATGGCCGGGATCTGCGCTCAGTGGGCGAGCTCCGGCGGAGGTTGCCCGCGCTGCGCGAGGCGGCAGAGCGCTGGGACGCGGTGGGCTTCCGCTCCCCGGCGATGCACCGGAACTGGGATTGGATGCCCCTGCTCGGATTCGACTACGACGCCTCGTACCCCGACAGCGACCCGTTCGAGCCTCAGGCCGGGGGGTGCTGCACGTGGCTGCCGTTCTTCAACCGGGACACGCTCGAGCTGCCCGTGACGATGGCTCAGGATCACACCCTGTTCGAGATCCTCCGCCACGACGATGCCTCGGTGTGGATCGAGAAGGCTCGCTTCCTCAAGGCTCGAGGCGGTATGGCACAGGTCCTGACCCACCCCGACTATCTGGTCAAGCCCCGGGTGATGGACGCCTACCGCAGGCTGCTGGAGACCCTCGCCGGCGACGAGAGCGTCTGGAAGGCGCTCCCCCGAGAGGTGAATGCCTGGTGGCGGCGGCGGGCGCAGACCGAGATCGTCAACGGCCATCTCGCCGGCCCGGCCGCGGGCGAGGCACAGCGGCACTATGGCGCCTGACCTCGAAGTGGCCGTCATCGGGGCCGGACCCCACGGGGTGTCGGCGGCGGTGCATCTGCAGCGCGCCGGCCTCCGGCCGCGCGTGTTCGGCGACCCGATGTCGTTCTGGCGCTCCATGCCGCGGGGGATGAAGCTGCGCTCGAATATGCGCGCCACCAACCTGATCGAGCCCGAGGGCCCGCTCTCGATCGCGAGCTACGAACGCGCGACGGGGCACCGGCTCGAGCCACCCGTGCCGCTCGAGCGCTTCGTGGAGTACGCGCACTGGGTGGCGCGAAGCGCTGTCGACGAGCTCGACTCTCGCCGGGTGAGCCGCATGGAGCGCGCCGCAGGCGCGTTCCGGCTGACGCTTGACGACGGCGAAGTCCTCAGCGCCCGCCGAGCCGTCGTCGCGGCGGGCATCGCGCCGTTCGCTCGGACACCGGGAGGCTTCGAGCAGCTCCCGGCCGATCGCGTGTCCCACACCGCCGAGCACCGCGATCTCGACCGCTTTGGCGGGCGGAGCGTGGCGGTCGTGGGCGGAGGCCAGAGCGCCCTCGAGAGCGCCGCGCTGATGAGCGAGGCGCGTGCCTCGGTCGAGGTGCTGGTGCGCGCCCCGCGCGTGATCTGGTTGCGCGGCCACGCGGTGATCCATCGGCTTGGCCGTCTGGGGCCGATCGTGTACGCCCCCACCGACGTCGGACCGCTCTGGTACTCGCGCCTGGTGTCGGTGCCGGACCTCTTCCGAAGGCTGCCCCGCGGTGCCCAGGATCGGATCGCCCGGCGCTCGATCCGCCCCGCCTGCTCGCATTTCGTCCGGGTACGCCTGAACGGCACGCGGGTGACCACGGGCGTCACGGTGACCGGTGCCGAGGCGCACGGCGACGGGCTTCTCCTGCATCTCTCGGACGGCAGCCGGCGGGAAATCGACCATCTCATGTTCGGCACCGGCTACGCCGTCGACTTCCGCAGCTACTCATTCCTTGGCCGGGAGATCCTGGATGGCGTGGCGCTCGCGGGCGGATATCCGGTTCTGGGCCGCGGGCTCGAGACCTCGATCCCAGGCCTCCACGTCGCAGGCGCGCCTGCTGCCTGGAGCTTCGGGCCGATCATGCGCTTCGTCTCCGGCAGCTGGTACGCCGGCCGCGCGATCGCGGGGCGCATCGCGAGATGAACGCGTCCGCGCCGGGGGCGGTTGTCGTCGGCGGGGACTACCAGGGCCTGGCCATCGCCCGCAGCCTCGGCCGGCGCGGGGTCGATGTCGTCGTGGTCGACGACGAGCTGTCGATCAGCCGCTTCTCGCGCTATGTGAGCCGGAGCGTGAGGGTTGCCGGCCTGCGCGAGCACCGCCGCACCATCGAGACCCTGCTCGCCATCGCCGACCGCCTGGGGCTCGATGGCTGGGTGCTCTACCCCACGCGCGAGGAGACCGTGGCGGCGATAGCCCGCCACCGGGAGGAGCTGGTGCCCCGCTTCCGGGTGCCGACCCCGCCCTGGGAGGTCGTCAGGTGGGCATGGGACAAGCGCAACACCTATGCCCGGGCGGCCGAGCTCGGGATCCCCGCTCCCCGGACGTGGACCCTGTCCGGCCTGGACGATCTCGCGAGCGTGGACGGCGAGCCTCCGTTCGTGATCAAGCCGGCGATCAAGGAGCACTTCCTGTATGCCACCCGGCGCAAGGCCTGGTCGGCTGCCACCCGGGCGGAGCTGGAGACACGAGTCGCAGACGCGGCCGAGCTGATCGGGCCGGCAGAGGTCATCGTCCAGGAGCTGATCCCGGGGCCGGGCGCTGCACAGCTCGCCTACTGCGGGTTCTTCAAGGATGGCCACGCGCACGCACGCATGACCGTCCGCCGCCGCCGCCAGCATCCCCCCGACTTCGGGCGGTCGAGCACGCTGGCCCAGACGATCGAGGACCCGGGACTGACCGAACCCTCGGAGCGCTTCCTGCGCTCGATCGGCTACTACGGGCTGGTCGAGGTCGAGTACAAGTACGACGAGCGCGACGGCCAGGCCAAGCTGCTCGACGTGAACGCCCGGACGTGGGGCTACCACGGACTCGGCGCGCGGGCCGGCGTCGACTTCCCAGCCCATCTGTACGCCGACCAGCTGGGGCTCCCGCCGCCGGACCGTGGCCTCGCGCGCACCGGCGTCTCCTGGGTCCGCCTGGCCACAGACGTTCCCACCGCCGGGCTCGAGCTGGTCCGGGGCGCCCTCGGCTGGCGCGAGTACCTGGCCTCGCTGCGCTCGGTGCGCGTCGAGTCGGTGTTCGCTCGGGAGGATCCTCTGCCCGGGGTCGCCGAACTCGCCCTTCTGCCCTATCTGGCACTCAAGCGCGGGTTCTGACCGCTACATTTAGGTGCCCTCCCGGGCGATTAGCTCAGCTGGGAGAGCGCCGCCTCGACAAGGCGGAGGTCACTGGTTCGAGCCCAGTATCGCCCACTCCGGTAAGTGCAGGGGATTCGTCCGGATGGTCCCCCTCCCCCGTCTCCCCGTTGCGCACATTCTGCGCACACCTGGTCTCCGCTCGGGCTGCTCTGATCGCGTCGGCAGCGCGGATCCGGGGCTCGTCCTCGAGCTCCTTGAGCACGCCCGCGTAGTGGTTCGCCAGGGTGGCGACGCTGTGGCCGGCCTGCTCGGCGACGTAGGTGAGGCTGTGCCCCTCCCACAGCAGCAGCGACACAAAGGAGCCGCGAAGCCGGTAGACGCGAAGATCGCCCGTCACCCCCGCCGCCCTCGCCGCGGGCTGGTAGACGCGCCGGCGCCAGTTCTGCCAGTCGTGAAGTCGCCATTCGTCGCCATCGTGGGTCGGGCAGATGAGCGTGTCGTCGGGCGGGCGGCCGCGGGCCAGCCGCCACTCCGCGAGGTCCTGAGCGAGC
>DATGJM010000200.1:0-60056 GCA_035295205.1 Solirubrobacteraceae bacterium | reverse complement strand
ACGACCATGCCGTACGTCTCCGCGCGCGAGGCCAGCACCAGCAGATCCGCGGCGGCATAGCTGCGGTCGAGATCTGAGGCCGCGAGCGGTCCGCGAAAGGACACGCGATCACCGAGGCCGGCATCGAGGGCCCGCCGGCGGAGGTCCTCGGCGAACGCCCGATCGCGTTCGAGGCTGCCCACGCAGCGGCACTGCCAGGTCTGCTCGGACATCGACACGAGCGCCTCGACCAGCACGTCGTAGCCCTTCTCGAACGTCACGGCCGCGACGCAGAGCAGCTCCCCGCCGTGAGCGGTTCCGGTCGCGACGTCGGCGCGGTCGACTCCCGGCTCGGCGACGTGCACTCGGTCCGGCGCCAGTGAGTGGAGCTCCAGCAGGCGCACTGCGCTCCAACGGCTGGTGGTGACGACGGCGGAAGCGGCCTCGAGGACCTCGCGCTCGCGCGCCCGTATCTCGTCGGCTTCGTCGTCTGCCGGGCGGTGACCCAGTGGCATGTGGACGAGCACGACCAGGCGCAACCGGCCCGCCAGCGGCACGAGCACGTCGGGCGCCGTCGAGGCGATCAGTCCGTCGATCAGCGCGACCGCGCCGTCAGGGATCCGCCGCACCACCTCGGCGAGGGCGCGACGCGCCTGCGGGTCGGCTCGCGGCCATCGTCCGGGAGTGGCGTGCTCGTGCACCGACCAGCCGAGCGCGCCCAGCGCCCGGCAGACCTGGCGGTCGTAGGCGTTGCCACCGCTCGGGAGGGCTGGATCATCGATGCCGTCCGGTACTACGAAATGCACCGCGGTCACATCGACCGCTCGTAGCTCGCCCATGCGACGTGCGATTCCCGGAGCGTGACGACCAACCCGTCGAGCTGCCGACCCGCGTCGCCGAGGCCGCCGGCTTGCGCGCGTTCGGCAAGCCGGTCCGCGATCACCCGGGCAAGCGCCTCGGTGGTGGTGTTCATCCCCGCGAGCGCGGCTTCCTCGTCGAGGTTGCGGTACGCGAGCTCGGCCAGCACATAGTGCAGCAACCCGGCCGCCGCACCGATGTCGACGACGAGCCCGTCGGCGTCGAGGTCCGTCCGCCTGAACGTGGCGTCTACGACGTACGTCGCTCCATGCAGGCGCTGCGCCGGACCGAACACCTCACCCTGGAGGCTGTGGGCGATCATCATGTGGTCGCGGACAGTGACGCTGAACACGGTCTAGCTCCCGTCGTAGGTGATCGTGTGGCAGAGGGCGGGCAGACTCCCGTCGGCCAGCCGGGGCATCACGTCGGGCAGCTCACGAAAGGACGACTGCCCGGTTAGAAGTGCGTCGAAGGCAGGGTCGCGCAACATCCCGAGCGCGAGGGCCAGCCGGTCGGCGCTCGTGCGTCGCCCGCGGCGGGCCGGCGAGACGGTTGACACCTGACTCGCGCGGATCGCCAAGCGACGCGCGTGGAACGCGCCTCCGAGCGAAAGGCAGACCTCGCTGTCGCCGTACCAGCTGAGATCGATGACCGTCCCTTCGGGCGCGAGCAGGTCGAGCGACCGCTGTAGCCCGGCGGAGGTCGCACTCGCGTGCACGACCAGGTCGCGTCCGTCGGCGGCATCGCCGGGGAGCTTGAAAGCCACGTCGAGCGCGGCAGCGACATCGGCCCGGTCGGGATCCACGTCGACGAGTTGGACCTGGACGGCCGGGAACCTACTCAGCAATCGCGCCACGCTGCAGCCAACCATCCCGGCGCCGACGACCGTGACGCGGTCACCGAGCAGCGGGCCGGCGTCCCAGAGGGCGTTGACCGCGGTCTCCACCGTGCCGGCAAGCACAGCGCGGGTAGGAGGGACGCCCTCGGGCACGACCGTCACCGCAGCCGACGGCACAACGTAGGCGGTCTGGTGCGGGTAGAGGCAGAAGACCGTGCGGCCGCGCAACTTCGGGGGCCCCACCTCCACGACGCCGACGTTGAGGTAGCCGTACTTGACCGGAGCGGGGAACTGCCCCTCCTGGTAGGGCGCCCGCATCGAGTCGTACTGCTCGCGGGGGACATCGCCGCGGAACACCAAGGCCTCCGTGCCGCGGCTGACGCCCGACCATAGGGTGCGGACCATCACCTCGTCCCGTTGCGGCTCGGGCAGCGTCAGCGGGCGAATCTCCCCGCATCCCGGGGCGCAGAGCCAGAACGCGTGTGCATCGAGCTGCATAGGACCTGCTCCTCCAGGGTCGGCGTTCAGCGTGTTGGACGCCCGAGGTTGGCGCGACCTTCCCAGTTGTGCGACGCGTATATCGGCCCGAGGACGCCACTCGTATCGTACGCCGGAGGGGAGGACGCGCGACCGATGCTCCGTCCGCGCCGGCCCTGTGGCGCGCTACGCTCGCCGTCGTGGTGGCAACTCTCCGATGGGGCGCTCGGCCGGTCGTGAACCCTGCGGCC
The DNA here is from genome assembly GCA_035295205.1 of Solirubrobacteraceae bacterium. Taxonomy (GTDB): domain Bacteria; phylum Actinomycetota; class Thermoleophilia; order Solirubrobacterales; family Solirubrobacteraceae; genus Palsa-465. The sequence goes on along the minus strand of DATGJM010000200.1, from coordinate 57,653 downwards.
TGAACCGATGTCGCTGTCTGCCACCAGCCCACGCGCGCCTGACCTGAGAGGCCGCGCGCTCGACGGGCGCTACGAGCTCCATGCCGTGATCGGGGAGGGGACCTTCGGACGGGTCTACCGAGGACTCGACCGGCGCCTGGCGCGGCCCGTGGCGGTGAAGGTGATCAAGCCATGGTGGGCCGAGGGCCCCGGTGGGGTGGAGCGCTTCGAGCGCGAGGCGCGGCTGACTGCCCGCGTCAGCGATCCGAGGATCGTGCAGATCTTCGACGTCGGCCACGCGGAGGAGGGTCTCTACTACGTGGCTGAGCTAGTTCGGGGCGAGAGCGTCGCCGCGCGGCTGCGCGCAGGACCGTTGAGCCCTTCGGAGGCGACGGACATCGCCGAGCAGCTGAGCCGCGCGCTCGCCTCGGCGCACACCAGGCGGGTCGTGCACGGGGACGTCAAGCCGGCGAACGTCCTGATCGCCCCGGGCGGGCTCGTCAAGATCACCGACTTCGGCCTGGCGAGACTGCTCGGAGGCGGCGACGAGACGTCGGCCACGATTGTCGGGACGCCCTCGTACATGGCGCCCGAGCAGGCCCGTGGCCGCGGCATCGCGCCTGCGAGCGACGTCTACAGCATCGGCGTGATCCTCTACGAGATGCTGTCCGGCCACCCGCCGTTCGCCGGCGGCTCGCCGGTGGAGGTTGCCCTCCACCACCTTCAGGATCCGGTTCCGCCGCTGCCGCCGGCGACCCCTCGGGCGCTGCAGGCGATCGTCGAACGCGCGCTGGCCAAGGACCCGGGCAAGCGCTTCAGCGACGGCGGGGAGATGGCGGACGCACTCGCCAGGACTCGCGGGACACGTCGGCAGGCGCGGGCAGCATCGACCATCGGCCGCCCCGCCACCGACCCTTCACCGCAACCGAACGGCCCCGCCCGCACACTGATCGGACCCCGCTGGTCGCCGAGGCGAACCGTCAGCCCCGCCGCCCGGCGCAGGACACTCGCCGCATTCGCGGCGGTGATCGTGCTTCTCCTGGCGATGGTGGCCGGCGCCGTCGTGACGGCCGGCGCGGCCCAGGTGCGAATGCCGGATCTACGCGGGCTGAGCCGCGCCGCGATCGGCACCAAGCTGACCGCCGAGCACCTGCGAACCACGCTGCGAGCGAGATACAGCAACCAGGAACGAAGCACGGTGATCGCACAATCACCGGCGCCGGGGACCCTCATCGCCGAAGGCTCAGGGGTGTTGGTCACGCTGAGCGCAGGGCCGGCGCCCGTGGCGGTGCCGCGCGTCCTCGGTTTCTCGACCGCCGACGCCGAAAGCTCGCTGCGCCAACTGGGTCTGCGCGCGGCTCCGAAGCCGGTACCCGCGCCCGGCGTCACCCCGGGCTCGATCACGGCACAGACACCGCCTCCGGGCGTGAAACTCATCCCAGGCTCGACTGTCGAGCTGTCGGTCGCCGAGACGCCGCGCTGGCGCGACGTGACCACATTCACGGGCAACTCGGTCCCGTTCCGGATCCGGGGCACGCAGTGGCGGATCGTCTACCGCATGGCCTACAACGGCACGTGCACGTTCATCTTCTTCTGCTCGGGGCCCACCGCGCATGTCGCCAGCCTCGACCGTGGAACGACGATCAACAGCTTTGGCCTGAACGACGGCAGCGGCCAGATCCGGACCTTCAGCGCCGGGCCTGGCACGTACCAGGTGACGGTCACGCCCGGGGACGATTCCGCGAGCTGGTCGGCCCAGGTCCAGGACTACTACTGAGACTCAGCCCGTGGTCCCCCGTCCGCTGGTGCCAGCCGTTGACGCGACGTCTGTCTCGGTAGGCGAGTGGCTCGAGCTCCAGGTCGAGCTCCTGCTCGACGCGCACCGCCGTGGCGACCGGGTGGCTGCACAGCTGCTGAGCGGCAGCGGGGTCAGCCGGGGAACCGACGAAGACCTGCTCGCGGCTCCCCTCGACCCCGAGACCGCCCGGAAGGCGATCGCCGCCGATCATGGCTACCGCGACTGGGCGGACGTGGCCGCGCATGCGGGGCAGAGGATTGACACCCGTTTCGAGGCCGCGGCCGATGCGATCCAGTGGGGCGAGGTGGAGACACTTCGCGCGCTCCTCGACGAGCATCCCGCCCTGATACGAATGCGCTCGCCGTTCGTTCACCGGGCGATGCTCCTGCACCACGTCGCGGCGAACGGCATCGAGGTCGAACGCCAGCTGCAATCTCCGCCGAATGCGGTTGAGATCATGCGCCTGCTGCTCGAGCGCGGCGCGGAGCCGGATGCGGTGTGCGAGACCTACGGCGGAGGGCGCAAGCAGACGACTCTGTACCTGCTCGTGTCCTCCGCCCACCCGGCGGCCGCGGGCGTCCAGGCCCCCCTCGTCGAGGAGCTGTGCCGGGCGGGCGTCCGGGTCAACGGCCTCGATGACGACGGAGTGCCGCTGTGGACCGCGATCACCTTCGGCTACACGGACGCGGCCGAGGCCCTCGTGCGCTGCGGCGCGCGCGTGGACAACATCGTGCTCGCGGCTGCCCTGGGCGATCTCGAAACCGTCGCCGCCTGCTTCGCTCCTGATGGCAGCTTGGTGCGCGATCGGCCAGGAATCCCAGATCGCTTCGGGCCGGACGGCCCGCCTCTGCCCCCGGATCGAGTTCTCGACTACGCGCTGATCCAGGCCGCTGCCCACAACCGCCGGCAGGTCGTCGAATTCCTGCTGAGGAAAGGTCCCGACCTCGAGTTCCGGGAGCCATTCTTCGACGCGAGCGCCCGCGGCGTCGCCCGCCACTTCGGCAACGGCGAGATTGTCGAGCTGCTCGAGGCCCACCGATGAGTTTTCGGTGCTCCCGCAGGTCCAATGTGCGAAGGCCAACGCGAAGGAGATCCGATGAAGGTCGGCACAGAGCAGGAATGGCAGGCGGCTCGCAAGGACCTGCTCGCCGCCGAGCGCGAGCTCGAGGAGCGCGCCGAGCGGGTCGAGCAGCAGCGGCGGGAGCTGCCGTGGGTCCCGGTCGAAACCGAGTACGTCCTCGCGACCGAGCACGGGCGTAAGCCGCTGGACGAGCTCTTCGAGGGGCGTTCGCAGCTGCTCATCTACCACTTCATGTTCGGCGAGGACTGGAAGGTGGGGTGCCCCGGCTGCTCATCGCTCGTAGACGGGGGCCTCGGCGGCACGGTCGCCCATCTGAACAAGCGCGATGTGACGCTCGTCTGCATGTCGCAGGCGCCACTCGAGAGGCTCGTCGACTACAAGGAGTCCCACGGATGGACGGTGCCGTGGGTCTCCGCCTACGGGAGCGACTTCCTGTTCGACTACGGCTTCGCATTCCGCCGGGAGGAGATGTCGAGCACCGTGCGGGTGGAGGGCGACCTGGGAGAGCTGCTCCGCGAGGCACCAAAGTGGCTGCGCGACTACAGCGAGGAGGTCGGGGCGCCTGACCTCGAGTCGGCCGTTTCCGTCAGCGCGGGCTGGAGCGTGTTCGCAAGGCGGGACGGCGTCACCTACAACACCTACCGGGTGTATCCGCACTCACGCCTGGTGACGCCGCTGTTCTCGACGCTGCTCGGTCTGCTCCCCGGAGACTAACCCCGAGAAGCGTGAGCAAGCCTGTCGGTCGGATCCGGTGGGAGCGGCGCCACGGCGACTGCGGCGAGGGTCAGCGCGCCGGCCAGGAACATCAGGAAGCCTTCGACCAGCAGGCCGATCAGGCAGATGAGGCAGCTCAGCCCGGCGAGGACCCAGGCGGCCTCGCCGGCCCGCACGCTGCGACGTCCGACCTTCATCCGCAGCAGGATCGCGACGGCCGCACTGATCAACGCCGGGGCGCCGACGAAGGCCAGGACCGCTGGACCGGCCCTGTGCAACAGGGTGTAGGAGTGAAAGACGCACGCGGGGTCGCTGCTGCTGCACCGGTTGTGGACCGTGCAGGCCACCACGACGACCGCGACGCCACAGGCGAACGCGAGCGCGATGAGCCAGACCCAGGCGCGGCGACGCACAACCCGGGGTCAGGGAAGCGACCTGCCCTGCGCGCGCCACACCGCGTTCAGGGAGGTTTGCAGATATGCGTACATCGCCGGCGAGATCACGACGTAGAGCACCAGCGCGAGCCACCCGTTCACGGGCTCCGTGCCTGCCAGCCGCGCCGCGCCCTGGACCCGCTGGGCGCCCCGGTAGTAGGTGAGCAGCGCCGGGATCACGATCAGGGCGCCGGGAAACAGGGCGAGCGTCGAACGCGCCGGGCTCTGACCCAGGTCGGTTCCAACGGAGCGCCCGTAGTCGCGGAGCTCGCAATTGATCCGGTACCACCACACCAGGTGGTAGATGCCCAGCGTGATGAAGGGCAGCAGCGCGACCGCCCACGGGTTGCGGATCTTCACCCGGAAGTCGCTGATCTGCACCTCCTGCGCCACGGATCCCAACGCTAGCGCCCCGCGCGGTAGGCTGCCAGCGCCGCCAGATGGCTTTCGACCTCGTCATCGACATCGAGAACTCGCCCGGCGCGCTGGCCGAGATCGCGGCCGCGATCAGCGACGCCGGCGTGAACATCGCTGCGGCCACGTGCCTTGGCAAGGGCGAGCGAGCCGAACTGCACATCCTCGTCCCCCACGCCAATGCCGCCAGGCATCTGCTCGCGATCTCGCATGTCGGGGTCTCGAGAGAGCGCGAGGTTGTCGTGGTCGACGTCGAGGACCGCCCCGGGGTGCTGGCCGACCTGACCCGAAAGATCGCCCGCGCCGGCATCAACCTCGACCTCGTCTACGTCGCGACGCGCAACCGGGTCGTGTTCGGGGCCCAGGACCTGGACGGCCTGCGCGCCGCGCTGGCCCCACGCGCCTGAGCGCTACCGCGAGGACGAGAGCAGCGCCCGCAGCGTGTCGATCGTGTCCGCCTGGTCGGCGTTCTTGTCCGGCCGGTAGCGCTTGACCCGCGCGAAGCGCAGGGCCACGCCGCCCGGGTAGCGGGTGGAGGACTGAACACCGTCGAGCGCGATCTCGACCACGAGCTCGGGCCGGACGAGCACGGCGATGCCTCGGCGCTCACGCTCGCGTTCGAGCAGCGCCGCGGTCTGCCACTCGAGCAGCTCGTCGGTCAGGCCCTTGAAGCACTTCCCGACCATCACGAATCCGCCGCCCGCCGGGTCGTACGCGCCGAGGTGGAGGTTCGAGAGCCAGCCTCGGCGGCGTCCGTGGCCCCACTCGGCGCCCAGCACGACGAGGTCGTAGGTCCGCACCGGCTTGACCTTTCGCCACGCCTTGCCCCGTCGGCCGGCGGCATAGACCGAGCCCGAATCCTTGACCACGACTCCCTCGTGGCCCGCGTTCAGCGCTTCCTCGAGCACGCGCTGCCCGGCTTCGGGGTCGCTGGTGATGACGCTCGGGATCCGCAGGTGCGGCGCGACGGCCTCGAGCCTGGCCGCCCGTTCGTGCAGGGGCGCGTCGAGAAGATCCTCGCCGTCGAGGTGCAGCACGTCGAAGAGGAAGGTCACGATCCCCTCGGGCGGGGCGTCGCGGTCGATCCGCGAGACCGTGTCCTGGAAGGCCGCCGGGCCGTCGGCGGTCATCCACAGGGCCTCGCCGTCGAGCACGGCCTCGCGCACGGGCAAGCCGCGCACGGCGGCCACGATGCCGGGCAACGTTGCGGTGATGTCGTTCAGGTTGCGCGTGTAGATCCGGATCTCGTCGTCGCGGCGGTGGATCTGGATGCGGATCCCGTCGAGCTTCCACTCGACTGACGAGCTCTCGAAGCCGGACACCGCCTCGGCCACGCTCGCCGCGGTGGAGGCCAGCATCGGGAGGACCGGCCTGAAGATCTCAAAGCCGACCTCGCGCAGACCCGGCTCGCCGGCCGTGAGAGCGATCTCGGCCATCTGGCTGAGGTCGCCCGAGAGCATCAGCGCCCGGCGGGCGAGCTCGCCCGGGACGCCGGCGGCCTTGGCCACGGCGTCGGCCATCACCCCGGCAAGCGCGCCCTGTCTGAGCTCGCCGGTGAGCAGCCGGCGCAGGAAGTCGGCCTCGGGCTCGGTGGCGCGGCCGAGCAGGTCGGCGAGCAGCTCCCGGCGGGCACTCGCCGAGCCGCTGCCGGTGGTGGCGTGCACCGCGGAGATCGCCCGGTCGACGTCGTTGACGGTCAGGGAAGGCTCGCTCGCCGTTGCCTGCGAGATGCCGTAGACGATCGAGTAGCCGACGCCGACCCGGCCCTGGCGCGGCGCGCCGGAGAGGAACCCGACGCAGACCCCGACTTCCCCCGGCTCGAGGGCCCGCAGCAGCTCGGCCAGGATCGTCACCTTGCGCGAGCGCGCGCTCGTGCCGGCTACCTGCTCAGAGGCGGCCACGACCTCGGCCAGGAGCGTCATCGCGCCAGGCGCTGGTGCACGAGGCGGACGGCCATCGAGCCCTCCCCGACCGCCGAGGCCACGCGCTTCACCGAGCCTGAGTGAACGTCTCCGACGGCGAAGATGCCCGGGCGGCTCGTCTCGAGGAAGAACGGGGGCTCGCCGTCGTAGGCGGCCAGGTCCTCGTCCTGGAGATCGCGGCCCGTGAGCAGAAAGCCGTCATCGTCCATGGCCACGTGCCCACGCAGCCAGTCCGTGTGCGGTGAGGCGCCGATGAACACGAACAGCGCCTTGACGTCCAGCGCCTGCTGTTCGCCCGTGCGGCTTTCGCGGATCGCCACCGACCGAAGCGCGCTCCCGCCCTCGAGGCCGACCACCTCACGATGGGTCAGAAGCTCGATCTCGGGTCGGCGCTCGATCTCGTCGATCAGGTAGCGCGACATCGACGCGGACAGGTCGCCGCCGCGGATCATCAGCCGGCAGCTCGCGCTGTGCTGGGAGAGGAACAGGGCGGCCTGCCCGGCCGAGTTCCCACCGCCCACGATCAGGACGGGGTCGCCGAAGCACATCTGCGCCTCGGCCTGGGTGGCGGCGTAGTAGACGCCGAGGCCCTCGAAGCGCTCGAGGTCGGGCACTTCGAGCCTTCGGTAATGGGCGCCCGTCGACACGATGATCGTCCGCCCGTGGACCACCTCCCCACCGGCGAGCTGGATCGAGAAATGGCCGTTATCCGCGGCCAGGGCGACTGCCTCAGCCGGCACGACCAGGCGCGCGCCCAGCCGCCGGGCCTGGAGCTCAGCCCGCTCGGCCAGCTCGCTTCCCGAGATCCCGGTCGGAAAGCCGAGATAGTTCTCGATCCGCGAGGACGTGCTCGCCTGCCCGCCGAACGCAACCGCATCGATCGCCTGCGTGTCCAGCCCCTCAGAGGCGCCGTAGAGAGCCGCCGCCAGGCCGGCCGGACCGCCGCCGACGATGACCAGGTCGCACATCGGCGGCGGCGCTCCGCGGGAGCCCAGGCCGAGCATCTGCGCGAGTTCGGCGTTCGACGGGTTGCGCAGGACGCCGCGACCGCCGATCACGACCGGCGTCTCGCACGCCTTCACGCCCAGCGCCTGCAGCAGCGATTCAGCCTCGTCATCCACCTCGAGGTCGACCCAGTCATAGGGCATGCGGTTGCGGGCCATGAATTCGCGCAGCCGGCGGGTGTCGGGCGAGAAGCGCGATCCCACCAGACGGACCCCGGCACCGAGGTCGATCAGGATCGAGCGCCGGGACATGTAGGCGCGGAAGATCAGGTTGCTGAGCTCCTCGTCCTGGCTGACGACGGCGCGCATCCGGGCGGCGGGCACCTGGATCACTTCGCCGGCATCGCGCACCACCGCCGTCAGGTAGGCGGGGGCGCCGGTCAGCATGTTCAGCTCGCCCAGGAAGCGATGAGGCCCGTGGACGGCGATCACGCGGTTCTCGTGCCCGTAGCCCTGCACGATCGTGACCGCGCCCGACTCGACGACGAAGAAGTCATAGCCGGCATCGCCTTCGCGGAAGAGCACGTCGCCGGGCTGCACGGCACGCATCTGGCCGGCTGCCCGCAGGCGGGCACGCTGCTCGTCGCTCAGCCGCGGAAAGGCGCCGTTGCGGTTCGGCGGCTCCTCGAGGCCGAGGCCCAGGGGTTCGCTCATGTCCTGGACATTGACAAGTCGGTCAAGCCCGCGCGTGATAATCGCTCGATGCCCAAGCCACCGCCGCCCCCTGAGCTGGACCGCTTCCTCCGCGCGCCGAACCCGGCTGTGATCGCCACGCTGAGAGCCGACGGCCGGCCTCACACCGCCGCCACCTGGTACCTCTGGGACGACGGCCGCGTGCTCGTGAACATGGACGAGAGCCGCAGACGGCTCGAGCACCTGCGCGGAGACCCGCGCGTCTCGCTGACCGTGCTCGGTGGGGGCGAGGAGTGGTACCGCCACGTGACGCTCGAGGGACGAGCGGCCCGGCTCCAGCCCGATTCCGATCTGGCCGGGATCGACAGGCTCGCCCGGCATTACACGGGCGAGCCCTTCCAGAACCGCGATCGTCCCCGGGTGAGCGCCTGGATCGAGGTCGAGGCCTGGCACGCCTGGGCAGGAGCCGGCGCCTGGACCGGCGCCGGCTGAGCCTCAGAAGCTCGTCCCGGCCACGGCCACCGAGCTGCTCACGGCACCCAGCGAGCCCGGCACGATCACCATCACCCGCGCCACCAGCTGGTAGTGGCGAGAGCGACGGGCCTTGAACGTCCACGTCCGCGTCACGACCTTCCCGATCGCCGCCGTGACCGGCACGGCCCGCGTGGCGACGATCCGCCCGCCGCTGCGCACGACCCAGATGAAGGCCACGGTCGCGCCGCGCGGCAGCCTGGCCAGACGGGCCGTGAGAGCGAGCGTGACGCCGTGACGTCCGTGGGTGGCCCTGACGCGCGCGATCCGTGCCAGCTTTGCGATGTGCAGGTGGTTGGCAACCGTGATGGTGTGGCCGCCGATCCGCACCCGCAGCGTGCCGCCGGCGAGCCCGCTCCAGCTGACGCCGCTGATCTGCGCGGTCTGGCCGTCGCCGATCCTCAGCGTGCCGGACGAGAAGCTCGACGGTCCGCCGTTGCGCTGGAGGCTCGAGAGCGTGATCGTGAACGCCGTCGCCGGCCCCTCGTGCACGAACGTAAGGCTCGTATGTGAGTCATTGAACGAGAGGGCATCGCCGGCGCCGCGGAAGCTCGTGGTCGCCACCGCCGCCGTGTGCGATGCACCGCCCCCGGTGCCGGTCATCGTCAGCGTGACCGGTGCGTGGGCAGCTGCGGTGCTGAAGCCGATCCTGTTCGCGGAGGGATTCAGCGTGAGCTGGTCGGTGATCCCCTTCGCGGCCCGGGTGTCGATCCGGGCGATCAGACCGGGCCCGAGCAGCGTGTAGCTGTCCGCGCCGGAGCCGGTGCCGACGAGCGTCTGGCGGAAGTCCGAGGCGCCGCGGCCGAGCACGAACATCTCGTGCCGGGCCGTGCCTGCGCCGACGGCGGGAGCGAACGGCGCCGCGTCAAGGCGCGTAGCCGAGTTGCTGTTCAGCTGCCCATTCGCGCCATACAGGGTCCGGCCGCCGGAACCGGTGAGCTGCGTCGTGTGGCTCGGCGGTGCCGGCGCGGACGTCGAGCCGGTCCCGACGGGCCCGGCACTGCCGAAGTAGACGAACGAGCCGGGCAGCGCGTCGGGCATCGTCGGATGCAGCGGGATCGACGCCGGGTCGGTGACCACGATGTCGGTCTGATGGCCGCTGAACCCCGTGCTGGGCAGGCTCCAGCTGCCGTCGGGCATGACGTGGACGCGGCTCGCCGCGAAATTGGCCTGGTGCTGATTACCGTCCGGGGCGAGCTCGGTGCTCGGCACGGGGGTGTGGCCATTCCAGCCGAAGGGCTCGTTCGAGTCGTAGACGTCGATGTAGTACTCGTGAGGCCCGACGTCCTCGACGTTGTAGGCGATCACGAGGTGGCCGCCACCGCTCGGAGCGTCGTGCAGGGCGATCAGCGGATAGCGCCCCTGGGCGAGCACGCCCTCCACCTCGCTGTGCACGTCGTCAACGGCCTGTGCAGCCGAGACGGCGCCCTGGTTGATGTTCGCGGCCAGGTACTGGGTGAGGTAGTCACGGCTGAACTGGGCCATGGCCTGGGTGTTTATGTAGCGCTCGGTGAAGGCCGACGGCCCAGACGGGCTGTCGACGCTGTTGATCGTCGAGCCGCCGGGGTTGAACAGGTAGAGCGGCTCGAGGCCCTCCAGGATCCGCTGGGTGGACAGCGAGAAACCGAAGCATGCGCCACCGCTGGTGCCGTTGGCTAGCACGCCGTCGGCGACGGCCAGCATGATCCCGGACGTCGGTGTCGGGAACAACGGGATGTTGCAGGTCCCGAACGGCCAACAGGGGTTGACCGTGAAGAAGGTCTGGTTGACCCCGAACAGGTCGGTGAGCTCGCCGAGGTCGAACCCGCTGGGGACGTAGTTGTGGAACGCCCAGGCGTTCGTGTTCCGGTAGCTGTCCACGTTCAGGCTCTGGGAGGAGGGCGCGCTCGCGACCGCGGGGCTGCCCGTCAGCACCTCGACCGGGCCGCTGGTCGCCAGCTGCGGCACCCTGACCTGGATCGAGGTCCCGCTCACCGAGGTGGGCGTGGCGAGCGCCAGTGCGTTGCCGAACTGGACCGTCGAGCCGGGGCAGAACCCCTGGCCGCTGATCGTCACCGAGCTTCCGGGCTGGAGCGCCTGCGGCGTGCGTGCACCGGAGGGCGCGTACACGAACGAGACCTGGCTCTGGCCGACCGCGAGCGTGCCCGAAGTGTCGGACTGATCGGCGTAGCCGCTCGAGGCCGCGTCGAGCCCGATGACCTGGGGACCGTTCTCGGGGCCCCCGCCCGCGCCTGCGCTCAGGCTGAGGGTGGCTGTCGCGACCCCGTTCTGTGGGGTCACCGTGACGTGGGCCTGAGTGGCGCTCGTGATCGTTCCCGAGCCGCCGTTGCCCGAGATGCCGGTGATCGTCACGCCGGGCTGGTTCGTGGTGGTGACGTAGAGCGTTATCGGCTGGGAGAAGCTCCCGCCCGTGTCGACGTTCAGAGTCACCTGCCTGGTGGTACACGGCAGAACCGTGATCGCTCCCGGGCTCACGGGCTGGAAGGCGGCGCTGATCCCGAACGGGATCCCGACCTGCTCGGTCTCGCTTCCGGAGGTGCCGGTGACGAGCACGTTGTAGTTCCCAAGCGGCGCGGTCTTGGCCACGGTCAGCGTGAGCGTCGAGGTGCCCGTGTTAGTCGGATTCGGGGAGAACGAGGCCGTGACGCCGGTCGGCGTGTTCGCCGACAGAGTGACCGGATCGGCTGAGGGGTCGGGGTTATTCGACCAGGTGATGGGGATCGCGATCTGCGCCTGAGCGCCGTCCGTGGTCGACGTGCCCGCCGGGGTGGCGCCGAGGACGAAGCTCGACCCCGGCGGCGTCGCCGGCGGGTCGTAGGTCAGATCGTCCACGTACAGTGGCGCGCTGCTCAGGTCGACGACCGTGTCGCCCACGCCCGTCGGCGAGGACGAGTTGGTGCCCGGCTGGCCCTCCTCGACCGCCACGAAGGCGATGTTGAAGCTCGTCGAGCTGATGCTGACCTGCTGGAAGGCCGGGCCGGATTGCGGTCCGAGGGTAGTGATGACCTGGGCGATCTCGTGGCGGTTCGAGTCGAACGCCGTCGTGACCACGGTGTCCGAAGACCCATTGAAGATCTGCGCCCCGACCGCCACCCAGAACGAAACCGAGTCCGTCGTGTAGCCCATCGAGAAGAACGTGGCGGTGGGCGAGAACTCTCCGCCTCCGGAGCAGCCGTCGAGCACGACCGAGTTCGACCCTGAGTGCGCGGTGGCATTCGTCAGATGACCCGCGCCGCACCCGAACGGCGTGAAACCGGCGCTGCCCGGCTGCATGAACGTCGGTCCCTCAGGTATGCCGCTCGGCGTCGCGTACTGGTTGGTGATCTGGTCGCCGACGCTCGCGCCGGACTCGAAGTCGATGCTGACCGGCGCCGCGAGCGCCGTCTGGCTCATGACCAGAAGCGCAGCGGTAGACGCCACGAGACACGCGAAGAACCTGAACGACGCCATCACTCGCCCCCCTGGGTAGAGACCCTGTCTGTTGGCGGCCACTATCCGACGGGGCGCTTCGAGCGAGCTTAGGGTCGGCTTAAAGGAGGGACGGACCGGCGGCCGAAGCGAAGCTCAGGCCGCCGTGACAGGTCCGGAACGGCCCGCCGGTCGCCACGGCACGATTGAGCACCCGGACGGTGCCACCGGTGCCGAGCGTGATCGAGAAGGCCGCCGGGACGGTCTCGTGGTGGAAGCAGGTCTGCGTGGCGTCGTCGTTGGGCCCCGCGAAGCCGAGCACGGCGATGAGCGCCGGCGGCGTCAGGCGGGGCCCGGCTCCGGGGCTGAGCACAAGCCCCGGACGCAGCCGCTCGGATGCCGTGGCCGTGTCGGCTTCGCCGCTCGCGCGCAGGCCGGTGAGCGTGAGGCGGCCGGTCAGCGTGCAGGGCTGTGCCGAGGAGTCCGCGAGCGCGATGCCCCCGATGTAGCTGCCCGCGCCGGCACCGGTGCCGGTGTAGCGGCCGGCGAGCTGGCTCGCCCGACACGGTGGCGCGGGGTGCACCCCCAAGACCAGCTGCACCCCACCCGCGGCGCCTTGCCGGGTGCCGGGCAGCGGCGTCTGCCAGACGACCTGGCCGAAGGGGACCGAGGGATCGGTCAGCTCGTAGAGTGACAGTGGTGTCGGCCTGACCTGCGCGAGGCGCCTGCCGAGGTAGTCCGGGACCCGAACCGTGCGGCCCCCGGGCGGTGCCGGCAGGAGCCCGCCGAGCGCCAGCGACGCCTCGGGCGCGAGCACCTCGAGCCGGCCCCCGGTCGCGAGCACCTCCGGGCTGCAGCCGGCGGCCAGTCCCGAGAACGTGGTGCCGCCCGGATAACGCAGGCGTAGCAGCACCGGCGAGCCTGCATCGCAGGACGAGCCGCTCCCCGCGCGGGTGTCGATCAGCAGGGCCACCGTCCGCGCGCGCGAAGCGGACAGGACCGCGGTCTCGGCGAGCTGCGCGGGCCCCGCCTTGGCGCCACGGTAGACGCAGAGCTGAGCGGCGACCGGGCCGCGAGGCACCGCGGCGCGGACGCTGCCCGGATGCGAGTAGTAGCCGGGCGCCTGGACGGCCCGCGGGCATGGCGCGAACGCGGCCGGGGCCGGAACCGCAGGTGCCCCCGACGCTGCGGCACAACCAGCCGCGCAGCCGGCGAGGGAGAGAACGAGGAGTGCGACCCACCACCGCATCCCGGTCAGCATCGCGCCGCGCCCGGCCGCTCGCCACCACCCAAGGGTCGTTCTTCGCCACCCTCTGCCGGGTAGATCAATGCCATGCGCGCCTGCTGCCCCGCCGCCCACGGCTGTAACGCCCAGGGCGGCCGAGAGGCATGCGCGCTCGACGTCTGCCGTGCCGCGGCGCCACAGCTGCGCGAGGCGGCGCTCGCACTCAAGCGCTGGGACGCGCTTCAGGCGGCGTGGGACGGCGACAGCGAGCGCGAGCGCCGCTTTCAGCGCCGCGCCTACCAGCGCGCTCGTGACAGCGCACTGATCGCGATCGCCCTGGAGCCGGCGGCGCAGCCGACTCGTCAGCGGCGCCACGGCAGGCGCCGGCGAGGCCGGCCACAGAGCTCATCCGCCGTGGCCGGCCGCCGTTGACGGCTTGTCAGCCGCCGATGCGGATCATCTTCTTGTTCACGAACTCGTCCGCGCCGTAGCGGCCGAGCTCGCGGCCGAAGCCGGAGCGCTTGACGCCGCCGAACGGCAGCTCCGCGCCCTCGCCTCCGACGGCGTTGATGAACACCATCCCGGCATCGATCTTGTCCGCCACCCGCTGCGCCTGCTCCGGATCGTTGGTCATGACGTAGGAGCCGAGGCCGTAGGGCGTGTCATTGGCCAGGCGGACCGCTTCGTCCTCGTCTGCGACCCGGAAGACCTGGGCCACCGGGCCGAAGAACTCCTCGCGGTAGGCCTGGTTGTCGGGCTTGACGTCCGTGATCACGGTGGGCTCGAAGAAGTTGCCCTCGCGCTTGCCACCGGCGACCAGCTTCGCGCCACCCTCCAGGGCACGGCGAACCTGATCCTCCAGGCGATCGGCGGCCGTAGCCGAGGACAGCGGTCCGATCGTCGTCTCGGGTGATTTCGGATCGCCGGGCCTGACGGCGGTCAGAGCGGCGGTGAACTTCTCCAGGAACGGCTCGTAGAGCTCGTCCACGACGATGAAGCGCTTGCCCGCGTTGCAGGCCTGCCCGGTGTTCTCCAGACGGGCGTTGACCGCGGCCTCGACGGCCTGGTCGAGATCGTCGGTGTTCAGCAGGATGAACGGGTCGGACCCGCCCAGCTCGAGCACGACCTTCTTGAGATTGCGTCCGGCGATCGCGGCGACCGCGGCGCCGGCGCGCTCGGAGCCGGTGAGCGAGACGCCCCGCACCCGGGGGTCGGCGATCACCCACTCGATCTGCTCGTTGGTGGCGTAGATATTGATGTAGGCGCCCTCCGGGAAGCCGGCCTGGCGAAAGATCTCCTCCATCGCGGCGGCCGACTCCGGGCACTGGGGGGCGTGCTTGAGCAGGATCGTGTTGCCGATCGCCAGGTTCGGGCCGGCGAAGCGAGCCACCTGGTAGTAGGGGTAGTTCCACGGCATGATCCCGAGCAGCACGCCGTAGGAGCTGCGGCGCACGAAGGCCGAGCCCTCTCCGTCGAGCAGCGTGATCGGCTCGTCGGCCATCAGCGCCTCTGCGTTATCGGCGTAGAAGTCGTAGATCGCCTTGCAGAACTCGACCTCGCCGACCGCCGCCTCGATCGGCTTGCCCATCTCGCGCACGATGATCTCAGCCAGGCGCTGGCTCTGCTCCTCGTGGATCTCCCCCACCCGGCGGATCATCGCGGCGCGCTCGGCCACCGTCGTCGAACTCGACCACTCTCGGTGCGTGTCGTCGGCGCGCGCGATCGCTGCGCGCAGCTCGTCGTCACCGATCGTCGGGTATTCCTTGACCGTCTGCCCCGTGGCCGGGTCGACAACCGCGTAAACGCTCATTTGCTCCTCACTCTCTCGGTTCCGTGCTGCATTCGAGAGACTAGCTTGGACGCTGTGCCGGGTTGGAGTCACGGCGTGCTCCCGGTTGGACAGATGGGCCCTGTCATCCTGGACGCCATGACCACGGCGGCGCCGATGCCGGACGAGCTGAGCCCGCGCCACCTGCGCAGTCGGCTGCTCCAGCTGGGGGCGCTGATCGCGGTGGTGGTCGCGGTCGTGCTGGCCTCACCCGGGCTGGGCTCGCTGCGAGACAGACTGGCGCACGCACACCCGCTCTGGCTGGTCCTCGCCGTCGCGCTCGAACTGCTCTCGGCGCTCTCCTACGTGGTCATCTTCAGGGCCGTGTTCTGCCCCCGCATGGGCTGGCAGACGAGCTACCAGATCGGTATGGCCGAGCAGGCGGCGAACTCGCTGCTTCCGGCGGGCGGCGCCGGGGGGCTGGCGCTCGGGGCGTGGGCGCTGCGCCGCGGCGGAATGCCGACCGAGCACATCGCGCGCCGCACGGTTGCCTTCTTCCTGCTCACGAGCTTGGCGAATGTGGGCACGCTCGCGGTGTTCGCGGTGCTGTTCGCCGCGGGAGCGCTCGGGCGCGAAGACCACCAGTGGGTGACCTATGGCTTCGGGATCGCATCGGTAGGCGCGATCGCGGCCACGCTGGCGGTACCCCGGCTCACCGATCGCCGGGCCGCCGCACCGCGCGGCGACGTCGCCGACCTCCGGCGGGTGAGGACCGCCGCGCGTCGCGTCCTCGGCGCGCTGCGCGACGGTGTGAGCGACTCGCTGGCGCTGGTGCGAGCTCGCCAGGCCGGCGTCCTGTCAGGCTCGATGGGCTACATGGCGTTCGATATCGCCGTGCTATGGGCCTGCTACCGCGCCTTCGGCCACTCTCCGTCCTTCGGGGTGCTCGTGGTGGCCTACGTCATCGGCCAGCTCGGTGGGCTGCTGCCTATCCCGGGTGGGATCGGAGGCACCGAGGGCGGCCTGATCGGGACCTTCGCGCTCTACCACGCTCCCCTGGCCACCACCGCCGTGGCGGTGCTGGCATACCGCACCATCCAGTTGTGGCTCCCGGCGCTGCTCGGCAGCCTGGCGTTCGTCCAGCTGCGTCGCTCGCTGCGCCGCGAGGAGGTGGCCGCGGCGATGTGCCAGCCGCTTGCCGAGCAGCTCCCGGTGGTTCGGTTGCCGGTCAGGGCTTGACGGCTTCACTACGGTCGGATGTATGACCACCTGCACCCACCTGGAATCGATCACCGTCACCCAGCTGCCCGAGAGCGTTGAGGGCTGCGAGGACTGCCTGCGCGCGGGCGGCGTCTGGATGCACCTTCGCATCTGCCTGGTCTGCGGCCATGTCGGCTGCTGTGATGACTCCCCGTCGAAGCACGCGACCGCCCACGCGCACACGACCGAACACCAGCTGATCCGCTCGCTCGAGCCCGGCGAGGACTGGGTCTGGTGCTTCGCCGACGAGGTGGCGATGCGGATCCCGGAGATCCACGGCCACACGCGGATCCCGCCCTCGCCGATGCTGTACCGCTGAGACCCCGGCGGCGACCGCGCGGCCCGCGCCGGAGACCTTTCCCCAACCGCTCGGTCATACGACTCGTGCCGGGCCAGAGGTACGACTGAGGACCCTCTCCACGCGACCGGCGCCCGCGGGCTCTAACCTTGGCCCGCGGGTGCAGGCGCGTCTGAACAGCAGGGTCCAGCGGGCAAGTGTGCTCGCCCTCACGGCGGTGGCGATCCTCCTGACCGGGTCGGCGGGCATCGCCCGCGCCCAGGGGCCGGCCTACGTCGCCGCGCAGCCGCCCCAGCAGGCGCTCTACCGCGACGGCTGGACGAACCGCTACCTGCTCGACGGCCAGTGGCTCTACCAGGCCGACCCGTCGGACGCGGGGATCGCCAACGGACTGTGGCATGACAACGCCGACACGACCGGCTGGACGCCGGTCACGGTCCCTAACGCCTTCAACGCCGGTGACTACTCCACCGCCAGCATGTACGGCTCGGTCGGCTGGTACCGCAAGGACTTCGTGCTCCCTCCAGCTGCGAGCGACGTGCAGTGGATCATCCGCTTCGAATCGATCAACTACCGCGCGCAGATCTGGCTGAACGGATATCCGGTCGGAAGCCACGCGGGCGCCTACATCGCCTTCGAGCTGCCGCTGAGCCACCTGCGCCCCGGCGTGAACCGCCTGATCGTGCGCGTCGACAACCGCCGCGTGCCGACCGACATACCGCCGGGGCCCGGAGGCGGATGGTGGAACTACGGAGGGATCGTGCGCGAGGTCTATCTGCGCCCCGTAGAGCGAGCCGATCTCTCGCAGGTGGTGGTCCGCCCGATCCTGCCGTGCCGGCGCTGCGCGGCCACAATCGAGGAGCAGGCGCTGGTGCGCAACGTGACCGGCAAACCGCAGACGGTCCGGCTCTCGGGCCACTACGGGAGCGCACCGGTCTCACTGGGCCAAGCGACGATCCGGCCCCACGGCACGTGGCTCGCCCACGGTCTGCTCGTGATCGCCCGCCCCCGCCTGTGGTCGATCTACCAGCCGAACCTCTATCGGGCCAGCCTCACACTGACCGGGATCCAGCACCAGCAGGTCGGGAAGCGAAAGAAGAAGAAGCTGAAGGTGACCTACACCCAGCTGAGCGGCTACGTCACCTACAGCGGCATCCGCTCGATCACCGTGTCACCGAGCGGCCAGCTGGAGCTGAACGGCCGCGTGCTGCACCTGCGGGGCGCGCACATCCACGAAGCAGACATCACCGAAGGCAGCGCACTCGATCCGGCTCACATCCAGCAGATCATCGGCTGGCTGCGACAGCTGGGCGGTCATCTGCTTCGCGCGCACTACCCGTTGAACCCGCAGTTCCTCGAACTCGCGGACCAGTACGGGATCCTCGTGTGGAGCGAGATCCCGGTCAATAACCAGTCCGGCCCCTACGTCGGTCAGCCGTCCTTCCAGGCCCGGGCCATGCAGATGCTGCGCCAGAACATCCTCACCAATGAGAACCACCCATCGGTGCTGTTGTGGAGCATCGGCAACGAGCTTCCCGAGCCGCTCTCGGCCTCGGGGACGGCCTACATCTCGGCGATGTCGACGCTGGCGCACGCGCTCGACCCGACCCGACCCGTCGGTATGGCGGTCAGCGCCTGGCCGGGACTGGCCTGCCAGGCCGGCTTGGCCCCGGTGGACGTGATCGGCTGGAACGACTACTTCGGCTGGTTCGACGCCGGCGGCGGCTCGACCGACGACCGCGATGCCCTTGGCAGCTTCCTCGACTCGCTGCACGCCTGCTACCCGAACAAGGCGCTGATGGTCACCGAGTTCGGCTTCGACGCCAACCGCAACGGCCCGGTGGAGGAGCGCGGCACCTACCAGTTCCAGGCCAACACCGTGGCCTTCCACCTGAACGTCTTCGGCCAGAAGAGCTACCTGGCGGGAGCGGTCTACTTCACGCTGCAGGAGTACCCGGCGGGTCCCAACTACTCGGGCGGGAACCCCTGGCCGACCTCGCCCTTCAACCAGAAGGGACTCGTCGATCTGTATGGGAACCTCAAGCCTGCGTTCTACGTGGCGTCGGCGATCTATCACGCCACGCAGCAGCTTGGGCCGATCCCGCCGGCCGCAGCACGATCGCGCCCCCGACGCGCTGCGGGCGCCAGCCGAGGCGCTCGAGGATCCGCAGCCAGGGCCGTGCCGGCGCGACGGCGAGATCGACTACCGCCACCGTGACGTGGCTCGCGGCCAGGAACTTCTCGGCCGCGCGCTCGACATGAGGAACCAGCGTCCCATCGGCCAAGGTCGGATAGATCCGGTCGTGCTTGTAGGGGTTGGGGCTCTCCGGTGGCGGCAGGTAGCCCGATGCCATCTCGAAGCGCAGCCCGGTCTCGGCCTGCCACAGCATGCTGTAGCCCTTCGGGCCGACCGGCACGATCAGCGCGACGTCATGCGAGCCGATCACGTTGCGGTACCGGCTGCTCGTGAAGAGCGCCGGGAGGGGCTTGTGGTACTTCCAGTACCCGCGCTGCACCGCCGGCCACAGGAACGCCACCGACAGCAGCGCCAGGCCCCAGGCCAGCGGCTGCCTCCGGGTCCGTGCCAGCCACCACGCCGCCAGCACGGCGACAGCCAGCGCGGTGAACATCGCGAACCGGGCCGGGATCATCAGGCCCGTCAGCGGGCTGTGACTGGCCGGCCACCACGGCAGCGGCACATGCGTGTGGTGGACGAGCTGCAGATAGCTCCCCATCGAGCACACGACGGTGATCAACCCCGTGATCAGGAGCGCGCGGCCGCCCGGACGCCTCCATGCGCCCCGTGCGGCCAGAGCGACGATCGCCAGCAGCGGAAGCCCGAGATAGGTACCGCCCTCGACGATCCCGGCCGAGAACGCGCCAGTGGTGTGAACGAAGGTGCTCCCGCCGACCTCCATCAGCCTCGGCGGGACGATGAACGACATCAGCGCAGCCGAGAAGTTCTCGCTGCGCGAGGGCACGATCGGCAAACCGCCGGGCTGCACCGCGTAGTAGAGGAACGGTGAGGTGATCAGCGCGGCCAGGGCATAGGCGCAGACGATCTGGCCGAGCAGCGGCCGCAGCTGCTCGCGGGTGCGCTGATCGACGGTCAGGTAGGCCACCCCGAACGCGACTGCGCCGAACACGGTCAAGCTGGCGAAGAGCTCGGTCGCGAACGAGATCTGCAGCACCAGTGCCAGCGTCATCAGGGCGATGAACCGCCGGCGGGAGAGCTCGCCGGCCTGGGCGCGCAGCACGATGTGGACGATCGCCGGCACCAGGAAGACCACCGTCATGTGCAGGTGCTCGATCATCTGCCCGAGCACGTAGTCGGAGAACCCGAAGAGCCAGCCACCGAGCAGCGCCGGCCAGAAGCGACCGCCGGTCAGCCGCCGGCAGAGCAGGAAGGCGAAGAAGGCGGCCAGCGCCGGGCTGGCGATGACCGCGACGTTATAGGCGGCGAGCGGCCCGGCGGTGAAGGTGATCGGCGCCAGCAGCAGCGCAGCGCCCGGCATGACGGTCGCGATCGCGACGTTGAAGCCCTTTGGCACGTAGATGACGTGCGTCCAGAAGGGGTTCAGCCCGTGGGCGATCGCGTACGGAAACCATTCGAACCCCCACAGGGGGATGGTCGCGTCGGCGCCGCGGCACACGCACGCGTTGCCGCCTTCGAACAGCGGGCCGCCGAAGAGCGCGAGAGCGGCGACGAGATAGATCAGCGCCGCCCAGATGGCGGGTGGGCTCGAGACCCACCTGCTGAGTCTGGTCGGCACGGGCGCCAGGATACGGCACGCCTACGGCGGTCTTTGTGAGGGGCTGCTTAGGCCTGCGCGGCGGTGGCCGAGCCTTCAGGGGCCACCACGACGCGGTTTCTTCCCGTGCGCTTGGCCTCGTGGAGAGCGGCGTCGGCCGCCTTCAGGACGTCGTCGGCGGTCTGCCCCTGCGCGGTGCCGCTCAACCCGATGCTGACCGTGAGACGCAGCTCGGGCCGGCTTCCCAGGCGCAGCTCGGCCACGCCCTGGCGGATGCGCTCGGCGATGTGCGCAGCTGTCTCCGGTGTCGTCTCGGGCAGCATGACCGCGAATTCCTCGCCGTCCATGCGCGCCACGGCGTCCGCGGAGCGCAGCACGCGCTGAAAGCATGCCGCCAGCGAGCGCAGCGCCTCATCGCCCGTGGCGTGGCCCCAACGATCGTTGATCCCCTTGAACGAGTCGAGGTCGAGAAGCAGGAACGACGGGCGCACCTGCGAGCTGGCGCACCGCTCGATCTCGGCACCGGCGCGGGACATGAACGTGCTCCGGTTTTGAAGGCCTGTGAGCGCGTCGGTCTCGGACTGCTGGAGCTCGGCCTCGAGCCGGCGGCGGTCGGTGATGTCGAGCATCACACCCGAGAGGCCGTCGACCTCGCCTGCCTCGTCGCGGTGCGCGGCCTTGAAGAACGTGACATCACGGAGGCTGCCGTCGGCGTAGCGGACCTTCGTCTCGTACAGCTGTCTGCCACCGTCGGCGAGCAATGCCCGATCGGCGGCGTCGGAGACCCGGGCCAGCTCCGGGGAGGAGACGTCGTACACGGTCGCGCCGATGATCTCGTCGCGGCTCAGGCCGAGATACTCCTCGAAGGCGCGGTTACAGGCGCGGTACACACCGGCGGTGTCCTTGGAGAAGATCGGCGCCGGCACCCTGTCGAGCGCGCCCTGCAGGCTCGCGAGCTCCCGCTGCGCTTCGCGGACCATGCTTCCTGTGAGGAGCACGGAGATCTCGAGCACCTGGCCGGCGGCGCGCTGCAGATCCTCGATCGCCCCCGCGGCCTGCCCGACGTCGGAAGCCATCACGACGATGGGCCTCGGCTCGCCACCCGCGGCGAGCTCCGAGACGGCGGCGGTCAGCTCCGATGTACGAGCGGGCGCGGCGATGCTGTCGCCGCCTCCCGCTCGGATCCACCAGGGCCCCATGGCATGGATTATGAGGCCTGCTCCGGGGCGCCCGAGGCGCGTCGAGCGCGAGCGGGCCGGTGCCCGCACGGGGACGGGCACCGGCGCTCACCTCCTGCAGATCAGCCATAGCCGCCGCCGCCCGAGCTGCTGGACGACGAGCTGGAGGAGCCACCGCCGGAAACCGGTCCGCCGGATGCAGAGAGCAGCCACCACTTCGCTCCGTAGGAGTTCGAGCCGTTCCCCTTGGTCGAGCCGGGAGCCGTGTCAGCGACGAAGTAGTACAGGGGATGACCCTTGTAGGTCACCTGGAAGGTGCCATCGGCGCGCTTGATCGTGTTCAGGTCGGCGGCCACCGCCCCACCGCCGGCGACCGGCGGGCCCTTCGTGGTAACCGGCGGCCAGGCCTGCGCGCACGCTCCCGAGCAGCTCGAGATGCCGTTCTTGTCGGCCGCCCACATGTAGACCGCGCGGCCCGTCGGGCCGACGAGGTAGGTGCCAACCGATCCGTGGGCAGTGGCGATCTTGACGCCGACCGGCGCGGTGACGGTCACCGTGGAGGTCGTCTGAGGGGCGATTCCGTAGCCCGCGTGCGCAGGCGTGCTCACGGCACCGGTGCCTGCGCCGGCCGAGGCGCTGCTGCCGCAGGCCGCCACCAGCAGCGCTGCACCGATGAGCGCCATGGCGGTCCCTCCCCGGGCGCCCGCCTGCGTGCGAATGTGCATCAACTGACTCCTGTGTGGGGGTGAATCTGCATCCGCTCAGAAGTTGCCGTCGCCGTCGCTCGGGGCGCCGTTGTTGTCGGCGTCGCCGTCGCCTCCGTTGTTCTGGGGGATCTTGTTAGGGGGCGGTGCGGTGGTCGTGGTCGTCGTCGTGGGCGGTGGTGGGGGCGGTGGCGCGACCGTGGTCGTAGTCGTCGCCGGGGTCGTCGTCGTCGGTGGTGGGGCGGGCGCGGGCGGCGGCGGATGGACGAAGAACGTCACGCTCGCGTGCACCTCCCGGGTGCCGAGCAGCGTCACGACCAGGCGATGGCGACCGGCGACCAGGTCGTGGAGGGTGAAGCGCAGACCCGCCGGTTGCGCGTGCCCGTGGTCGACGGAGTAGCGCAGCCGGGCGCGGGCGGGGGCCCGGCGCAGGGCGACGCGGACGAGCACCGCGGTACCCGTATGCGCGCCCTGTGCGGGGAGAAGGATTCTGAGCACGGGCGCCGGGGCCGCAACCGGGACGGGGCTGGCCACCGGCGCCGTGCTCGCGGCAGGCGGCGCCGTGCTAGCTGCCGGCGCTGAGGTGCTTGCGGAGGGCGTGGTCGTCGATGCGCCGCCGCAGCTCGTCAGTGCCAGCGTGATCAGTGCCGCCATGGTCACCGCCCGGACGGTCGGACCCGAGCGGCTGACGGTCCGCTCGCTGGGAGCCGAGATCCCCACCGCCTGAGCCAGGGGGGCTACTCGTCGTATGGGGTGCCGGGTAGTGGCCATGCCGTGCTCTCTATGACGCCGGCAGCGCCCGCTTACTTCCCGGCGGAGATGAGCGAGGTACGTGAGCTCCCGCCCGTCTGGCGCGCACTCACATGTCTCGCAGTAGAGCTCTTCAGCGCGGAACGGGCGCTCGCTCGCAGCGGTCGCCCCCGGCCCGTTTGGCGGCGTACATCGCCGTATCGGCGGCGCCCAGCAACTCCTCGGGCAGCGCTTCGCCGTCCCACTGGCACAGCCCGGAGGAGAACTTCTGGGCCAGCGGAGTGGCCTCGCGAAGCTTGCCCACCACCGCTGCCGCCTGCTCGATGTCCGCGTCCGGAAGCACGAGCACGAACTCCTCGCCGCCGACCCGAGCGAGCATGTCGCTCGTTCGGACCTGCCCTTTCCAGGCGGCCGACGCCGCCTTCAACAGGTGATCCCCAGCCGCATGCCCGTACTCGTCATTGAAATGCTTGAAGCGATCGAGGTCCAGCAGCGCGATGCAGATCGGGCGTCCTTCACGCCGCGCTCGGGCCAGGACGTCGCCCAGGTAGGCCTGCAGGGCGCGGCGGTTCGGGAGCCCGGTCAGGGGATCCTCGAGCGCAAGGTCGCGCAGGCGCTCGGACTGGCGCTGGACATGGCGCAGCAGATACGCCGTGCGCGCCACGACCAACGCGCTGAGCTGAGCCGAGCAGAGCGCGATCGCGATGCCATCGGTCACCCTGCCCGCCAGCGATTCCGCCGCCAGCAGAGTCGGCGCCACCAGCGAAGCGAGGGTGAGGGAGGCCAGCAGTGAGCGGCTCATGCGCTCGCCGCTGTCGCGCGCCGGATCCGCGAAGCCGCGGCTCGAGCGGTGCAACGCGGCCGCGCCGAGCAGCGCATAGGCGAGCAGGAACGGCTCGGCCAGCAGCATGTCCTCGAAGTTGGTGGTGGGCCAGTTGTTGTTGTTAATCAGGGCCCAGGCGGTGTCGCCGAACAGGAAGCAGAGCAGCCCGAGCGAGAGCAGCCGCACGGTCGTCGCGCGCCAGCCGTCGGCAGCCATGACCCGCGCGAGGATCGCCAGCAGCATCAGGTCCCCCACCGGATAGGCGATGTCGACGATGCGGGCCGGCACGGTGCCCGAGGCGCCGGTGGCGGGACCGATGAGGAACACCCAGCACAGCAGTCCGACGCCCACTGTCATCGTGCCCGCGTCGATCAGCTTCGCCGGCCCGATTCCCGGAAAGCGAGCGCGCACGAGTATCAGCAGGCCGACTGTCACGCAGGGATACAGCGCCAGGTAGAACGGGTCGGCAGCGCTGGGGGCCGGCGTACTGTTGAAGACCTGGGCCTGGATGGCCTCGACCAGGCTGCCGGTCGCGTTCAGGAACAGCCCGGCCCCGATCCAGAGCCACGCCACCGGGACGCCCTCGCGGGTGCGCAAGCGCCACATGCACAGCGCCGTGCTGGCGTATCCGATGCCCACCGTGACCCCCATCTGGGCCCACTGGCCGCTGAACAGCCAGGGCATCAGGACCATCGGCACCAGGGCCAGCGTCAGATAGCGCCACCAGGCCGATGGCGCCGATAGCGCGCGTGCTGCGCCCGAGAGCCAGCCGTGGCGCGGGGTCATACCCGCGGTTATCGGCGGAGCGGGTCTGGTCCTGAGCTCAGCGGCGCGCCCGTTCGCCGCTCCCAGGCGTCGGCCAGGAGCTCGGCGAGCAGGACCGGCTCGGCGTCGCGGAGCTGCACGCGCACAGCGGCGAGGCGCTTGCCCCACCACACCTCGCTGCACACCTCCGGATGCTCTGCGACGGCCGTCCGGATCCCGTCCTCGTCGAGCATCACGTTCATCTGCTCGGCGGTCCACAGGGTGGCGAAGATCTTGTGCTGGACGCGAAACGACGGGCGCCCGTGATGGTCCTGCTCGACGGCCTCCGGCAGCGACAGCGCGGCGGCCCGAGCCTGTTCGGCGCTGATCACGCGCCCTCCAGGAACGCGAGTGCGCGCGCGAGCACCTCGGAGGAGGCCTCCTCAGGCAGGAAGTGGCCGGCGGCGGGTACCGACTCGACGCGCAGCGGGCCACTCGGCCGCGGGTCGAAGATGCGCCGCAGCGCGCTCACCTGGCCCATCAGCAGCAGCGTCGGCACCTGAAGCTGGCCGCGGCGGTAGGTCCCGGCGGCGGCCTCCCGGGTCAGGAACGTGCGGTAGCACGCCGAGCTGGCCCGCGCCCGGGCCGGGTCGCGCAGGACATCGGCGTAGACGTCGAGCTCTTCGAGGCTCCAGCGCAGCCGTGTCCCGCTGGCGAGCCGGATGATCTCGCGCACGAACCGGGGACTGCGCTCCATCAGCCGTGGGCCGAGCGGCGAGGCGACGAGCACCTGATAGATGAGGAACACCGGAATCAGTGCGTGGCGCAGCCGCAGCGTCTCGCGCCAGGGCGGGACGATATCGAGCGCAACCATTCGCTCGATCCGCTCGGGGTGGCCGAGCGCGAGCAGGAAGGCCGTGTATCCACCCCAGTCGTGGCCGATCAGCCGTACGCGGTCGAGGCCCTCGTGGTCGAGCAGCGCGAGCACATCAGAGGCGAACGTCGACTTCGCGTAGTCCCCCGGCGGCGCCTCCGACCACCCCCAGCCGCGCAGGTCCGGGGCGATCACGGTGTAGCGCTCCGCCAGCGGCCCGATCAGGTGCCGCCAGCAGTACCAGTGCTGCGGCCAGCCGTGCAGGAGCACGACCGGCGGTCCCGACCCGGCCTGAGCCACGTGCAGGCGCACGCCTGGCAGCTGCACCTCGCGGTGCTCGACGCCCGGGAGCTCAGGGAGAGTCGGTGCGATTCGCGAACGCTATTACGCGGTCGCCGCGAGCGCGCGCTGGAGACCGGACGAGTCCTGGCCAGCCACGGGCACGATGCCGCCGTCGGCGCTGCCCTGCTCGAGCAGCAGCCAGTCGAGAGTGGGCAGCCGTGAGAGCCGGGCGCCACCGGGGCCCGTGGCATGGGGCTCCTGTTCCGCGGCCACCCACCGGCAGAGGTCGGGGCCAAGCGTCGCGCCCACCGGCATCCGGTCGACGTCGTTGCTGGTCACGATCATGCCGGCCCGGCTGATGAGGGCGGCCGGGCCGCGCAGCCGCTGCAGCGGCGGGCCGCACAGCCGGGCGACGGCCGTCAGGTCGACGTCGGCGGTCGTCACGCCGAGCGCCCCCTCGCCGTCGCTGAGCGGGACGGAGGCGGTGACGATCCAGGCGTCGGCTCCGCCCTCGTCGAAATAGGGATCGGAGAGCAGCTCGCGCTTCGAGCGCATCGGGATCTGGAACCAGTCGGCGGTGGTGTAGTCGTAGTAGCCGGGGCTGGCGGGGTCGAGGTCGGGGAGGAGGTGCTTCGGGCCGGGCATCGTCCACCAGTGCATCCAGAGGCGGCGATCCGCCGCGCGGCCGGGCGCCAGCGTGAGCGTGACGCCACACAGAGTGCCCCTGAAGCGCTCGAGGTTCGCCCGAAGCAACCCATCGAGCTCGGACAGATCAGCCGTCGTCAGCGCCTGACCACGGGCCGCGCGTTCGGCCGCCAATGCGAGCAGTGCCCCTGCGTGCGCCCGCGGGACCTCGAAGATCGGACGCAGGATCGAGACCAGCTGCTTGAGGGAGGCGGCGGCGTCGGCGGCGCCTGGGGTGGCGGCCAGACCTGCGACGGCGAGCGAGTCGGTGGCGCCGCCCACCAGCTCGGTGCTGTGGGCCAGCGCCGCCACGGCGTCGGCGGTGCCGCGGGCCTGCGCGCTGATCACGTGGGCGCCGGCCAGGGCACCGGCGGCGGCCTCCCGCTGCGAGTCACAGCGCTCGTTCAGATCGACGACCCGTTCGGTGACCTCGTCGACCTGGGAGACGATCTGTTCGAACACGTCCGCCGCTTCGCGAGCCGCGCCCAGCCCCGAGCGCAGCGAGCCCACGCTCTCGGAGAGATCGCCGCCCGTCGAGATCGAGCTCGCGCCGATCGTTCCCACCTCCTTCACGGTGCGGGCGATCCGGGCCGTGGCCTCCTCGGCGGCGCTGGCCAGCCGGCCGACCTCATCGGCGACCACCGAGAAGCCGCGACCGTGCTCTCCGGCGTGCGCGGCCTCGATCGCCGCGTTGAGGGCCAGCAGCTTCGTCTGGCGGGCGATCGCGTCGATCGTGCCGGCGAATTCGCCGACCTCCTGAAGCCTGTCCGCGAAGTGCGCCAGCTGCTCGAGACAGGCCTCGGCGGTGCTCACGGCCGCCTCGAGATCGCCCAGTACTCCGCGCAGCAGGCCCGAGCCATCCTGGGCGAGCCGGCGGGTGTCGATCGCCAGGTCGGCCACGTGCTGGGAGCCGGCAGCGAGGTCCTCGGACTGCTGTCCCACGAGCGACATCGACCCTTCCATCTCGCGCAGCAGGCCGAGCTGGCGCTCGGCGGTCTCGCGGATGACGGCCGTGCGCAGTACCAGTTCAGCTACCGCTCCGGCCGCAGCCAGCAGCTGATCAGCGTCATGCGCTTCCCCGGTCATGCGCGCTATATCGGTCGGCGCCAAAGGAAGCTTGACCGGTCCAATCCGGCGCCCGAATGGGCGCGTCCGTCAGCCCGTGCCGTACACCCGTACGAGCTGCTCGGCCACGCAGACGGGCTTCTCGGAGCCCTGGGCCTCGATCGTGACCAGCAGCTTGATCTGCAGGCCGCCCGGCACGTCGCCGACCTCGGCGATCTCGGCGCCGCCGCGGTAGCGGCTTCCCACCTTCAGCGGGGCGGGGAAGCGAACCCTGTCCAGCCCGTAGTTGACGCCGAAGGCCGCGTCGGTGACACGCATCAGCTGCTGGGAGATCGGCGCCACGAGGGCCAGCGTCAGGAAGCCGTGGGCGATCGTGCCGCCGAACGGCGTCTGCTTGGCTCGCTCGACGTCCACGTGGATGAACTGGTGATCGTCGGTGGCGTCGGCGAACTCGTTGACCCGCTCCTGGGTCATCTCCTCCCACTCGGTGTAGCCGAGGTGGCGCCCGACGGCTTCCCGCACGCCGGCGATCGTGGTCTCGAGTCCGCTGACATTCTCGGTGGTCATGCCCGCAGACGCTACCAGCCTGGTTCAGGGGCCACCGTGATGGGAAAGGTCGGCTCGATGCCCGAGAACTACAAGTGGATCGTGCTCTCGAACACCACGATCGGGATGCTGCTGGCCACGATCAACTCCTCGATCCTGCTGATCGCCCTGCCGGACATCTTTCGCGGGATCCACATCGATCCGCTGGCCCCCGGCAACACGAACTACCTGCTGTGGATGATCCTCAGCTTCCTGATCGTGACCGCCGTGCTCGTGGTCAGTCTCGGCCGGCTCGGGGACATGTTCGGGCGCGTGCGCACCTACAACCTCGGCTTCGCGGTGTTCACGGTGTTCTCGGTCCTGCTGTTCCTCACGCCGCTCACCGGGAGCGCCGGCGCGCTGTGGCTGATCGGGATGCGCGTCGGGCAGGGGATCGGCGGCGCGATGCTGTTCGCCAACTCGAGCGCGATCATCACCGACGCCTTCCCGGAGAATCAGCGCGGGCTCGCGCTGGGCATCAACGGCGTCGCCGCGATCGCCGGCTCATTCCTCGGTCTGATCCTGGGTGGGCTGCTGGCGCCCGTGTCGTGGCGGCTGGTGTTCCTGGTCTCGGTGCCGTTCGGGCTGTTCGGGACGGTGTGGGCGTACCTGAAGCTGCATGACCTCTCCGAGCGGCGTCCGTCCCGGATCGACTGGATCGGGAACGTGACCTTCGCCGTGGGCCTGATCGCGGTGATGATCGGCATCACCTACGGCATCCAGCCCTACGGGCACCACACGATGAGCTGGGGCTCGCCGAAGGTGCTGGCGGAGCTGATCGGCGGAACGCTCGTCCTGGCCGTGTTCTGCGTGATCGAGACGCGGGTGCCCGAGCCGATGTTCAGGCTCGACCTGTTCCGGATCCGGGCGTTCACGGCCGGGAATGTCGCGAGTCTGCTCTCATCGATCGGGCGTGGCGGGCTGCAGTTCGTGCTCATCATCTGGCTGCAGGGCATCTGGCTGCCCCAGCACGGCTACACGTTCACCGAGACGCCGCTGTGGGCCGGCATCTACATGCTGCCGCTGACCATCGGATTCCTTGTCGCTGGGCCCTTGTCGGGCCTGCTGTCCGATCGGTACGGCGCGCGACCGTTCGCGACCGGCGGCATGATCGTCGCCGCGCTGTCGTTCCTGCTCCTCGAGCAGCTACCAGTGAACTTCGGCTATCCGGGGTTCGCGGCGCTGCTGTTCATGAACGGGATCGGCATGGGCCTGTTCGCCTCGCCGAACCGGGCAGGAATCATGAACTCGCTGCCGCCGCGCCAACGGGGCGCCGGCGCCGGCATGAGCGCCACGTTCCAGAACTCGGCCATGGTGCTCTCGATCGGGATCTTCTTCTCGCTCCTGATCGTCGGCCTGTCGGGGTCGCTGCCCTCGGCCCTGCAGTCCGGCCTGACTGCGCACGGGGTTCCCTCCGCGGTGGCTACGAAGATCGCCCACCTGCCCCCGGTGGCCTCCCTGTTCGCCGCCTTCCTCGGCTACAACCCGGTCCAGAAGCTGCTCGGTCCGACGCTGCTGCACCACCTGCCGGCGGCTTCGGCGGCGACGCTGA
This sequence comes from Solirubrobacteraceae bacterium, assembly GCA_035295205.1. GTDB lineage: Bacteria > Actinomycetota > Thermoleophilia > Solirubrobacterales > Solirubrobacteraceae > Palsa-465. The sequence continues at coordinate 28,191 of DATGJM010000200.1, read as the reverse complement.
CCGGCCGCTCGTTCTTCCCACATCTGATGACGCCGCCGTTCTCGAGCGCGCTGTCGACCGCGTTCACCTTCTCATTCTTCGCCTGCCTGGTGGCCGCCTGGGCGTCGTGGCTGCGGGGTGGGAAGTACCACTATCGGGACGAGCCCGAGGAGCCGGCCGACGCCGCAGCGCCTCTCGAGGGGAGCGTGAAGCGATGACCCTCGTCGCGATCTCAGCCGCGTACGGCGCTGCCGGGCGGCGGATCGGCTCGCGGCTGGCCTCGGAGCTCGGCGTGCCGTTCGTCGACCGCGCGATCCCCTCGGCCTCGGCTGCCCAGCTCGACGTACCGACCGATGAAGGCGTGCCTGAGCACCGTAGCTGGCTGGAGCGGGTGCTGCGCGGGTTCGTCGGGGCTGAGGTCGCGGTGCCGGGGCCGGTGCCTGCGCAATCCGGCGGTACGGCCGCGGAGGAGTTCCGGCGGGCAAGCGAGGAGCTGCTGCGTGAGCAGGCTGCGCTCGGGGAGGGCGTGATCCTCGGCCGCGCTGCCGTGGTCGTGCTGCGCGACGATCCGCGGGTGCTGCGGGTGCGCCTCGATGGACCGCCCGATCGCCGAATCGAACAGGCGGTTCGCTCCCTCGGCGCTTCGCCGTCCGAGGCCGCCGAGGCGGTGCGCAAGCTCGACCGGACCCACGATGCCTACCTGCGCCACTTCTACGGAGCCGACATCCACGACCCGGCGCTGTACCACGTGGTGCTCGACTCGACGGCTCTGGCGATCGACGTCTGCGTGGAGATGCTGGCCGCCGCGGCCCGGGCGCACGTCCTCGGGCCGGCGGGTGCGCAGACGCCCCTGGAGCGCGGCTAGAGCGCGGCAACCATCTTGCGCTGCCGGGGTTTCCGCGTTCAGGCTCTCAGCGGCTGAGGCCGAACCAGCGTCGTTCCCACACCAGGCCCGACCGCTGACCGTATGGGTAGAAGTCGGCCAGTGCCTGCACCGGGCCGGCGCCTCCTCGGCTGAGCAGGCGACGACCGGCACGGGTGAGATCGAGCCAGACCCGTGTCGGCCGGGTGTTGCGGAACGTGACCGCCGCGCGCGCGATCACCGCTCCGTTACGCGCATACCACACGAGCGTGAGCCTTCCGGGCGAGGGCGCTGTGAACCGCAGGACGTCACGGCCAGCGCGCAGCAGCGCCGAAGCCCGCGCGGAGACACCGATCGGCACCAGCAGCCTCAGGAGTGCCGCTTTCAGTGTCGCGACGCTCGGTCCCACCGGCCCGAGCAGCGGGGTCACCGCCTGGACGTTGAACGTCTGCCCACCGCTGGTGGCTGTGGCGCTGATCACGAGCCGGAAGCTCGCGCCGATATCGCGCCGCGTGAGCGTGTAGTAGCGCGTTGTCTGCCCGGCGATGGGAACGCAGGCCTTCGAGCAGCGCTGCCATTGATAGGCCACCGCGCTCAGCCACTGATTCCAGGTGCCACTGTTCGCGCTGATCGTCTTGCCCACATTTGCACGGCCGAAGATCTTCGGCGCATATGTCAGCTGCAGCGGGATCGGCGGCGAGGAGACGACCGCCGTCAGCGCGGACCAGGCGAACCCGGGACCGCGGACGTTGAGTGCTCGAACCTGGACCTCGATCATCGAGCCGGAGTCGCTCGCGGAGAGCCGGTACGTCGCGCCCGTAGCGCCGTTGATGATCCGACAGCTGTGGGTGGAGCTGCAGTCGAACCACTCGTAGGAGAAGCTCGTGGGGTCCTCAGACCAGCTCCCCGGCGACGCGGTCAGGAGCTGCCCCACGAGGTCGATTCCCGAGACCGTGGGAGCCGACAAGTTCGCCGGGCGGCTGGCCGGCTGGACGACCGCCGTCGGCGTGGAGGTCACCGGTCCGGCCGTGCCGCCGGAGTTGTACGCCCACTCCTGCACGCGGATGGTGTCCCCGATGTCCGCGCCGGCGGGCGAATAGAACTGGTCGTTCGCTCCGCCGATGGCCACGCAGTTGGAACCCGAGATGTCGCAGTCCTGCCATTGGTAGGCCACGCTGCTCGGGTTGTTCGTCCAAGCGTCCCCGGCGGCGGTCAATGTCTGTCCCTCCTCCGCGACGCCCGAGATCGACGGTGGCGAGATGTTCGTGGGAGGAGGCGGGACCGTGGCGGCGTAGGTGAAGGCGTTTCCGGCATCGTCGACCGCTGCGCAGAAGGCCGCCGATGAGCAGGAGAGCGCGACGACGTGCTGGTCGAAGTACCCCCAGAGCTCTGTCGGGCTGCCCCAGGCGTTCCCGTCGAACGTGGACACCTCGCTGACCGTGTCGGAGGCGGCGCAGAAGTTCGCCGTCGGGCAGGACACGCTCGCCAGGCCCTCGTTGTGGTAGTAGGCGTTACTGTCGAACCCGGACTGGCTCCAAACGCTCCCGTTGTAAGTCCACATCGAATCGCCACCGACCGCCTCGCACAGGCTGGCGGACGCGCATGAGATGCTGGAAAGCCCATCCTGGCCGTCGACCAGTACGGGCGCGGTCCAGGACCCGTTGTGCAGGAAGAGGACGTTCCCCGCGGCGTCGGCGGCGGCACAGAACGAGCTCGTCGGGCATGAGACCGCGTACAGGGGCTGGCCGCCGTCGATGTTCTTGCCGGCGTCCCAGCCGCCGCCCGAATACGTGTAGGCCTGGCCGGCCTGATCGACGGCCACGCAGAATGCCGAGGTCGGACACGAGATCGAGTCCGGTCCTCCGCCGGGATCGAAAGCCGCGCCAGGACTCCAGCTCGAGCCGCTGAAGGTGAAGGCGTCACCGGCGAGGTCGATGGCTGTACAAGACGTCACCGAAGGGCAGGAGACGGATATCAGGCCGTTCCCCGAGGCTTCGACCGTGGTTGGCGCGCTCCAGTGCGCACCGTCGAAGGTGAACGCGCGGCCGTTCCAGTCCACGGCGGCGCAGAAGCTCGCGGACGGGCATGAGGTGCTCATCAGACCGCCGCCGGCGAGCGTCGATGCGTCGAGGGACGAGCCCGTGTAATCCATGGCCACCCCATAGAGGTCGACGAGCGCGCAGTTCGACGCCGCCGTGCATGAGACGCCCCTCAGTCCGCCGCCCAGCGGGTCGATCGCCATTGGAGCGCCCCAGGCCCCGCCGCTGTACTCAACTCCGTTCCCGGCCGCGTCAACCGCAAGGCAGTACGTGCCGGTGCAGGAGATCGCCGCGAGCTGGTTGCCCGGGTCGATCGAGGTGGGAGCAGTCCAGGACACGCCGTTGAAGGTGAGGGCATCGCCCTGGCCGTCGACCGCGGCACACAGGGAGGCCGATGCGCAGGAGAGCGACACCAGCCCGCCCGAATTGCCGTCGATCAGGGCCGCCGCGCTCCAACTCGTCCCGTCATAGCTCACGGCACGACCGGAGTCGTCGACCGCCATGCAGAACGACGTCGAAACGCAGGACACCGTCTCGCGGATTCCGGGTGAGATCGCGCTGGGAGAAGACCACCCGCCGCCTCGGTAGATCCCGGCGTGTCCCTCTCCGGCCCCGACGCAGAACGTGCTCGACACACACGACACGGAGACGTAGGTGCCGCCTGTCGCCAGCGACGTCGACCAGGAGCTCCCGTCGTACGTAGCGGAGCCGTACACGCCGACGCCCATGCAGAACGACGACGACACGCACGACAGACCCTGCACCGGGACGCCCGCGCCGATGATCACCGGGGCCGCCCACGAGGTGCCGTCAAACGTCGACTGCGCGGTTGTGCTCCCGTTGTTATAGCCGCCCACCGTGAGACAGAACGTGTTCGACGAACACGACACGGCGTCCAGAGTCAGCGTGGGATCCAGGTTGGTCACCCCCGACCACCCGTCGGCGGCGGCGATGCCGGCACTGCCCAGTCCGAATACCAACGCGATCAGCGCGGAGGCGAGCCATCGCGTCCCGCGATCGCCAAACCGCTCCCACCCTGCTGACCCCACCAAGATTCCTTTCTCGATCGCCCGACCCTGGGGAATTCCGGCGGCAGGCTAACAGAGGGGTACCATCAAGTCCATGACCCCTCTGGGGGTAGCGCTGTTAGTCGTTGGAGCGGTAGCCGTGCTCGTGGAATCGCACGTGCCGAGCCTGGGGGCGATCGGGGGGCCGGGAGTGGTTGCGCTCGGGGTGGGCGCGATTCTGGCCGTGGCAGGGCTTGGCGGCGGGATCGTCGCGGCTGTCGTGGCGGCGGTGGCGCTGGTCGCGATCTCCGGGGCAACGGTGGCCGTCAGCGTGCGTAAGGGCGCCGCGGTCAGGGGCCGGAGGGTGCGAGCCGGACCCGAGCGGCTGGTCGGCCATGTCGGGGTGGTGCGCAGCTGGGAGGAGCGCAGCGGGACGGTGAACGTCGACGGCTCGATCTGGCAGGCGCGGCGCGCCCTCGGTCATCCCGACGATGAGGCCGAGATCCACGAGGGCGACCCGGTGGTGGTGGAACGCCTGCATGGGCTCACGCTCTCGGTCAGGCGCGCCGAGGACTGGGAGCTCAGCCTGTGATCACGGCGCTGATCATCGTGCTGATCGTGATCGCGGTGATCGGCTTCACCGCCGCCGGCGCCGCGGTCAGGGTCCTGCGGGAGTACGAGCGAGGCGTGGTGTTCCGGCTCGGGCGGCTGATCGAAGTCAAGGGGCCCGGCCTGATCCTGCTCATGCCCACGATCGACCGCATGGTCAGGGTGAGCCTGCGCACGGTCACGCTGGGGATCCCGCCGCAGGAGGTCATCACCCGAGACAACATCCCCGTCCGCGTCACAGCGGTCGCCTACTACCGGGTCCTGGACGCGAGCAACGCGATCATCCAGGTCGAGAACTTCCACAACGCCACCCTCCAGATCGCACAGACGACGCTGCGCTCGGTTCTCGGTGGCGCCGACCTGGACACCCTGCTGGCGGAGCGAGAGCGGCTGAACGAGGCGCTCCAGCAGGTGATCGACACCCACACGGAGCCCTGGGGCATCAAGGTCACCACCGTCGAGATCAAGGACGTGGAGATCCCCGACCGCATGCAGCACGCGATCGCGCGCCAGGCGGAGGCCGAGCGCGAGCGGCGCGCCAAGGTGATCAACGCCGAGGGCGAGTTCCAGGCGGCGGCCAAGCTTGCCCAGGCGGCGGACGTGATCGGCCAGAACCCGGTCACCCTCCAGCTGCGCTACCTGCAGACGCTGCGCGAGATCGGCGCCGACCAGAACTCGACCGTCGTCTTCCCGATGCCGATCGACCTCGTCAAGCCGATGCTCGAAGCGGCGGCCCGCACGGCGGGCGATTCCGCACCGGCCACCGCTGAGCTCGCAAACGGCCGTCCAGCTGAGCTCGGCCCGGCCCCCGGAGAAACCCCGCTTTCGGCCCCGGCCGCCCAGCCCGAGACCACACGGCCCGAATAGACTCCGCCGGCCTTGTCCGCCGCGACGAAGCTCGACCTGCCGCTGCCGCCAAGGGAGCTGGTCGCTCGCTCGCGCTACCTCGAAAGCGAACTCGGCCTGATCGCTACCTTCACGGGCCGCTGGATCTCCGAAGCGGCAGCCGGCGAGCCATGGGTCGAGGATCGCGTGGGCATGAACGTCCTGCGTCACGCGGTGCTCATGTCCGAGTGGTGGGTGCGCGAGCACTGGGGCCGGGCCTTCGAGTTCGTGCAGATCGACCTCCGCTCCCAGGACCTGTCGTGGGCGCTGATGCGCAAGCGCGACGTGCAGCTGGCCGTGGAGGATCTGGAGCTTCCGGCCGATGACCCCCGCGAGTACGCGGCGCTCAAGCACAACCTCCGCCAGCTCCGACGCGAGCTCGAGCACGAGCTGGCGCGGGACCGCGAGCGGCCAGAGCAGGCCTGGGCCGGCCAGGCGGCCGAGCACGAGCGCACGATCCGCCAGCTCCAGCAGCGGGTGCGCTCGTACGAGAACTCGCTCAGCTGGAAGGCCACCCGACCGGTGCGGGAGGTCGCCCGCACGTTGCGGACCACCCGCGGGCGACAGGACTAGCGCCGCGTGCGGATCCTGATCACCGGCGGGGCCGGGTTCATCGGCGCAAACCTCGCGGTCGGCCTCGCCACGCGCCACCCTGACTGGGAGCTGACGGCCATCGACAACCTGCGACGGCGGGGCTCCGAGCTGAACCTCCCGCGGCTGCGCGAGGCGGGAGTCGGCTTCCAGCACGCAGACGTGCGGGTCCTCGACGATCTAACCGCCCTGGGCGCGTTCGACTGCCTCGTCGAGTGCTCGGCCGAGCCGTCGGCGCTCGCGGGCCTCACCGGCACCCCCGACTACCTGATCCACACGAACCTGGTCGGGGCCTACAACTGCCTGGAGCTGGCGCGCCGATCCGGCGCATATGTGGTGTTCCTATCCACCAGCCGGGTGTATCCCGTGGCCGCCCTGCGAGCACTGGACCTGAACGAGACGGACACCCGCCTCGAGCTCGCCTCCGGCCAGCAGGTCCCCGGCGCCACCCCAAGAGGGATCTCCGAGGGCTTTCCGCTCGACGGCGCGCGGACGCTCTACGGCACCACCAAGCTTGCGGCCGAGCTCCTGATCGCCGAGTACCGCGAATCCTTCGGGCTGCGGGCGGTGGTCAACCGCTGCGGCGTCGTGGCCGGACCGTGGCAGATGGGCAAGGTCGATCAGGGGGTGTTCACGTTCTGGATGCTCGCCCACCACTTCGGACGCCCGTTGCGCTACATCGGCTTCGGAGGCCACGGCAAGCAGGTCCGCGACCTCCTGCACGTGGAGGACCTCGTGGACCTCGTGGAGGAGCAGCTCGAGCAGCCCGGGCACTGGGACGGCATCACGGCGAACGTGGGCGGAGGCGCGAGCTGCAGCCTCTCGCTCAGAGAGACGACCGCGCTCTGCGCCGAGATCACCGGCCGGAGACTGCCCGTGGAGTCAGAGCCCGAGACCCGGCCGGGCGACGTGCCGCACTACATCTCCGACTGCTCTCGGCTCCACGAACTCACTGACTGGCGACCGAGACGCGATGCGCGGACGATCCTCTCCGACATCCACACGTGGATCAGTGGGCACGAGCAAGCCCTCGTGAGAGTGTCCTAACGCCGTCGTTCACGCGTGCGCGGGCAGGTACGCTGCGGCGGGCATGAGGATGAAGTTCTCAGTCGTCATCCCTGCCCACGACGAGGCTGACTCGATCGGCGAGACGCTGAGCGCCACCGTCGCCGCGCTGGAGAGCAACGACATCGACTACGAGATCGTCGTCGTCGACGACGCCAGCACCGACGGCACGGGCGCGATCGTGAAGCACATCGCGGTGGAGAACCCGCGCGTGCTCTACCTCCGCTCGCCGAAGCCTCCGGGCTTCGGTTACGCCGTCCGCGCCGGGCTCGAGGCCTACACCGGCGATGCGGTGGCGATCATGATGGCCGACCTGTCGGACTCCCCGCAGGACCTCGTTCTCTACTACCGCGTGCTCGAGCAGGGTTACGACTGCGCGTTCGGCACGCGCTTCGGGAACGGCGGCCGGGCCCACGATTATCCATGGCTGAAGCTGGCGATCAACCGGGTCGTGAACGCGGGCATCCGATTCCTCTTCCAGCACGGCTATAACGACACCACCAACGCCTTCAAGGCCTATCGCCGGCAGGTGATCGACCAGATCCAGCCGCTGCTCTCAAACCACTTCAACCTGACAGTTGAGATGCCGCTGAAGGCCGTCGTGCGGGGATACCGCTTCGCGGTCGTGCCGGTGACCTGGAGTAATCGCCGCCACGGCGAGTCGAAGCTGCGCTTGCACGAGATGGGCAGTCGCTACACGTTCATCGTGCTCTACGTCTGGCTCGAGCACCACCTGAGCCGCGGCGACTATCGGCGAGCGGACCTGCCGCCACGCGAGTCGCACGAGGACCGGCGCGAGCGGATGCTGAGCCGGTAGCGGCCTGAATCGCGACTCGGCTGCCGCGGACGGCACACTAGCGGCCGTGAGCTTCGGCCAATACGCGCTCGGCCTGGTCCTGGCAACGGTCTGCGTGGGGTCCGTGGCCCTCGGCGCTCGCCGCCTGCGCGCGCGCCTGATCCCCGGCGCGGCGGGGAGCCTGGCCTGGGTGGCCGACGGCGTGATCGTCGCCGCGCTGCTGGTGCTCGTGAGCGAGGCCACCGGCATCCTCGGCGTGTTCGATCGCGTCGGCACGACCATCGGCTGCGTCGCGGCGGGCGGCGCGTGCTGGCTGGCCGGCGCGTCGCCGCAGGAGGGCAGACGCGACCCCAGAGCGCGGACGGGCATCGCCGCCGCGGTCGCCGTGGCGATCATCGCCGCGCCCTGGCTCGCCTGGACGGCCTACGCCTACCGCCACGGGATGGAGTCGGTGGACACCCTCTGGTACCACCTCCCCGCCGCGGCGAGGTTCGTGCAGCTCGGAAGCGTCGTGCACCTGCAGTACTTCGACCGCGACCCGGTGACCGTGTTCTATCCCGCCGACTCGGAGCTGCTGCACGGGCTCGGGCTGATCTGGTTTCGAAGCGATGTGCTCTCGCCGCTCGTCAATCTCGGTTGGGCCGCGCTGGCGGGGGCGGCAGCGTGGGCGCTCGGCCGGCGCGATGGGCGCAGCCTCGGCTGCCTGCTCGGCGCACTGATCGTGATCGGCACTCCGGGCCTCGTGGACACGCAGCCCGGCGGGGCCTACAACGACATCGCCTGCATCGCGCTCGTTCTGGCCGCGATCGCCCTGCTGGGATCCGAGGAGACGAAGCTCTGGTACGGCTCGAGCCTGCTCGCCGCATCGGCGGCCGGCCTCGCTCTGGGCACGAAGCTCACGATGGTCGTGCCGGCCGTCGCGCTCGCCGCGGCGGCCGTCATCCTCGCTGCGCCCCGGCATCGACTGAGATCCGCGGGAATCTGGGTGGCGTCACTCCTCGTGCTCGGAGGGTTCTGGTACGGGCGCAACTGGGTGGCCGCGGGGAATCCGCTTCCGTCCGTGGCGATCCAGCTCGGTCCGATCTCCCTGCCGGCCCCGCACGTCTCCACCCCGACGTTCACTGTCGCCCAGTACCTGGCCAACGGCCACGTGTGGCACCTGTTCTTCATCCCGGGACTGCGTCGCTCGCTCGGGCTGGCCTGGTGGGCGCTGCTCGCCGGCGGAATCGGCGGGTCGGCGGGCGCCCTGGTACTCGGGCGGGGCCGCGCGGCACGGTTGTCAGGCGCGGTCGGGCTCGTGTCGGTCATCGCCTTCCTGTTCACCCCGCAGTTCCTCGGGCTGCCTGGGGTCCCGTTGTTCTTCGTGGCCAACGTCCGTTACGTCGATTCGGCACTCGTGATCGGGCTCGTCCTGCTGCCTCTGCTTCCGATCTTCAGAGCCAGGAGAGCGCTGATGCTCGTGACTGGGGCGATGCTGATCGTGCTGCTGCTCACCGAGCTCGATCCAGGGGTGTGGCCGGACGGGCTGCGCCTGGCGCCGTTCAGTCCAGCGATCCACGGGAGCAGTGCGATCGTGGGCGTGGTGGCCGCGGCCGTGATCGCCTGCGTCTATCTGGTCGCCGCGCGGGTCCCCGCCGGCGCCGGGTGGCTGGCGGCGGCCGTGCTACTCGTAGCCGGCGGCTTCCCGGTTGCCCGCGCGTATGCGCAGCACCGCTTTCTGAACACGCCCCCACTGCCGAGGATCTTCGCCTGGGCACAGCACGAGCGCCACCAGCGGATCGCGGTCGTCGGCATCGACCTGCAATACCCGCTGTACGGGCCGGACGAGTCGAACTACGTCCAGTACCTGGGGGCTCGCGCGCCCCATGCCGGCTACCGTCCGTTCGCCACCTGCCAGGCGTGGCGCCAGGCGGTGAACGGCGGTCACTACCGGTGGCTGCTGATCACGCCCTTCGGCTTCCCGTTCGGCACCGCCGCCACGGTGGCACCGGAGGCGCGCTGGACGGAACTCAGCCCCGCCGCGCGCCTGGTCCTGCGCGAACGCACCCCCGGTGGCGAGGCCGCGCTGCTCTACGAGCTGAGCGGCCCGCTCGATCCAGGCGCCTGCACGCGCAGGCGATAATCCGCGCCGTGAGACTCCTCAGCGCCCTCGCCGCGTTGGTCGCGCTCGCGACAGCGGCGTGGTTCGCCCTCGGCGTGCGGCAGGCGGTCGACGTCAGCCGGGCATCGAGCCTGCTCTCTCAGCAGGCCTTCGGGCCTGCGCAGGCCGACCGCGCGGGCTCGCTGCTCAGCTCCGCCTCGACCCTGAATCCCGATTCGACGGTCGATCTGCTCAGGGCCTCATTGGCAGTCCGGACAGGGCAGGCGCAGCGCGCCCGGTCGATCCTTCTGCGCCTCGCCGGGCGTGAGCCCCTGAACGTCCTGGTGTGGTTCGAGATCGCCCAGACCTCATCGGGAGATCCCGCCCTCCAGCGGACGGCGCTGAGCCACGTGGCGCAACTGCACCCCAACGTCGCACACTGATCACGTCTCCTTACGCCGGAGGAACGGCAGCTCCACGACGCGGTAGCTGACGGTCGCCACCGCCGCGCTCACGGCCAGCGTGAGGACGAACAAGATCACCGTCGTCGCGGTGTGCACGTGCTGGACCAGCCCGAGCCCATGGCCCGAGAAGTGCCCTGGGTCGGAGCTCAGCCCGAGGACCTCCGCCACCTCGAGGTGGTAGAGGAAGACGCCGTAGGAAATGAGCCCGAGATAGGCCAGTGGCGGCCAGCGCAGGACGCGCTGGGGAACTCCCGGGCGCTCGGCATCGAAGATCGCCGGCACCAGCAGGCACGTGGCGAGCATGGCCGTGAGCGCGATCGCGCCCAGCGTCCGGGCAAACGGCTGCACGGTGTGCAGCGAGACCACGATCCCCAGCAGTCCACCGGGATGGAGGACCGCGGCCAGTCCCGCGATGCTGCCGAGCGCCCCGAGCCATAGGAGCCCGGGGTGCCGGGCGATGAGCTCGACGAACGGCGTCCGGCGCCACTCGCCCTGAGCGAGGGCGACGCTGGCCACCGCCAGCGCCATCCCGAGCGCCAACCATGTGCACTGCCCGAGCACGCTCGAGGCCACCAGGTTCGAGACGAGCAGGCGCGAGCCGGCGATCTGCACGGCGATCCCGCCGGCGGCGAGCGCGGCGAGCGGCGCCAGCTCCGAGCGCCCCCAGGAAGCTCCCGACCAGCGACGAGCTGCTCGTACGAGCAGCGCCCAGAGCGGGAGCGCCACGTAGAAGGCTGCCTCGACGCACAGGGTCCAGGCGGACGGGATCCCGGTGGCGATCGTGTGGTTCGAATAGGCCTGCAGGAACAGGAAGTAGCGCCAGCCATAGCCCGAGAACACGCCGACGATTCCGGGGAAGATCGCCATCGCCAGGAGGGCGGTCCAGTACGCGGGCAGGATGCGCAGCGCGCGACGTCGGGCGTAGCGGCGGCTCGACGGCGGATCGGTGCCCAGCAGGTGGGCGCGCGCGAAAGGCCTGTAGAGCAGGAAGCCCGAGATGGCGAAGAAGATGATCGGCCCCTGGTCGCCCAGGACGGCGAAGACGTCGCCGGTGGTGGGCCGGTTGATCTCGCCGGTGATGCTGGCGACGTGAAAGGCGAGCACCGCGAGCACGGCGATCGCCCGCAGGGAGTCGAAGAGCGGAAAGCGCGGGTTGCCGGGGGGCGGCGCCAGCGCGGGCGAGGGCGCCTGGGTGCGCTCGGTGCTCGCAAGCCTGCTCACGGCCCGCGAAGCAGGGCGAGCACCCGGTCGATCAGCGCCGGATCGAACGAGCGGTCCCAGTCCTGGCTCCAGTTCACGGCGCTGCCGGCCACGCGCCGCTCGTAGTCGCCGACTCCGGCTGCAGCCTCTGTGAGCATCTGGGCGACGCCGTCGACGGTCGGCCTGGCGGCGAGGAGATTGCCGGAGAGCTTGCTCAGCGCAGCCGGAGTCTTGTTCTCGAAGCTGTTGGTTACCGTGAGCATGCCCGCGGCGGCCATCTCGAGGGGGACGAGGCTGGGATGCGGGGTGTACATGAGCGCCAGCCCGACGTCGTGGTCGCGGAGGACCTGCGCGTAGGTGTCCTGGTCGGCGCGCGGCAACAGGCTCATCCGGACGCCGGGTGCGAGCGTGAGTGAGCGCTCGGAGCCGGTGCTGGCACCGATCCCGTGGAGCTCCCAGCCGGCGAGCTCGCCTGCGCGCACCGCCTGCTGCAGGGCCAGGACGCCGAGCTCGAACATGTTGCGGGCGGCGTGGGGCTCCGGCCGGGCGTAGAACAGCAGCCGCCTGGTCTCGCGGGCGGTGAGCTCGGGCACGCTCGGAGCCGGCACGGGCGTGATCGCGTTCTGAAACGAGGCCGAGTTGCGCTCACCGTGGTCGTCGCCGGCCGCGAACACCCCGATCCGGTGGCGCTGAAAGTAGTCACGCAGGAGCTCGCTCGAGAACAGAGCGGCATGGGGGAGCTCGTACGACTCAGCGGCCAACGCGGCGTACGTCCCCATCGGGAACGTGAACGGCTCGTATTCCTGGATCAGGTACAGGAAGCGCTCGGCGTCCACGTAATCGAGCGCCGCGGCGGCGATATGGGCCGTCCACCATGTGGTGGCGATGAACGTGTCGCCCGGGCTGACCTCCACCGCATCCGCCTCCCGGCCGAATTCGAGCTCGACGCGGTCGAAGACGCCGGCCAGTCCCCGGTAGCTCTCGATCGTGCGCCGCCAGTCCGCCGGCAACGGCGGTGCCGGGTCGACGGTCACGACGCGGACGCGCAGGCCGCGGCGGGCGAGGCGCAGGGCCAGGTTGAACTTGGCGATGTAGCCGCCGAAGAAGTGAGCGAGGTCGACCGTGGGAACGAGCAGGTTGATCCGGGTCGGGGCGGCGGCCACGGAGGTCATGCGCAACGGCGCGATCTTCTCGCCGACATCCCGCGTGCCGGGGCTGTCGGGAACCTTCTGGCCCGGGGCGAGAAGCAGGTCGGGTGGCGGCAGGGCGTCGAGGTGCAGCGCGCTGCTCGGCCGGCTGCGAGCGCTGGCGGTCAGGAACCGGCGCCAAGTGAACGCGTAGGCCAGCACCCATTCCGCGCCCAGCGTCTCGACATGCCCGAGTAACTCGCGCAGCCCGCGCATCCACATCCGCGCGAGCGCGGTCGGCGAGCGCTCGGCGTCGGTGAAGTGAGCCAGAGCCCGGCGCTTGGGAGCTGTCATCTGACCGGCGCAGCGCAGATCGAGCACGGCCGCGAGCTGCGTCAGGCGAGCCACGTCGACGAAATAGTGCAGGCGCCACAGCCGCACCCGCTCGCGAGGCGCCTTGCGCAGATGGCCCAGCCGCTCGCGCATGCGGACAACGTGATTCGCGGCTCCGTGTCCGAGCGCGGCCTGACCGTGCTGGACGTAGTCGTAGAGCGGTTCGGGGATGTAGTTGATTTCGCCGAGCGCGAGCGCGGTGAGCGCAAGCCAGTGGTCATGGAAGTGCCCGAACTGGGCGGGAGGGAACGGCAATGCGTAATCGAGCAGAGAGCGGCGCATGAGCGAGGCGGCACCGGTGACCGAATTGGCCACGAGCAGCGAAAGCAGGTCGGTGTGGTTGTTCCGGCGCTCCTTCCAGTAGGTGTCTGAGACGACCTCGCCATGCCGGTCGACGACGCGGGCATCGCTGTAGACCAGCTGGGCGCTGCCGAGCCCGTTCAGCAGCCGCTCGAGCTTCTCGGGGTACCAGCGATCGTCCTGGTCGGCGAGGACCACATGCTGCGCCTCGTGAGGGACGAGCGCCAATGCGCGCTCGAAATTCAGGTAGAAGCCCAGGCGGCGAGGCGAGCGGGAGAGGATGAATCTGTCCTCGCCCGCGAGCTCGGCTTCGATCCGCGCGTAGTGCTGCGAGCTCGAGCAGTCGTCTGAGACCACGCACACCCAGTTCTCGTGCGTCTGAGCTCGGATCGAGTCGATCTGACGGCGGAAGAGCTCGAGCGGCGGCTGGTAGGTGGCCATGCAGATCGCGATCAGCGGCGAGGTGTGGCTTACATCCGGCGTGGTCACGGACACGGGCTCCGGCAGCTCGGCTCGGCCGATCGAGGCGAGTGGAGCCTCGGCGCTGCCACCGCCGCGCAGCTTCGCCCGCAGCCCGATCTCGCACACCGGACCGACCTCGGCCGGAATTCTCGCCACGCCCCAGAAGCCGCTGAAGTAGCTGACCGGGTCCTGGCCGGGCGGTGTCGGAGAAAGCTGGTCGCGCCGCGGCATGCTGTGCGCGATCACCGGCTGCTCCGCACCCTCGACGACGAAGGCCAGGTCGGCCAGGCGGTCCAGCGGGTGAAAGCAGGTCCCACAGACGAACAGCGCGGTGCCCGCGCCGACGGCAACCTTCTCGGGCAGCGGCACGTCCAGCCGGGCGACGAGCGGCAGCGTGGGTGCGGAATGCGAGGCCGCGGTCAACTTCGTCTCGACCTCACGCCGCCACTGTACTTCGTGCCGGAATGCCCTGCCCACTACACTCGCCGCCCGCATGGAACGGCCGCGCCTGAACCTGAGCCCGGACGAGCTCGTCCGCGCCTACCGTGCCGGGGAGCTGATCTGGACGCTCCACGAGGACTGCCAGTTCACCAGCGATCCAGGCCAGTGGGGGGCCTCGCTGATCAACGACGCCGAGATCATGCTCGCCTGCCTGGACACGGCGGGAGCGCGGTCGGTGGTCGAGATCGGCGCCTACGCCGGAGACCTCACCCAGGTCCTTCACCGCTGGGCCCGGGAGCGTGGCGCTCGCATCAGCGCGGTCGATCCCTCCCCCCAGGACGAGCTCGTCGCGCTGGCGCAGGAGAACCCCGAGATCGTCCTGATTCGCGCCACCAGCCACCGGGCTCTGGCCGAGCTGCCTTCGCACGACGCGTTCGTGATCGACGGCGACCACAACTACTACACGGTCTCCGAGGAGCTCCGCCTGATCGCGGAGCGCCAGGCGGGCGAACCGCTGCCGCTGCTGCTGTTTCACGACGTGGCCTGGCCGCACGCTCGGCGCGACGACTACTTCGCCCCCGAGCAGGTGCCGGCGGAGTACCGCCAGCCCACCAAGGAGGGTGGTGGTCTGTTCCCCGGCAACCAGGGCACCGTCCCCGGCGGGCTTCCCTACAAGTATCCGGCCGCGCAGGAGGGCGGCCCGCGCAACGGCGTGCTCACCGCGGTCGAGGATTTCGTGGCGGCCCGCGAGGATCTGGTGCTCGCGGTGGTGCCCGCGTTCTTCGGGCTCGGCGTCGTATGGCATCGCGAGGCCCCGTACGCCGAGCGGATGCAGGCGCTACTCGGGCCGCTCGACCGCCATCCGGTGATCGCGCGCCTGGAGGCCAACCGCGTGTATCACCTGGCGTCGGTGCACATACAGCTGATGGAGGTCGCCGCCGCCCACGAGCAGATCCACCGCCAGCAGCAGGTCCTGCGCCGGCTGCTCGACTCGAGGGCCTTCGCCCTCGCCGAACGCCTGTCGCGACTGCGACAGCGGGTCGGGATCGCCCCGGAGGCGGTGACCGTCTCCAAGCAGACGATCGAGGACGCGCTCAACCCGAGTAACGGGCGCTGACCCGCGCCCGCAACGCCCGCACCCAGGCGTTGCCGCGCCGCAGGGGCTCGGTCAGCTTCCAGCTGCGGCTGTGGATCCTCTCTCCGAGCAGACGCCTGTGCAGTTGGTCGGTGGCGTCGGCCTGGAGCAGCTTGGAGGCCGCGAACAGGCGCGCGGCGGCTGCGTCCGCCTCCGCCCGACGAGCGCGCTCGCGCCAGTAGCGCTCCTCGTCCTCGCCCGGCGCGGGGCCCTGGCGATCCCATTTCTCGGCCGCGCGGATGTGCGCCTCGACCCACATCTCGACCTGCCCGACGAGGTCGAGCGAGTGATGGTGCAGGACCTCGAGATCGGCCGCCCACACCTTCAGCCCCGCCTCTCGGACCTGGGCGCAGAGGTCGTAGTCGTAGCCGTGCAGCAGGCCGAAGGACTCGTCGAAGCGCAGATTGCGCACCACCCAGGGTGAGAAGGCCATGAGGACCCCGTAGAGCGTCTCCACCTCCCCCGGGCCCCGGAGTGAGGCTGAGAGCTCGCGTGGCCACAGCAGCCGATGGCCGCGGTCAACCCATGGCGCGGAACTCCAGGTGAGGGTGCCGTCCCACCAAGCGATGTCGCGCACCCCAACGGCGCCGACAGGGCCCACGACCCCGACCCCAGGATCGGCGAAGGCATCCCGCAGCTTCGCGCACAGCGCGCTGTCGGTGATCTCGACGTCCTGGTGGAGGATCACCAGGGCCTCGAGCTCTGGAAGGCGTGCCGCCTGTTCGAAGAGCAGGTTGCAGCCGCGGGCCACCGAACTGGCGGCGGCGTGGACGAACACGGCACTGCCGGGCTCGCGCGCACGCTCGATGCCCGGCGCCGCATACCGCGCGTAGAGGTCCGGAGCGATGACGGAGCAGCCGAACGCGATCACAGTTGCTCGGCGATCCGCGGGGCCTCGCGACGGAACGTCCACACCCCGAGGGCGCAGATGGCCACGAACAGGGCGACCGAGACGAGGAATGGCCCGAGCCCGCCCGTGGCGGCGGAGCCCGGCAACGGCGCGGTCGGATCGATGATCCACCGCCGGGCCAGCTCGAAGACCGGAGTCAGCGGGTTCAACGCGATCAGCCGCGCCAGCGCGCGCGAGTGAGATCGCGCGAGGTCGAGCGTGAACAGCACGGGAGTGGCGTAGAACAGCGCCGTCACGAACACGGTCCAGATGATTCCGATGTCGCGGAAGCGCGGATAGAGCGAGGACAGGAACATCGAGGCTCCGAGCGCGAACACCGCCATCAACAGCAGCAGGACCGGCAGCAGGATCCAGGTCCAAGTCGGCGTCACGCCGTAGACGAACAGGAAGACGATCACCACGACCAAGTTCAGCAGGAGGTTGTAGAGGGCGGTGAGAACGACCGACACGGGGATCGCCAGGCGCGGGAACTGCGTCTTACGGACGATGCCCTCGTAGCCGACGACCGAGCCGACGGCGGTCACCGTCGCCTCCTGGAAGAAGCCGAAGAACACGATGTTGAACAGGAGCAGCACCGGATAGTGGCGGATCGTCCCGGAGCCAATCCGCAGCACGTGGGTGAAGACCTCGAGCAGCACGACGAATAACAGCAGCGGCCGCATCAACGACCAGAGATAGCCGAGCGCGGTGCCGAAGTAGTTCCGTTTGAAGTCGGTGACCGAGATCAGCAGGCAGAGCTCCCACATTCGCCGCCAGCCGCCGCTCAGCGCCGACGGGCCGTGGACGTCCTGCAGTTCGACCCCGTTCATGCCAGCACCTCGGCGTGCACCTCGGAGTGGACGCTGACCATTCCCGGCCTTGGCTCCGAGCCCATGACCAGGAACTCGGCCACGCGCACGTCGTGCAACACGGTGTCCCCTCCCCCAGGCCTGCCGGCGATCGTGCACAGCACCGAGTAGCGGCCCGGCACGAGCGCCACCGGGATCTCGATCGCCAGGCGCGCCGTCTCCCCGGCGCGCAGGGATCGTGGCTCGCCATCGTCGTCGTGTAGCGCGGCACTGAACCCACACACCGCGACCTCGTCGACGTTCACGAGCTGGAAGCTGAAGATCGGCTCGGGCAGGAGCTCTCGAGCCTGTGCGCCGAGGTGAAACCGAAACGGCCGGCCGTGCGGCGGGTTCTCGATGCGCTCCCCGTCGAGGGTCTCGAGCCACGTGTCGAGCAGCTTGATCGCCGGCCGCTCGTCGCCGCCCACAGCCGTTTCTGCGCCGAAGTTGAGGCGGTAGTAGCGCAGCACGGCCTCCTCGGGCTCGCCAAGGAAGCGCTGCTCGCCGTCGTGCAGGAGCATCGCGCGGTGACAGAAGCTCTGCACGGTCATCATGTCGTGGGTCACGAGAACAACGGTCTTGCCCGCCCGCCGCCGCTGGCGGAAGACCTCGAGGCACTTCTCGGCGAAGGACGCGTCGCCGACCGCCAGCACCTCGTCGATCAGCATGGTGTCGGCATCCATCTGGACCATGAGCGCGAACGCGAGGCGCACCATCATCCCCGACGAGTAGTTCTTGAGCTTGAGGTCCACGAAGTCGCGCAGCTCCGCGAACTCGAGCACCGCATCGAGGCGGCGTGCGGCCTCGCGGCGCGTGAGGCCCATCATCACGCCGCCGAGCACGACGTTCTCCCGCGCCGTGAGCTCGGGGTTCAGGCCCACGCCGAGCTCGATGAACGGCGCGAGTCGTCCGGCCACCCGCACCCGGCCGGCATCGGCCCGGTAGATGCTGGCCAGGATCTTCAGCAGCGTGCTCTTACCCGAGCCGTTACGGCCGACGATCCCGAAGAACTCGCCCTGGTGGACCTCGAAGCTGATGCCGCGCAGCGAGCGCAGCTCGCGGTAGCGCGCCGCGCGCGAGGGATGCCGTAGCTGAAAGCCGATCGACCTCGCCGCCCGCCGGGGGATCCAGAAGGACTTGTCCAGGTCCTGAACGGCGATCACGGGCGGCGCCTGCAGCACGGCCGCGCGCTGCGCCTTCGGGGCGGACTCGATCGGCCCATGGTGCTCGCCCTCGTCGAGGCCGAAGGCCGCACGCTGGAGCGCATGCTGCATCGACTGTGAGGCCTTGAGCAGGAAGTTCTCGTCGTCCATCGACATGCAGTGTGTCTCAGGTCTTCCGAATGCCCGCTCGCCACCGCCGCAGGCGCTTCTGGGTGAAGGCCTCGAGCGGTGGGAAGCGCACGTCGAGGCGGCCCGGCCAGCGACGGGCGGCGCGCAGCCACATGAGGCCCTTCACGAGCTCGAGCTCGCTGGCAAGCGTCTCGGTGCGTCCGATCAGCACGCGCAGAGCGCGCAGCGCCAGCCAGACCTGCCCGGTGAGAGACCGCTCGGCGGCCACGAAGCGCTCGAGCCGACGGCGCTTGGCGCCGTCGAGGGCTTCGCCCGCGCGCGCGAGCACGACCTCGGCCTGCTGCTTGCGCGGCAGATAGCCATAGAAGTAGGCCGCGCGCCAGCGCTCGATCGCCCGGGCCCTGGTTGGCCGCTCGCCGTGCGTGACGTGACCGAAGACGGCGCCCGGGTGCTGCACGTAGTCATACAGCGGCCGCTCGACGTAGGCGATCTCGCCCACCGCAAGCGCGGCCACGGCCAGCCAGTGGTCGTGGAACTGGAATCCGGGCGTGTCCGGGAACGGCAGGAGCACATCCAGAAGCTCACGGCGAAACAGGCCGGCTGCCCCCGTGATCGTGTTCGCCACGAGCATCGAGATCAGGTCGGTGTGGTTGTTGGCCCTGCCGCGCCACAGCGTCTCGCGGAGCACCCGGCCGTCGGCCTCGACCAGGCGCAGGTCGGAGTAGGCGAGCACGCTCCGGCTCCCCAATGCGGCCCGCAGCGTGGCCAGCTTGTCGGGAGCCCAGCGGTCGTCCTGATCGCAGAGGGCGATGAGCTCGGCGACCGCAGGAGCCATCGTCAGGGCCCGCTCGAAGTTACGGTAGAAGCCGAGCCGCAGCTCGGAGCGCGAAAGCAGAAACCGCCGGTCGCCGGCCACCTCGGCTTCGATCTCGGCGAAGCGCTCGGGGCTGGACTGGTCGTCGCTGATCACGCACACCCAGTTGCCGTCGGTCTGCCTGCGCAGCGAATCGACCTGCGCCCTGAACAGCGCCATGTCGGGCTCGAAGGTGGCCATGCAGACGGCGAGCAGGCCGGGGGCGCAGACCCCGGAGGCGGTGGCGGGTGCCTGCACCACGTCGATCGTCGCAAGGTCGGCCTCGGCCTGCGCCCCGCCTGCCCGAGCGCGCGAGGTGACCGACACGGTCGCCGGCGCCGTGCGGGCGGCGATCGGCACGGTGCCCCAGAACCGTGTGCCGCACACGATCAGCGGGTGGGGCTCGCCATCCACCAGCATCTCGAGCGCCTCGACGTCGGAGCTGCAGGTTCCGGCGCACAGCACGACGCTCGCCCGCCCCGAGCGCACGGCGCTGGGAAGGGGACGCTCGAGCGTGACCCGCGCGGTCAACTCTCGATGACCGCCTGCACCTCGGTATCGAGCACGACGTTCCCGGCCCCGGTCCTGGTTCCGTAGACGTAGAAGCGCACGAGCTCGAGCGTCTGGATCGTGGGCTGCCCGCCGGCCGCCACCGACGAGGTCCAGCAGGAGAGCAGGAAACGGCCCGGCATCAGCGGGTTCTGGACCGTGCCCGTGATCCGGAGGCGCCCGCCCGCGGGGATCCTGGCCGGAACCTCGGTGGCGTCGAAGGTGAATATCCAGTGGCCGTCGACGTTGACGCACTGGAAGTTGAACGCCGGCGAGTCCAGGTCGTAGCGCGCCTCGACGATCAGCTGCAGGCGAATCGGTCGTCCCTGCTCGACGTTGTCCACCCGCCGCCCGTCGTCGTCCTCGAGCCACACGTCGAGCACGCTGATCGACACGTCGATTCCGGGTTGCGGCCCCGCCGTTGGCGTGTTCTCGGACCCGAAGTTCAGGCGGTAGTACTCCGCCGCCGCCTGCTCGGGATCACCGAGGAACCGCTGCTCCCCGTCGTGCAGGAGCAGCGCCTGGTCGCAGAGCGACTGCACGGTAGGCATGTTGTGGGTGACCAGAAGCAGGGTGCGTCCCGCCCGCCGACGATCCTGGAAGACGTCCATGCACTTCTGGGCGAAGCGCGCGTCCCCAACCGCCAGCACCTCGTCGATCAACATGATGTCCGGGTCGGCCTGGACCATCGTCGCGAACGCCAGCCGGACCATCATCCCCGAGGAGTAGTTCTTCAGCTTCAGCTCGACGAACTCGTGGAGCTCTGCGAACTCGAGCACCGCGTCGAGGCGCCGTGCGGCCTCGCGTCGGGTGAGGCCCATCATCACCCCGTTCAGGGCCACGTTCTCGCGGGCCGTGAGCTCGGGGTTGAAGCCGATCCCAAGCTCGATGAAGGGCGCCATCCTGCCCGCGACGCGGATCCGCCCCGCGTCGGCCTGATAGATGCTGGCCAGGATCTTCAGCAGCGTGCTCTTACCCGAGCCGTTACGGCCGACGATCCCGAAGAACTCGCCCTGGCGGACATCGAAGGAGATCCCGCGCAACGCATGAAGCTCGCGGTAGGTGACTCTGCGGGTCGGGTGCACGACCCGCTCCTTCAGCGTGTCGATACGACGGTCGGGGACCTGGAAGGTCTTGCGCACGTCGCGCGCCTGAACCACCACGGGAGCCTGCGCGAGCACGCGCTCGCGTCGGGAGGGGGTGCGCACGGCGGCCTCGCTCACGGCCCCGCTCTACTGCTCGGGCGCGGCGGTGTCACGGCGGCTGGTAAGGCTGCGCTGGATGCGAGCGAACCGGCGCAGGGGCGCCGTCAACCGCCACGACACGCTGTCGGTGACGATCTGAAGCTCGTCGGCTCCGCGGGCGGCCCCGGCCTCGGTCTTCATCATCGTCGAGATCGCCACGCCCCGCGTGACGGCAGCCTCCGCCTCGGCCCGCCGCGCCCGCTGCTTCCACGTGCCGCCCGCGTCCCCCACGCCCGGCATCCGTCCTGCCCACTTCTCGGCCAGAGCGACATGGGCGGCGGCCCAGTTCTCGAGGTCGCCCGCGAGCTCCAGGGAATGGTTGTGGATGACCTTGAAGTCGGCGGTGAGCACCTTGCGCCCGGCCATGCGCACCTGCATGCAGAAGTCGAAGTCATAGCCGTGAAGGGCCTGGCCCAGCGTTTCGTCGAAGCGGATCGTCTGAATCGTCCACGGCGCGAGGCCGAGCACGAAGCCGTCGACCGAGTCGACCTCCCCGAGCTGGGCATAGGGTGGCCTGGTGGCCTCATTCCAAGTCACCGAGGGGACGTCGCCGCCTCCGAGCTCGGTGTAGCGGTGTATGAACGAAGCCCAGGTGACAGAGCCCTCCCACCAGGCGATGCTCCGCACCCCCACCGCCCCCACGCAGCCCACGACGCCGACCTCGGCGTCCGTAAGGGCAGCGCGCAGCTTGCCGCAGAAGCCCGGATCGACGATCTCGGCGTCCTGGTGCAGGAGCACGAGCGCTTCCACGCCCTCCATGGCGGCCACTCGGTCCAGGATCGCGTTATAGCTGGAGAAGATCGAGCCCTGCGCCGGGTGAGCGATGACGATCGTGTCGGCTTCTGCGGCCCGCCCGATCCCGGGCTCGGCGTATCGGCGGAACTGCTCCTGGTCGGTAATCGCGGAGGCGAAGACGATCACCGGCCGCGAGTTTAGGGGTTAGTTACTGTCCTCGAGATGTCCACGTACGTCGAGCCTGGCTGGATCTTCCGCTTCGCGCAGATGTGGGAGGAGCTCGGCCCCGAGACGAGGACCGCGATCATCGACCTCCTCCCCGACGACTGGTCGTGGGAAGGCAAGCGCGTTCTCGACTTCGGCTGCGGGCACGGCCGGACGCTGAAGCACTTCCTGGCCGAGGCCGAGCGGGCGGAGATCTGGGGGGTGGACATTCACGCGCCGGCGATCGCCGAGCTGCGGGACACGCTGTGTCCACCGCTGCACGTCGCCGAGTCGCCCTACCTGCCTCCGCTACCCGGGTTCGCCGAGAGCTCCTTCGACCTGATCTGGGCCGTCTCGGTGTTCACTCACCTGACCGACAACTCACTCCCGTGGCTGCTCGAGCTCCACCGTCTGCTCAAGCCCGGAGGCCTGCTGATCGCGACCTACATGGGCCGCTTCACCTCCGAATTCCTGGCTCGGGAGGAGTGGGACGAGGACAGGGTGGGGATGAACGTGCTCCGCCACAACCATCCGGCCAGGGACGGCGCCCCGTTGGTGCTGATCTCCGACTGGTGGATGCGCGAGCACTGGGGACGTGGATTCGATGTGCTGGATATCGCGCACGTGCACAACCAGAGCTGGCCGCTGCTGCGCAAGCGCGACGCGGAGCTCACGCTGGCCGCGCTGGAGCGGCCGTCAGACGATCCGCGCGAGCTCATCGCGTTACGCCACAACCTCGCGCAGGTCCAGCGCGAGATCGAGGCTCTGCAGGAGAAGGCGCGCGAGGACCTGGCGGGCGCCGAGGCGGCGGGACGCGCCGCCCTCGATGCCCAGCGACGGGAGTTCGAGGAGTCGCTGAGCTGGCGGCTCACCCGCCCGATGCGCCTGGCCAGGCGGGCGCTCAGCCGGCGCTACAGATCCTGAGCGCTCCGCCGGGCTGCACGCGAATGTGCCAGGGCTGGGGGGCGCGATCGGCGGCGATCCGCAGGAGTGCCGGCTGGTCGGGCTCGAGCGTTCCCAGCGGCTCGAAGGCATCGGCGAAGCGGCGGATCTGGAGGGTGGCCGGGACGCTGCGGACCTCGAGCAGCAACCCCTGGGGAGGGACCGTGACCTCAACCGCCGGCGCGCCCGCTGCCGGGGTGAACGCCGGCGCTGTGACGAGCTCACACGGACCGGACGCGGCCGCTGCCAGGCCCTGTGAAGCGTCCACATGGGGCGGCGCCGCCGCGGGCGAGCTCGTCATCGAGTTCGCCGGCGTGAGGGCTATGCGGTGGATTGCGATCAACTGGCGGTCGGCGGCGGCACGGACTCCATCGGGGGCGCGCGCGATCGCGGCCGGACTGGCAGCGGGAGTTCCCAGCGCATCCTCGGCTTGGAAGTACGGCCCGGCCTGCACCACGCCGAAGATGAAGTCGCTGGGCATGAAGCCGGGCGCCACCTGCCCGCGAGTGATGTCGAGCGCGCCGAGCTCGGCCATGGTCACCGCCGAGCGCGCGCGCTGCGCCTGCGCCGCGCTGCGAACGATGCCGATGTTCGAGATCACCGCGGCCGTGACCAGAACCGTGGCCACGATCTGCGCCCCAAGGGTGATCCGGATCCCGCGCAGCGCCTCGGCGGCGATCAGGAGAACGAGCACGGCTCCGACGTAGAGGTAGCGGCTCTCGTCCCCGGAGGAGGTGAACAGCAGGCTGCCCTTGGACACGAGCGAGCGCCCGATGCCGGTGATGAGCCAGAACGCAAGGAGGGTGGCCACGAGCGTCACCAGGCGCCCTGGAACCGGCCCGACGGAGGGGGGCCCGGCCGCACGGAGCCGGCGGCCGCGCTCGGCTTCGCGCGCGAGCCCATGAAGGCGCCACGCGAACAGAGCGACGGCCGCGATCAGCAGTGCCGGCCCCCAGGTGAGGTAGTCGCCGGTGTCCGTCAACGCATCCGGGTTGACGAGGCCGGCCAGCGAGCTGAACACGCCGGCGGCGGCATCGAACACGAACCGCACGGTGTAGTAGACGCTGTCGTGGCTCACATTCGTCTGCTGGTAGCCGATCCACCACAGGCCGTAGAGCGCCAGCGGGATGGCGACGATCCACAGTCGCCGGAGCTGCCGCCAGAGCGCCAGCTCGACGATCAGCCCTGCGGCCACCGCGAGGCCGGGACCGGCGCTCGCGAGCGAGATCGCCAACAGCAGACACGCCGCGACGTCGCCGGCGCGGTCGCCGCGCTCGAGCGCCAGCAGCGCGGCGATTCCGGCTCCCAGGGCGATCAGCCATGCCATCTGGAACGGCCACAGGAACTCCTGCCACCCCGGCCCGAAGAACAGGATCAGGGCGGCGCCGAGCAGTGCCGGCCAGCTCCCGGCGCGCGCCCGCGCGTACACGAACACCAGCGCGACGACCGACAGATGCGCGGCGATGACCACGATCCGATAGGGCCAGTAGTGCCGCAGACCGACCGTGGCGAACAGGGCCTTGTAGATGAGGATCGGGAGCAGCGAGAGATGCGAGTTGTGCGGGTCGAGGAACGAGGCCAGGCTGCTGCCGCGGCGGAACAGGATCCAGTACCACTCATCGTCCAGGAACACCGTCCCCCGGGTCTGCGCGAGCAGGAAGGCGGCTCCACCCGCGAGCATCAGGGCCAGCAGCCACCAGTCCCAGCCTCGCGGCGGGCGCAGGGCGGGCCGCTGCGAGTCAGGCGCACCCGAGGGCTGCGCGTCGAGGTCCTGCGATCGAACGGCGCTCACCGCGAAGATGCTATTGGCGGCATCCGCGCCAGCAACCCCCCCGCGAGCAGGACAGCGACCAGCGTCAGCGCCGGCATCTGCCAATCCCAGTCCAGCGGCGAGTGCACGAGCCACACGATCAGGCCGGCCACGAGCCCGGCCGCAGCCTCAGGAGCCTCGCGATACACCCGCCGAGCCACAGTGGCGATGCCGCCGAGCCACCCCAGCAACAGGGCCGCGCCGACGACGCCGAGCTCGGCGAGCGTCTGGAGCTCGAGCGAGTGAGCGTCGGTGGCCGCGGAGTTCGTGTGGCGGAAGCGCAGCCAGTAGATCCACCAGTTCCCGGCTCCGATTCCGTGCAGCGGCTGATCTCCGAACGCCCGCAGCGCTACCCGCCAGTAGTCGTAGCGATCGCTCTGGAGCGTCGTCAGGCGACTGGCCCCCGCGGCCAGCGGCGCCTTCGAGGTCTCCTTGGTCCCGAGGGTGATCGCCAGAGCGAGCGTGACGCAGATGACCGCGCCGGTCGCGGCGGGAGCCCAGCCCGGAAGGCGCAGGGCAGCCGCGCGATCGTCCCGGGCGAGCCTGGCCTGGACCAGTCCCGCCGCCAGGCTCACGAGCACCACGACCACGAGCTCGATCGCTCCCTGGGTCTCACGCGTGCCCAGGCTGCCGCCCAGGTTCGTGAGGCCGGAGAACGGGGCGGCGGCCGCTGAGCACACCGCTGCGGCGACGATGATCACCGCCAGGGCTCGCAGCTGCTCGCGCCGGCCGACGAGGACCACCAGCGACACGAGCCCCGCGATCGCCGCGAACAGCGCTCCGCGCGAGAAGCTCAGATACAGACCGAGTCCGAGCGGGACCGCGGCCGCCGCGCTGAGCCCGCGCACCCATGGCGTGCGCGAGCGATCCCCCGCCAGCCGCGCGCCGAGCACGATCCCGATCGCCGCCAGCTCGCCCATCGCGTTCCAGTACGTGAGCGGCTGTTCGAGCCGGCCACCGGCGGTGATCGAATGCTGGAAGCTCAGCAGCCCCGGAAGGAGCCGCTCGGACAGGCCGTAGCCGATCACGATCGTCGAGCCGGCCAGGAGCGCCGGCTCCAGAAGCCGCTCACCGGCCCGGCCGCGGAGCAGCAGCGCGGCCGCAAGCAGGGCCCCGAGGTAGAGCATCGTGATCTGCGCCGCGTGGTAGGCGTAGCCCGCGACGAGCGCCCAGGCCATCGACAGCAGGGTCCAGGCTGCCAGCAGGGCCAGCCCCCCGAGCGCCAGTGCCGCCGGCGCGGTGCGCGGCAGCGCGCGGACGCCGAGCACCAGGAACGCGAGCGCGACCAGCGCCCATGCGATCAGCCCCGCCCAGGCGCGCGCCTCGTCGAAGTAGCCGCCGCTGAAGAAGGCCAACACCGTCGGACCCGCCAGCAGCACGACCAGACCCGCACGCGGGAGCAGTTCATCCGCCTTCCCCAAGGCGCCGAGTCTATGCGGATCGTGGGAGCACTAGCCTCCCTCCTCGTTTGGTCCTCTTCGTCAGCTATTCCGGCCTGTTTGGGGGCGCCGAGCGGCTACTGGTCGACTTCGCCCGCGGTCTCGACGGCGAGCGCGCGATCGCCTGCCCTCCCGGCGAGCTCGACGGGGCCTCCGGCCGCGCCGGGCTGCGCACGTTCCCGCTGCGGGCGCGCAGCCTGCACCTGCGCGGCGGCGGGGCTGGCCTGCGGGCGCGGGCCCTGATGGACCTGGTGGGCCATGCCCGCGAGCTGCGCGCGCTGGCCCGGGCCCTCGAGCCGGAGGTGCTCGTGCTCTGGGGGATGCGCTCGGCGCTCGCCTCGCTGCTCGCGCGCGACGTCGGCCCGGCGGCCTTCCAACACAACGACTTCCTGCCCGGCCCGCTGACCGGCGCGCTCGTGCGCCGAGCGGCCAGCCGGGCGGCGTTGGTCACCGCACCGTCCCGGGCGGTGCTGGACGAGCTCTCGGTTCGCGGTCTCGTGATCGCCCCCGGGGTGGCACTCGAGCGCTTCGACGCGTCCGCCGTGCCCGTCTCGCCGCCCGAGGTGCTGGTGCTCGGCGCGCTCGCGCCATGGAAGCGGCCCGACCTGGCTCTGGAGGCGTTCGAGCTGGTCCGCGAGCGGCATCCAGAGGCCCGGCTCACGTTCGTAGGCGCGCCGCTGCCCGGGGATGATCGAAGCTTCGCCGATCGCCTGCGTGAGCCGGACGCGAGATTCGCGGGTGCGGTGGGCGATCCCGCGGGCGAGCTGTCCCGCTGCACCTGTCTGCTGCACTGCGCCGAACGCGAGCCGTTCGGAATCGCGATCGTCGAGGCGCTGGCCGCGGGCCGGCCGGCGGTGGTGCCGGACGCCGGCGGGCCGGCCGAGATCGTCGATCAGAGCTGCGGTCTGCGCTACCCGCCCGGTGACGCGCGGGCCGCCGCCGACGCGCTCGCCGCGATCCTCGAGGATCCGGCGCGAGCCGCTCGGATGGGCGCCGCCGGGCGTGCGCGGGTCGCGGAGCGGTTCGCGCTGGAGGCCCAGCAGGCTCGCTACCGCGAGGCACTGACCGCGCTCGCGCGACCGGCAGCGGTCCGGAGTGGTGCCTCGCTGACGATCGTCACCGTCACCCACAACTCAGCAGGCGTGCTGCCCGCATTCCTCTCGTCGGTGCAGCGTCACCTGCCGAGCGTGCCTGTCGTCGTCGCCGACTGCGCATCCGGCGACGGGACGGCCGCCGTGGCGGGCGAGCTTGGTGCAGAGGTGCTCGAGCTCGAGAACGTCGGCTTCGGTGCCGCCTGCAACCGAGCCCTCGGCCAGGTCACCACCCAGGTGGCGGCGCTGCTGAATCCAGATGTCGAGCTCGTCGACGACTCGCTGCTCGCGCTGGCGACGGAGGCCCTGGCGCACGAGCGGCTCCTCGCGCCCCGGGTCCTGAACCCCGACGGCTCGCTGCAGGAGACGGTTCACCCGGTGCCCGGATCGGCGGCCGGGCTGGCGCATGCGCTCGTGCCGCCCGCTGTGCTGCCAGGGCCCGTCCTCGCGCCCTGGCGATCGAAGCGACCGCGGCGCGTGGGCTGGGCGGTGGGCGCGGCGCTCGTCGCCCGCACCGACACCCTGCGCGCGCTCGGGCCGTTCGACGAGCGGATCTTCCTCTACGGAGAGGACATGGAGCTCGGGCTGCGCGCGGCGCGCCAGGGGATCGAAACCTGGCTCTGGCCGGCAGCCCGGGTGATCCATCGCGGCGGGCACTCGATCGAGGCCGTCCACGGCGGCGAGCCCTTCGAGCTGCGCGCCCGCGCTCGCCACGAGGCGCTGGCGCTGGCGCTCGGACCACGGCGGGCCGCATTCGACGACCGGCTGCAGGCACTCACCTTCGCCTCGCGCCGGGCGCTGAAGCGAGCGCTCGGGCGCTCAGCCGAACGCGAACGGCGCCAGCTCGAGGCCGTGCGCGG
>DATGJM010000199.1:0-9786 GCA_035295205.1 Solirubrobacteraceae bacterium | reverse complement strand
ACTCTTCGCGCGTCTCCTCCGGCAGGTAGCGGGGCACCAGCCCGCGGTTTCCCTGTCTCCAGCTTTGTCCGCCGTCCTCGGTCAGCCAGATGCCCGCGGCTGACACCGCCACCAGCAGCCGCTGGGGGTTGCCGGGCCAGGGCACGATCGAGTGCGCGCAGAGTCCGCCGCCGCCCGGCTGCCAGGTCGGCCGCGTCGGGTGGTTCCAGAGGGCGTCGTTGAGCCTCCAGCTGGCGCCGCCGTCGCGGCTCTCGAACAGCACACCCGGGTCGCCACCGGCATACAGCAGCCCGTCGGCCTCGCCGGGCACGATCACCCAGATGCGCTCCAGCGCCTGCTCGCCTCCGCCTGGCAGCTCGACGCCCTCGGCCTGCGTCCACTCGCCCGCCGGATCGTCCGCGTAGAAGATCTTCGGCCCGTAGAAAGGCGACGTGGTCGCGGCGAACACGCGGCCGGTGCGCGGGTCGCGCATGGCGTAGTCGACTGGGTCGCCCGCGAAGGCCCGGCAGCGCACCTCCATGACCGAATCCTCGCCGTCCATGATGAATAGGCCCTTCTTGGTTCCCAGCACCAGCTCCGTCACTTCAGCTCCCCTCCGCTCATACGCCACCTCCAGAAATCGCCGGCAGCACCTCGACCCGATCCCGCTCGCTGACGGGAGTGTCGGGCGTGCCGAGCTCGCCATTGACGAAGACGTTGATGTGCCGCCGGATCACGCCACGCTCGTCCAGCACCCAGCCGACAAGCGCCGGATGCTCGGACTCGAGTGCCTTCAGTAGCGCGATCACGGTGCCGCCGGCGACGGGGTGCTCGGCCCCGCCCCCGGCGAGCTTGCGCAGCGGCCCGTGGACGCACACGATCGCCATGCTCAGATCCTAGGCCTCATCCTCACCTTAGACCGGAGCCGCTCCCAGAAATCATCGCCCGCCTGAGCAACTGGCGCACGCGCCCGACGACGGGAGCAGCTCCAGCTCGCGATGCACCAGCGGTCATTGGTCCTCGCCTCCCTTTCGGTGGCGATGACCGTGCGCGGGCTCGTGGGCACAGCGGCCAGCCGGGGCGCTGATCAGGCCGCGTCGACGGCGGCCTGAAGCTCGTCAAGCGCATCCTGGACTGGCATCGGCTCGACGCCGCGCTCCCACCACAGGCCATCCATCACCAGCCGTTTATCGGGCTTGGAGCGCACCAGATGGATGCGGCCAACGATGCGGTCGCCGTAGAGCATCGGCAGTACGTAGTAGCCGTACTGGCGCTTCACCTTCGGGATATACATCTCGAGCCGGTAGGTGAAGTCGAACAGGACCTCGGCTCGCTTACGGTCGTGGATCAGCTGGTCAAACGGCGAGAGGAACGTCAGCCGCGGTTCCACGGGCCCGTCGCTGGCACCCGGGTGTGCCCGCAGCTCCCCGCGCTCGAGCCACGCGCCGAGCGCCTGGCGGCGGCGCTCCTCGATCAGCCGCGAGGCCTGACGCCACGGGATCGTCTCGGTCTGCGGAAACACGCGCTCGGCGAGGTCCCAGAGGCGCTGACCCCCCTCCCGACCCGCCACCGCGATCTCGCCCAGGGCCTCCAGGCGGTCGATCATCAGGCGCATTTGGCCACCGCCGCGGCCCCACCAGCGGTGATCACGTGATCCCACGACCTCGTCATGGGTCAGGTGCCTCGAGAGCGTCGGCCCCCGGTTCTCGAGCTCCCGCAGGATGTAGCGGCGAAGCCCGCGGTTGTTGGCCAGGAACTCGCGGGTCCAGGGGTGTCTGTGTGCCCGCCGGTAGCGGATCCGCGCCCACACGAGCGGCATGTCCTCGATCGGCCAGATGTGGGCATCCCACTCGATGAGCTTGCGCTCCTGCCAGAGCAGACGCTCGAGCTCGGCGACGGCGCTCCGCCGGAGTCGGCTGTACAGCACGAGATGCTCGGGCCGCGCGACCACCGCGATCGGGTCCATCTGCAGAAAGCCGAGCCGCCGGACCAGCTCTAGAACGTCACTCGCGCTGCCGTCGAGCGCCTGCGCGCGGACGGCGATGCGCCGGGCCTGCGCTTGGGTGACCGTGATCGCTGCCCGCGTGGGCACGACCTACGCGACCGCGGCACGATCGCGCATGAGTGCCCCGAGCTCCTCGTGGAGGGCGACCACGAGCGGATTTCCGGGCAGGCGCTCCTCGAGCACCGCCAGTGAGCGGCGGTAGTGGTTCAGCCGCCGCACCCGGAGCTGCCGGGCTGTCCCGGCGATGGTCGGACTGCGGGAGGCCTCGCGGCGCAGCTCTCGCACCTTTGACAGCTTGTCGGCTGCGAACAGCAGAAGAGCCTCGTCGCCCTCCCGAGCCACATGCGCGCGCAGAGCGGCCTTGCGGGCGCTGTAGCGAGTGATGCGCTCGTCGTCGCTTACGGCCAGCACGAGACGGGTGACCCGGGCACCGAACCGCAACCGCAGGTCATCCGCCGTGGTGTCGGTCTTCTCGAGCACATCGTGCAGCACCCCCGCGGCGACCAGGTGATCCGGGGCCCCCGCATCGTCCAGGAGCGAGGCCACCTCGGAAGGGTGGAGGATGAACGGCGTCCCGTCACCCCGGTACTGACCGGCATGCATCCTCGCTGCGTATTCGCCGGCAGCCCGCGCCTGCGGCAACCGGTTCCCGATTGTCCAACCTTCGCCCACGGCGGGGGCAGTCTATCCGCCCGCGAAAATCGAACATAAATCCTCGCGCGCTCAAGCAGCTCGAGCCGTTGCCGGGCGGCGAACCGGGCGGACCTCGCCCGTCGCGGGCCGTAGAGTCGGGCCGT
Source organism: Solirubrobacteraceae bacterium (assembly GCA_035295205.1). GTDB lineage: Bacteria > Actinomycetota > Thermoleophilia > Solirubrobacterales > Solirubrobacteraceae > Palsa-465. The sequence continues at coordinate 7,005 of DATGJM010000199.1, read as the reverse complement.
GGCCGAGAGCCCGGGTAGGAAGATCGCCGTCGCGGTGGGAAGGGCGCTGAGGCGAGCCCTCGTCTGGCTCGCCCACCGCGTGCGCGGCGAGGTCGTCGAGCTCGTCGGGGGGCCTGCCCGAGCCCGGGTCATCGTGCTGTTCGCCGCGGTGCTCGCGCTGAGCGGAGCGGATGCGGCGACCGTGGGCGCCGTGGCCCCGTCGCTCGAGCACTCACTTCACATCGGCGATGCGAAGATCGGCCTGCTGAGCTCGGTCGCGCTCCTTGTCGGAGCCCTGTTCACGATCCCGGTCGGCTTCCTGGTCGACCGCTTCAAGCGCATGCCGATGCTCTCCGCGAGCATCCTGCTGTGGAGCCTCTCGTCGCTGCTGGGAGCCTTCGCGGGCAGTTACGGCGACCTGCTGCTCTCCCGGCTCGCGCTCGGCGCGGTCACGGCAACGGCCGGTCCCGCGATCGCGTCACTGACCGGCGACTACTTCCCGGCCCAGGAGCGCGGCCGGGTATACGCCTACATCCTGGGCGGGGAGACGGCCGGGACGGCGGCCGGCTTCATCGTCAGCGGCACCGCGGGCAACCTGATCACGTGGCGCGCGGCGTTCGTGCTGCTGGCGATCCCCGGCTTCTTCCTCGCCCGCACCCTGTGGCGCACCGTGCCCGAGCCGCTGCGAGGCGGCCAGAGCCATCTGGAGCCGGGAGCTCTCACGCTGACCGAGGTCAGGCCCGCACCGCCGGCGGAGCCAGAGGCAGCTGCGCCTGCGCCTGCTGATGACCTCGCACGTGCCGAGGCCGCCCGACGTGGCATCCAGCCCGATCCCGACCTGGTGCTCACCGAGGACCCGCGGACGATGCCGCTCGCGCGAGCCGTGATGTACACGTTCAAGGTCCCGACCAACCTGATGCTGACCTTCGGCTCAGCCCTCGGATACTTCTACTTCGCCGGTCTGCAGACGTTCGCGCTGCTGTTCGTGCGCGGCCACTACCACGTCGATCTGGTCACCTCCGAGCTCGGCCTGGGCCTGCTCGTGGCCGGAGCGCTTGCGGGCACGCTGGTCAGCGGCCACCTCACCGACCGGATGCTGAAGCGGGGGTACCTGCAGGCGCGGATGGTTGTGCCGGCGGCGTGTTACCTGGGAGCTGTGGTGATGTTCATCCCCGGCATCCTCGGCACCCACCTGACGCCGGCGCTGTGGTTCGACGTCGCCGGCGCGGCGCTCGTCTCGGCCGCGAACCCGCCGCTTCAGGCCGCGCGGCTCGACATCATGCCCGCGCTGCTGTGGGGGCGCGCGGAGAGCGCCCGCACGTTCGTGCGCTCGGTCGTGCAGGCGGCGGCGCCGCTGGCCTTCGGCGGGATCGCCGTTCTCGTCGCGGGATTCGCGCCGCGCCAGGCACCGATCGGCACCCACCCCGGTCATGTGTCCTCGAACACCGCAACCGGGCTCGAGGTGGGTTTCCTGATCATGCTGGTCGCGCTGGCCGCCGCCGGCTATCTGCTGATCCGCGCCCGGCGGACCTACGCCGTCGACGTGGTCACCGCGGCGGCGTCCGAGGAGGCAGCTGCTTCCCGATCACGAGATTGACCTTCGTCCAAGCAGAATGCCCACCCCACCCACACAGCGATGCCGACGCGCACGAGACGGCGTCCAAGCGATGGTCACCGCGCGCGCCGCGAGCGAATTATTCGCTCGCCGCAGCCGAGGCGAGGAACTCCAGCCCGTTCATGCCCGGGACGAAGAAGTACTCGCCCCCCTTCACCGTGACCACACGCTGAAGAGGGCCGACAAAGAACGGCGGATTGCCAGGGATTGTCATCTTGTGCGGCCCGGGCCCATCCTGCGGAGCGACGATCACGTCCTGGTCTTCGCCGAGCGTGAACGCGTTACCGCGGTTGATCCACTGACTCTGAATGAACTCGAACTGCCGCACGATGCTCGCCTGAAGGCACATGAAGATGACCCCCCGATCCTTACCGTCGTCATCCGCCCCGGCGGGCAGCGGATCGCCGTACGGGATCCCCCTGCGGATGAGGCGGTGACGGTTCACGAGCCTACCTTCGAAGGGCAGGCTGTCCCGGGGGTTCGTGCGGCGCACGTGAGCCCCGATCGGGCAGCGCAGACCGTCGGCGTCGCGGGCGTACGAGAAGGCATTGTTACGCCCGGGGTCGGCCACGATGGCGGGGTCCGGACGGTCGGGTGAGAGGTCGATCGGCGTGCCGTCACGCCAGCGACCAACGATCTTGGCCGCCAGCAGTTCCTCCCCGCCGGGGTACAGCGCCGCCGATCGCGCCAGCTGAGCACGGAAGGCCGCGACGTCCTGGTGGAGCTTGCGATAGACGAGGAAGGTGCCGTTGGTGGCGAGCCGGTCGGGCGTCGGAGCGCGTGGCTCGACGTTCTCCTCGTCGGGGTAGCCGAGGATGAACTCGCCCGCCCGGATCGGGCGCCACCGGTCCTCGCGCAGCGGCGCCCCGTCGCCGGGCTGCGATGGCAGGCCGGCGCCTTCGATCTCGGGCTGCGCAAACCCGTCGGCATACCCGAAGTGCTCCCGGTTGTCCGCCAGGGCGTTGCCAATCTGGTCCTTCACCACGGTCACGCCGCCCGCACGGTGGATGCCCTCGCGGATGCGCCGGTCGTGGTCGGCCAACGCCTGCTGGTTGGCGGCCGAGATCATCAGGAGCACATGGACGTCCTGAGTACCGAGCGGTCTCTCCCAGTTGGCTGGAGCGCTCTCTCCCTTGTCGCCGAGGGCATCGGCCCGCGCGGCCATGCCCTCGCGGAACTCCTCCGGAAAGCTGGCCAGCGTTGCGCCTGGAAGCCGCAGCGCTGCCAGTCCGGCGTAGCTGAAGGCCACGTTGAGGCCCGAGTCGGGCTTGCGCGACCACGGCGCGGCGGTCAGCACTTCGGTCGCGATCTCCGAGATCCAGGCCGCGGCGCGGGTGGCATCATCGATGCGCACGAAGATGAACCCGGCAAGCGGCAGCCGGTAGCCGCGGACCACGAACCCCTGGATACGTGACAGATCGAGTTCGGTCACCCGCCGAACTCCCGCAGAAACGCGCTCTTCAAATCCGCCGCCTGCATGCCCTGGGCTCGGAGCGCGAATGCGATCAGCTTCGCCCGGGCCGCGAGCCCCCGCTTGACCTCTTCCACCGTGCGGTCGCCGTAGGCGGCAAAGAACAGTGAGCTGTCGATCTGGTGGTGACGGAAGTAACGAACGAACGCGTCGGGGTCGCCGGTGCCGGGGTATCCGATGCAGTGACTCCAGATCGAGTCGGCGCTGTCAGCCAGGTCCGTGCGCAGCGCCTCGAGATACGGCTCGAGATCGCCGTCGAAGTTACTGGTGAACAACAGGCGCGGATGCTGGAGATGATCGCGCTCGCCCTGTTCCGGCCCCTCGAAGATGACGTCATCGATGACCACCCAGCGAGCGAAGTGAGTCCCGCGCACTCGGGCGAGCGGACTCTGATCGCCGGTCTGGAGCCGATTCAGGTAGTCGGCGAGCTCGATCTCGTGGCCATCGACGATCGGTGTCAGCACAGTCAGCGAGTACGCCTGCCCGCAGATGTTGTTGGCAGCGCTCACAGGTCGTGCTGGATCGCGGTCAGCATTGACTCGTAGGCCCGCTTGAAGTCCTCCGGCTCGAGCTCCGCCGCGTGCGCCTGGAACTCCCTCAGCGCGGCTTCGACATGGCCAGCCGAGATGATCTCGGTCGTCGTGTAGCCAGGATAAGCCGACCAATAGTGATTCGCGACGTACTCGTTACGCCGGATGTAGTCCTTGAACGGCTCGACGGGAAGCGGCCCGGGAAAGCCGTACGAAGTGCCCCAGATGGCCTTCATCCGGAACGGGACCACCTCCGAGAAGGCATCGATGTACTGGTCCCAGGTGCCGTTGAAGTTGCTTTCGAAGAGCAGGTACTCGTGGCTCAGCTTCTCCCCCTCGCCCTCGTCGGGGAAGCGGTCGATGACCGCCCAGCGGGCGTAGTGGATGAACGAGAGCTGTTCGAGCTTCTGGAGGGTCTCCTTGATGTGGCGGCCGGCCCAGAAGACAGCCCAGAGCACGAGCGGGCCCTCGCGCCTGACCGGCGTGAGCACGGTGATCGCGGTGGCCTTCCCTTCAACGTTTGCCATTGCCGCCGGCGGCGCTCCCCTGTCGTGTGCGCTGTGGTGTCCCCTCGGGTGGGCCCGCTGCCAACCCTAGCCGGGCGGGAAGGTGGGGGTCAACGCCTTGGGTGCCGTCAGCCGGCGCTCAGGGGCGGCCCGAGCAGCGACATCCCGTGGCGCTCGAAGATCGCCGCGATCTCCTGGCGGTCCGGAGCAGCTGTCCTCGTCGCCGGCCCGAGCTCCTCGTAGAACCTGTGGCAGCCGCCCGGCGTGTAGACGACGATGATCTCCCCGGGCTGGTCGGTCAGGTTGAGGAACGCGTGGGGCAGGCCCGCTGGGAGATAGGCGAAGCCGCCCGGCTCGAGCCTGTGGAGCTCATCGCCGACCCGGACCTTGAAGCGACCGGACAGAACCTGGATCGTCTCCACTTGGGCGTGGTGCACGTGCAGGGGCGGCCCGCCATGCGGCGCGACCTCGACGATGAAGTAGTCGAGCGCGCCGTTCGTGTCCTCGCCGGTGACCTTGAAGATCAGGTCGCGTCTGGGCCGGACTGGAGGCGGAGCCCGGTCCGTCGATCGCCTCGTGAGGGCCGGGCTGCTGACCCGCACCACGAACCCGGAGGATGGCCGGAGCCTGCTGGTCGCGTTGACCGCGGACGGACTCAGGCGCCTGCGCGACGCGCAGGTCACCCATCACCAGGTCGTGCGCGAGACGCTGTTCTCCAGGCTCGACGAGCGCGATTTGAAGCGGCTCGGCCAGCTCTGGGAGAAGGCGATGCCCGGAGCCGTATCGAGTTCCAGCTGGCCCCTCTGATCCAACGGGGCGGTTGTCCGTGAGCGAAGGCATGTCCACCCCGTCCCGGGGGGCCAAGCGTTCGCCAACGGACGAGGTCGCTAGCCTGGGACGGGCATGACCAGCTCGGGGCGAGCATGAGAAACCTGGCGAGATGGTGCTTCAGGCACCGAGTCGTTGCGCTGCTCGGGTGGATCGCGGTGCTGGTGGCTCTGACCGCGCTGCACTCGGCTGCCGGAAGCGCCTACAGCGACAACTTCAAGCTGCCTCACACGCAGAGCTTCGACGCCGTCCGCCTGCTTCAGCAGAACGCGCCGAAGGCGTCCGGCGACAGCGACCAGATCGTGATCGCCTCTCAGAGCGGGCGGATCACCGATCCCTCGATCCGCACACAGGTGAGCTCGCTGCTCGCGCGCGTGGCGTCGTTCCCGCACGTGACGGCGGTCGGATCGCCCTACCAGGCCGGGCGGTCGGGCCAGATCTCGTCCTCCGGGCGGATCGCCTTCGCCACCGTGACCTTCGACGTCCAGCCGAACAAGGTCGGAGCATCGAGCGCCAAGCAGTTCGTACAGACCGTGACCTCGGCCTCAACGGGCGCCGTGGAGTTCGAGGTCGAGGGGCAGATCGCCAGCGCGGGGAACCAGAACAACAGCAGCACAGGCCTCAGCTTCGGCTTCCTGGCCGCGGCGGTGGTCCTGTTCATCGTGTTCGGCTCGCTACTGGCGATGTCGCTGCCGTTGCTGACCGCAGCCATGTCACTCGGCACCGGCGTGGCGGTGATCGGCCTGCTCTCGCACGTGATCAGCATGGCGAGCTTCTCGAGCGAGCTGGCCCTCCTGATCGGGCTCGGCGTCGGAGTCGACTACGCGCTGTTCATCGTCACCCGGTACCGCCAGGGACTTCTGCGCGGTCTCGACGCGGAGGAGGCCGTCGTCGAAGCGGTGGACACCTCGGGCCGAGCCGTCCTGTTCGCGGGCGTGATCGTGTGCATCGCGATGCTCGGCATGTTCGCCCTCGGCGTGAGCTTCCTGTACGGCGTCGCGGTGGCAGCCGCCGTCACGGTGGCGCTCACCGTGGTGGCTGCGCTCACCCTGCTTCCCGCCCTGCTCGGCTTCTTCGGGCGCCTCGTGCTGCGGCGGCGAGAGCGCCGGGCGCTGCGCGAAGGCAGGCTGCGGACCTCCGACGAGTCTGCGGCGTGGGCGAGGTGGATGGGATGGATGCAGGGCCGCCCGGCCCTGTTCGCAGCCGCTGCGGCGTGCGTGATGGTGATCATCGCGATCCCGTTCTTCTCGATGCGCCTCGGCTCCGCGGACGCGGGGAGCGATCCGGCGGGCTCGACGACCCGCAAGGCCTACGACCTGCTGGCCAAGGGCTTCGGCCCGGGCTACAACGGGCCACTACAGCTCGTCGCCCAGATCACCACACCGGGCGAGCGACAGGCCTTCGTCCGCGTGCTGGCGGCCGCGGCCCGGACTCCGGGCGTCGTCGGCTCGACCCAGCCCAGGCTCCTGCCTGGAGTCGGCGGCCACTCCCCGGTCGCGCTCGCCGACGTCTACCCGAAGGGCTCGCCCCAGGATGCCTCGACCGCCAACCTGCTCCACACGCTGCGAAACCAGGTCGTCCCCGCAGCGGAGCGCGGCAGCGGCCTTGACGTGCTGGTCGGCGGCCAGACCGCGATCTTCGACGACTTCAGCCACGTCCTCTCGCGCAAGCTCCCCCTGTTCATCGGCGTGGTCGTGCTGCTCAGCTTCGTGCTGCTGATGGCTGTGTTCCGGAGCGTCGCGATTCCGCTGACCGCCGCGCTCATGAACATGCTCTCGGCCGGAGCCGCGTTCGGTGTCGTCACGGCGATCTTCCAGAACGGCTGGGGGGCCTCGCTGATCGGCGTCGATAAGACCGGGCCGATCGAGGCCTTCCTGCCGGTGCTGATGTTCCCGATCCTGTTCGGGCTCTCGATGGACTACGAGGTATTCCTGGTCACGCGCATCTTCGAGGAGTGGCACCGGCGGCGAGATAACCGCGAGGCGGTCATGCACGGGGTCGCCGCCACCGGCCGGACGATCACCGCGGCGGCGACGATCATGGTGCTCGTGTTCGGCGCCTTCATCCTCGGCGGCC
>DATGJM010000198.1:0-22993 GCA_035295205.1 Solirubrobacteraceae bacterium | reverse complement strand
GAATGCGCTCGCCCTGACGACGAGCGCATTCGACGCGCCGATCGGGGAGATCCGGGCCGATCCGCAGATGCGAGCGACCCTGGAAGCCGCGATCACCGAGACCGCGGCCGTGGCCGCCGCCGACGGGGCCTCGATCGACCGCGGCGCCACGCTGGCCGAGCTCGAGCAGGCCCATCCGGAGCTCACGTCCTCCATGCACCGCGACATCGCCGAGGGGCGCGCACCGGAGCTCGACGCGATCGCGGGCGCCGTGCTGAGGGCGGCCAGGCGTCACGGGCTGACATGCCCGACCGTGAGCGAGCTCGCCGATCAGGTGGCGCGGCGGCTCTCCTAGAGCGGCGGCTCTTCTAGAGCGGCGGCTCGACCCGCGGCGGGCCGCCGGGGCCGGCGGGAGCATGTGCCGGCTCGGCGAGCTCCTGGGTCGAGACGGCCTCGATGATCTCCTCTTCGGCCTCTTCGGCGCCCTCGCCGTGCTGGCCGTCGCAGAGGATCCGGAACTGGCCGGTCATGCCGCCGTCGCCCTGGAGGACGATGCCGGGCAGGAGCTCCTCGCCTTCTTCGAGGCCGAGGCGCTCGATATCGAACCAGGCCATCCCGACCCCCCACGTGTGGTGGTCGGGGTTCTCGCGATCGTGCGCCGCGACGCCCTGGGCGACGAGCTTCAGCAGCTTGGCGATCCTGGCCGTATCGGCGGGCACCCGCCTAGGTTACCCCCGAGCGGCAGATAGGCTGGTGCCATGAGCCGTTATCTGCACACGATGTACCGGATCACCGATCCCGAGAAGAGCCGCGCGTTCTACGAGGCGCTCGGCATGGAGGCACGGCGAGAGCTCCCGATCGTCCGAAACGGCGAGCTCGAGGCCACGAACTACTTCTTCGGCTATCCCGGCCAGGAGGAGGAGCTCGAGCTGACGTTCAATCACGACGGCCGCTCTTACGAGCTGGGCAGCGCCTACGGGCACATCGCGATCGGCGTCGATGACCTGGACGGCGCGCTGGCGAGACTGAAGGAGCAGGGCATCGAGCCGGAGCGCCCGCCCTACACCGTGCGTGAGGGAGGAAACCGCCTCTGCTTCGTCCGCGATCCCGACCAGTACCGGGTCGAGATCATCGAGCGGGGCGCCTGACGCCCGAGCGGGGGCGGGAGCTGCTTCGCTCCCGACCCCCGCCCGCAGCGATGTCAGTTGGTCACCACGCCGGCGGGCACCGCGCCGGCCGGAAGCGCAAACGAGCCGAGACTCGTCAGGCTGGCGCCGCTGACCGAGTAGGCGCCCAGTGAATCGGCGCCGCGCTGCACCACGTACAGCTGGTGCCCGTTCGGGCTCAGTCGAATATCCACCGAGCCCGGACCGCTTGGCGCGTCGCTCTGGTGCGTGAGCACACCGTTGGCCGCAATCGTGTAGCTCGAGATCGTCGAAGAGCCGGTGTTGGTGGTGAACAGGACGGTTCCGTCATGGGTGATCTCAACCCAGCACGGAGCGGTCTGCCCGTCCGCGAACGGCGAGCTGCCAATCGAGGACAGAGTCCCGTCGCTGGCGACCCTGAAAGCCGAGACGGTCCCCGCCCCGGGGGCGCCATGGGCATTGGAGACGAACAGCTGGTCTGCCTCCGTGGGCCGGAACTCACTTCCGAACGGGCCCGGACCCTGCGCGGCGAAGGGCGAGCCAGGCGCCGCCACCAAGCGCCCGTCATCGGTGACGTGGAAGCTGTCGATCAGCGAGGTGCCGACCTCGGTGCCGACAAGATTCGTCCCGGTCGGGTTGAAGAACACATCACCCGGCTGGGCCGCGTCGGACAGGGGTATCGTCGAGCCCGCGAGCGGACGCAGCCTGCCGCCCGAACCCAGGGTGAACCCGGTGTAGTCAGAGCCACCGGCGCCGCTGTTGGCCACGTACACGAGGCCCGCGTGCTCGGCGATGCTGTCGGGCAGGTTCCCGCCGGAGCCCACGACGTCCGCCACCCGCAGGGAGCCGTCGTGCCTGATCCGCAGGACTGAGATCTGGTTGCTGCCCGGATCCACCGCGAGCAGATAGCGACCGGTGGTGCTGATCTGGAGCGCGCCCTGGGAGGCCAGCCCAGCTCCGCTGCCCGCTCCGCCGGCTGCGAACGGTGAGCCCGGAAGCGCAGTCAGGCTGCCGTCGGCATGACGATCGAAGCCGGCGATCGTGTTCACCCCGGTCGTGTTGTCGTTGACATATACGTGACCAACCACGGCGGAGCCGTCGGCTGCGGCGGGCGCAGCGCTCAGCGCCACTGCGAACAGTGTCAATGCACCGGCCTGAACAAGCCGACGCGCGAAACTATGCACGAGAAATCCACTCCTTACGGATGTATTAACAGTTACCCACAGGCCGGCGTGGAGAGGTCACTCATTGGATCAGAGCCAACCGCACCTATCAATGGCCCAGAGCCGACTGAAAGCGAACCGTAAGGTCCTGCGCTAATGTCCCGACCGTGATCGTCGAGCGCTCGATGCACGACCAGTGGCTCTCGAACACCTACGTGGTGGCGGATGAGCCGGGCGGTCACGCGGTCATGATCGATGCGGGCGGACCGGTCCAGCCACTCCTCGACTTTCTGCACCGTGGCCAGCTGACGCTGACGCACATCCTGCTCACGCACCATCACCACGACCACATCTCCGAGCTCGACTCGGTGCTGGCGCGTCATCCGGGCACGCCCGTGCTCATCCATGAAGCCGAGCGCGAACTGGTTCCCCAGGCGACCGGCACCCTCGAGCCCGGGCAGATAATCGACGCCGGCGCTCTGCAGATCGAGGCCATGCACACGCCGGGGCATACGGCCGGCATGCTCTCGCTGCTGATCGACGGCAGCGATGTGTTCACCGGAGACACGCTCTTCAAGGGCTCGGTGGGTGGCGTCCGCGCGCCCGGGCACACCACCTATGCGGACCTGAAGTCCTCGATCATGAACAAGCTGCTCAAGCTCCCGCCGCAGACCCACATCCACCCTGGGCACACCGATCCCACAACCGTGGCCGACGAGCTCGAGCACAATCGCTTCGTGCGCATCTGGCGGGGCGTCGATCCCGAGGGCAGCGAACCGTGCACCGCGCTCGGGGAGCCGGCGACCCTGATCCTGCTCGGCGACGACTACGACGGCGGCCATAAGGCCTGGATCCGCTGGCCGGACGGCTCGGACGACATCGTTCCCGGCTCGCGGGTGCAGCTGGGCTAGCTAGCATCACCCAGTAGTGGCGAAAGACAAGATCCCCACCTCGCGCGTGGGGCGGACCGCCAGGATTGGGGGGCTTGCGGCCGGGCAGGCGATCCGCCAGGCGGGGACCCGCGCGGCAAACGTAGCCCGCACGAAGGAGGGCCGCGAGGCGGCGCTGGAGCGGCGCCACATCGAGGCCGCCGAGCAGATCGTGGCGGCGCTCGGGACGATGAAGGGCGCCGCGATGAAGGTCGGCCAGGTGATGTCGTTCCTGGACGTCGGTCTGGTGCCCGTGGAGTACCGCGACGAGTTCCAGCGCAAGCTGGCCGCGCTCCGAGATGCCGCACCCACGGTCACCTTCAAGGACATGCGCAAGGTGATCGAGTCAGAGCTCGGAGAGCGGCTGACGAACGTGTTCGACGAGTTCGACGAGGAGGCGATCGCCGCCGCATCGATCGGCCAGGTCTACCGGGCGCGCCTCGACGACGGCCGCGAGGTCGCGGTCAAGGTCCAGTACCCCGGCGTTGCCGCCGCGGTGCGTGCCGACCTGCAGAACCTGGGGCTCATCCTGCGCCTGGCCAAGCGGATCGCCCCGGGCATGGACCCGCAGGCGATCGGCTCGGAGATCCGCAACCGCATCGAGGAAGAGCTCGACTACGAGCTCGAGGCCGCCAACCAGCGCACCCTGCACCGGATCTTCCGCGGCCACCCGTTCATCGTGGTGCCGGGCGTGGTCACGGAGCTCTCGCGCGAACGCGTGATGGTGTCCGATTACGTGCACGGCCGCAAGTTCGAGGAGTTCAAGACGTTCCCGCAGGCCGATCGGGACCGGATCGCGGAGATGATCTTCCGCTTCTACTTCGGGTGCCTGTACCGCCACCGCCAGTTCTCGGGCGATCCCCATCCGGGCAACTCGCTGCTGCTCGACGACGGCCGGATGGCCTTCCTGGACTTCGGCCTGTTCAAGCGGATGCCGCCCGGCGCCGTGGAGCTCGAGATGGAGGTCGCCAGGGCGATCATCGAGGGCGACAAGGACACGATCATGCGCCTGGGCGCCGAGACCGGCTTCTTCCCGGATCCGGAGAGGTTCAAGCCCGACAGGGTGATGGAGCACTTCCGGGCTGCTACCTCCTGGTACACCAGCGACGAGGAGGTCCAGCTCACGCCCGAGTACGCGACACAGGTCCTGATCGACATGAGCGACCCGCGTTCGGAGTACTTCGGCCAGCTCCGCCACGAGTCCGCGCCGCCGGATCACATCTTCGGACGGCGGATGGAAGTGCTGACGCTCGCCGTGCTCGCTCAGCTGCACGCACGCGGGAACTTCCACCGCATCGCTCGCGAGTGGCTCTACAGCGATGAGCCGGTGACCGAGTTGGGGCGCCGCGAGGCCGAGTTCTACGCCCGCGCCGCGGCCTGACGCGCTACTTCGCCGACCAGTGCAGGATGCCGCTGTCGCCGTGCAGACAGCCAGGTGCGACGCCGGAGATGTGCAGCGTTCCAGTCGCCTTGTGCGTGCTCTTGAAGTGGCCGGTCACAACGTAGGTGGTGCGGCCCGCGTGAACGACCACCGTGCCGTGGAAGTTGCCCTTCTTGGACACCGTCATGTGGTGAGGGAACAGGTCCGAGACCGCAGTCAGGTACGTCGAGCCGCCGGAGCAGGCGACGGGGACGTTGGCGAACGTGAAGCGGGTGACCTTGACCGCCTTGCCCTTCTTGATCACCGCGGACATGTCGACCACGGCGTCGTTGGCTCCCTTGCCGATCGGGCCGTGCATCTGGACCACGCTCGCCAGCGCCGCGGCGGGCAGAGCCAGGAGAATCAGCGCCACAAGCCATCCGGCGATCCGCCTCGCAGCCCCCATTGCCGCCAAGCCTAGCCGCGTGTGGCGATCAGCACAAGGCAGCCTTCTAAACCCGCTGGATCTGGAACAGCGAGGTCGTCCCCGGCCGGCCGCTGGGCAATCCGGCGGTGATGCCCACCCGGGCGCCGGGCTGGACCCAGCCCAGCTCGACCACTCGCTGGGCGGCATCGGCGATCAGCGCCTCGGTGACCTCGTGCCGGCGGATCGAGCCCGCCTGCACGCCCCACATCAGCCCGCAGCGGCGGACGGTCTCGCGGCCTGGAGACAGCGCATAGATCGGAACCTGGGGCCGGTGGGCGGAGATCAGCCGTGCCGAGCGCCCCGACAGCGTGGGCACGACCAGCGCCGCCAGATGCAGGTCGCGGGCGGCGGCGCAGGCGCTGTAGGCCACTGTGTAGGCCGGATCGCGGGCGTCGCGCCGCACACGGGTCTCGTTCCAGTCGTGATAGGGCAGCGCGCGCTCGGTGCGCTCGGCGACCTCGGCCATCATCGCCACCGCCTCGACCGGGTACGCCCCGACCGCGGTCTCGGCCGAGAGCATGACGGCGTCGGTGCCGTCGAGGATCGCGTTCGCGACATCGGCGACCTCCGCGCGCGTGGGCCGCGAGGAGTTGACCATCGATTCGAGCATCTGGGTGGCGGTGATCGAGGGCCGGGCGAGACGGCCGGCGGTCCGCAGGAGCTGCTTCTGGACGATCGGCACGGTCTCGATCGGCAGCTCGATGCCGAGATCGCCGCGGGCCACCATCACGCAGTCCGCGGCGCGGATGATGTCCTCGGCGTCGTCGACCGCCTGGGGCTTCTCGATCTTGGCGATCAGCGGCAGCCGGGTGTGGCGGCGGACCTTAGTCACGTCCTCGGCAGTACGCACGAACGACAGCGCGACCAGATCGACGCCGATCGACTCGCCGAACCCGAGCATCTCCAGATCGTCCGCCGGGACGGCCTCGAGCCCGCGCGTGGAGCCGGGAATGTTCAGCCCCTGGCGCGAGGCGACGGTGCCACCGATCTCGACGCTCGTCTCGACCTCGCAGTCGGTGACGCCCTTGACCCGTAGGCGAATCGCGCCGTCGGCCAGGTAGACGACGTCCCCGGGGTCGACGGCTCCGGGAAGTCCGGCCCACGAGACCGACATCCTGCGCTCGTCGCCCGCGGCATCCGTCCCGCAGTCGAGCGTCAGGCGGTCGCCCGGCTTCAGCTCGGCGATGTCCTCGCGCAGAGGCCCGATGCGGAGCTTGGGTCCGGGCAGGTCCTGGAGGATCGCCACCGGGCGGCCGACGTTGCCGGCCGCCTTGCGCACACGCTCGGCGTTCTCGGCATGGAACTCGCGATCGCCGTGGGAGAAGTTCAGGCGGGCGACATCGAGTCCGGCCGCGATCATGCGCTCGAGCACCTCGGGCTCGCGCGAGGCCGGTCCGATGGTGGCAACGATCTTGGTTCGGCGCATCCGCCCCGGGAAGCTACTGAACTGGGAGCGGCTCCCCGTCCGCGCTGATGCTCCCCCCGGAGCGCAGGTCGCAGATCATGTCCCAGTGCAGGGCACTCGCGTTCACGCCCCCGGTCTCGGGATAGGACCGTCCGAGCGCGAGGTGGATCGTGCCGGCCATCTTCTCGTCGAACAGGATCGCGCCCGTCGCGCGGTCGATGCCGGAATTCGTGCCGATCCCGAGCTCGCCCAGGTATCGGGCGCCGGAGTCGGTGGCGAGCGCGGCCTGGAGATAGGCGTTGCCATGGGCGGCGCGGGCGCTGACGACCTCGCCGTCGCGGAATTCGAGCTCGATTCCAGAGACCTCGACCCCGTGCGGACTGGAGGGGATCGTGAAGTGGATGTGGCCGTTGGCCGAGTGCTCGTGCGGGCCCGTGAACACCTCGCCGCTCGGCATGTTCCGCCGGCCGTCGGAGTTGATCCAGGTCCGCCCTGCGACGTCCAGGCGCAGGTCGGTGCCGTCGGCCTCGATGCGGATCTCGCGCGCTTGCGAGAGCCGATCGACCAGCTCCGCCTGCCGCCGGCTCAGCTCGCGCCACGCGGCGAGCGGGTCCGCCCGGTCCAGGAACAGCGCGCGCTCGACGAAGCTCGCGTATTCACGCTCGCCCATCGCCGCCTGCTGCGCGAGCGCCGGGGTCGGCCACAGCGTCCCGCACCAGCGCTTGCCGAGCCGAGCCTCCTGCACGGGCGAGCGAGCGAGCGCTGCGCGAGCCACGAGCTCGGGCTCGATGCCGGCCAGCGCCCGCGTGTTGCCGGGCGCCTGGATACGCAGCACGCTGTCGACGGTCTGGACCTCGAGCAGCTCGAGCGGCGCGAAGCCGTCGAGGTGGCGTTCGGTGGCGTGGCGGTAGAAGTCCTCGGTGAGCTCGGGCGGCGCCAGGCGCAGTAACGGCCAGGCGTCCCGCTCCAGCACGGCCCGGTGCATGGCGAGGGCCGGCTCGACGCCGAGCGTGCTCGTAGCGATCAGGATCTGGTGACCCGGCTCGACCTCGAGACACCAGTCGCAGAGCAGCGCCGCGAAGGCGTCGGGATCGGGCGGGCTCATGGAGCCTCCAGCTCAGGGAAGTGCTCGGCGAGGTGGGCGCGCAGCGCCTCGCGCACGAACCGCCGCTCGTCCATCGAGGCCATCCGGTAGCGGCCGAGCAGCTCCTTCTGCTTGGAGAGCTCGAGGCCGGCGATCGTCCAGCCCACGGCCAGGCGTTCGAACAGGAACTCGGTTGCCCGCTGCCAGGCATCCTCGCGGTTCAGCCCTCCGGCGATCACGCGCGCGTACTCCCGCCGGGAGCCCGGGGTGAGCGAGCCACGCAGCGCGAGCACGTTGCCGTCGGCGTCCGGGTACTCGCTGACCGGTGCCGAGAGCTTCTCGGCGGGATCGTCTCGCCTGCGCGACCGGCGGGCCACTACCCGGCGGCCGCGCGCTCGAGCTGCCCGCGGACGTCGCTGGTGACCGGATCGGCGTGGCCCGCCCACACCGCTGCGGGCTCCAGCTCGGCGAGCTTGCGGATCGAGGCCCGGGCCTGGTCGGTGTCCTGATTGAAGGCGGAGTGGGGGACGCGGGGCGGCCCCTTACGGCTGGTCTGCGGGTCCAGCGTGTAGATGCAGTCCGAGACGAGCGCCAGCCGGTCGGATTCCCGGAACAGGCCGATCAGGCCGGGAGCGTGGCCGGGCAGTTCGATCACGCGAAAGCCGGCGATGTGGTCGCCCTCGGTGACGGTGCCCGCGACGTGGATCGCCCCTCCGTCCCACGCCGGGAGCAGGCGGGGAAAGAGCACGCGACCATGGGGATCCAGCTTGGTCAGATCCCAGTAGTCGCGAAACGCGGACTCGGACTCGGCGGCCTCGCGCTCGGCGGGGTGGCAGAGCACGGGCGCCCCCAGCCCTGGCGCCGTCCCGCGGTGATCGGCGTCGGCATGGCCGAGGACGATCCGCCGGATCCCGCCCAGTCGCGCCGCCGCCGCGGCCACGGCGCTGGTCATGGCCGAGATGCCGGCGTCGAACACGGTCACCCCGCCGTCGTCGGCCAGCAGGTAGACGTTCATCGTCTTGATCGGAAAGCCGCCGCGGACCACCCACACGCCGTCGGCCACCTGTTCTGTGTCGACCCCGTGGATGCGCTCGAGCAGGCGCGTGCGCAGGTTGGCCAGCGCCGTCAGGCGGGCCTCGGCGCGCGAGCCGGTCGGCGGCAGCAGCCCGAGCTGCCGGGCGATGGTCCCGGAGTCCATGAAGGCATCGTTGCGCACGATGTGATCGTCCTCGACCGTGACCACGTCGCAGCCCTCGACCTCGACAGTGGCGCCGTTCGGCTCGAAGCCCTGAAAGCGGCCGGGCCCCGCGAAGGTGCCGCGGGCGCGCCACCGCACAGCCGTGCGGTTGCGCGCGGTGGTCGTGTCCAGGACCTCGAAGGCGAAGTCGGGGAAGGCGGCGAACAGGTCGTTGAAGTAGTCACGCACGCCGTCGGGGGCGACGAGTTCCTGCTGTCCGACGAAGCGGTCGACGCCCCCCGACGCCCAGCACTCGAGCGCCCCGTCGAGGTCGTGGGCGGTCAGCGCCGCGAAGTACCGCTTGGCGACCTCGGCTGTGGACATCGGCGACGGCAGTCTACGTCGCGCGAGGAATATCGTGCCGCTCCGAATGGAGCGAAAGCGCGAGCTCGGTCGCGGCGAGCGGGTCGTGCCCGGCCTGTGGCGGCTGCGGCTCCCGTTGCCGTGGGCGGGCGTGCCGCACTGCAACGCGTGGGCGATCGCGTCGGGCGCGGGCGTGGTGCTCGTCGACACGGGCATGCACGAGCCGGGATCGCTGGCCCAGCTGCAGCTGGCGATGGAGCAGGTGCACCTCCGCCTCGAGCATGTCCAGCTGATCGCCTGCACACACGCGCACTCCGACCACTGGGGGCAGGCGGCGACGATCCGCGAGCGAGCGGGCTGCGAATTCTGGATGCATCCGAACCACGAGCACGCCACCCGCACCGCCTCGGACCCGCAGCTCGCACTCGAGCGACGTCTCGAGGTCGGGCGCCAGAGCGGAGTCCCGGAAGCCGCTCTGCAGCGCTACCTCGAACGGGCCAAGCACATGCCGTCGGGAATCGCGGCGGTGATCGAGCCCGACCGGCCGCTGCTCCCCGGGGTGCAGATCGAGACCGACCTCGGCCGCTGGGAGGTCTACGCGACGCCCGGCCATGCCCCCTCGCACGTGTGCCTGTACCAGCGCGAGCGCCGCCTGCTGATCTCCGGCGACCACCTCCTGGGCCGGATCTCGCTCTACTACGACTACGGCTGGTCACCCGACCCGGTCGGTGAGTTCCTCAGCTCGCTGGAGGTCATCGAGCGCCTCGACGTGCGGTTGTGCCTATCGGGGCACGGCAAGCCGTTCATCGACGCCCAGGGCCACATCGACGCCAGCCGGGCGCTCGTGGCCGAGCGCCTGGAGGCCACGCGTGCGAGCCTGACCGGCGGGCCGCGCCGGGTGATCGAGATAGCCCCGAAGGTCCATGGCGGGGAGCTCAGCGGGATGAACGCGGCCTGGTGGCTGGGTGAGACCCTGTGCTACCTGACCCACCTCGAGCGCCTCGGTCAGGTGCGTCGCGATGACGGCGAGACCTGGGCGCTTGAACCTTGACACGACTTTGTCAAGGTTGCTAGTCTGCCGGTCGTGCGCATCGACGAGATCCTCGCGGACGCCGATCGGCCGGTCTTCTCGTTCGAGTTCTTTCCCCCGAAGACCGAGGAAGGCGAGCGAATCCTCCGGGCCACGCTCGAGGACCTGAAGGCCTTCGAGCCCGATTTCGTCTCGGTGACCTACGGCGCTGGCGGCTCCACGCGCAGCCGCACCGTCGACATCACGAAGTGGATCAAGCAGGAGCTCGGAGTCGAGGCGATGGCCCACCTGAGCTGCGTGGGCTCGAGCCGGGACGAACTCCACGCGATCCTCGACGATATCGGAGCGGCCGGGATCGAGAACGTGCTCGCACTGCGCGGCGACCCGCCGCGCGGCGAGACCGAGTGGAGCCCTCATCCCGACGGCCTTCACTACTCAACCGAGCTGGCGGCCCTGATCCGCGACGACTACTCGTTCTGCATCGGTGCGGCCTGCTTCCCCGAGGTCCATCCCGAGGCGGCGGACATGGCCAGCGACCTGCGGTTTCTGCGCCAGAAGGTGGACAGCGGCGTCAGCTTCCTGATCACGAACCTGTTCCTCGACAACGAGCTGTACTTCCGCTTCGTCGAAGAGGCCCGCGCCGCCGGGATCGACGTCCCGATCATCCCCGGGATCATGCCGATCACCAACGCCGGGCAGATCAAGACGATGACCGGAATGTGCGGAGCCTCGATTCCGGCCGGCCTGCTCGACGCGCTGGAGTGGCGGGGCGAGGACGCCGACGCGGTGCTGCAGCTCGGGGTCGCGTATGCCACGCTGCAATGCGCCGAGCTGCTGGCCCGTGGCGCCCCTGGGATCCACTTCTACACGCTCAACCGCTCGCCCGCCACCCGGGCGATCCTCTCCTCGCTGAACCTGCACCGGCCATGGGTGAGGCGCGAGGTGGTCAGGACCGCAGGCTGACGTCCCAGCCCGCCAGGGCTTCGCGGGCGGCGGTGCGCCCGGCCTCGCGCGCCGCGTCGAGCTGATGGAACTCGAGCAGGCCGACCCCGTCGGCCCGGGGCTTGATGACCAGATCGGCGTGCCGACGGGCCGCGTCGGACGTGTTTGCGCTGCCGAGCAGGAGCACGCGCGTGAGCGTCTCGCCCAGGCTGGGTGGACGCGCCTCGCGGGTGCGCCCGTTCGAGGAGGGCGATGAGCCCACGGCGCGCTCGAACGTCGCCTTGACGTCCACCGCGATGATCGGGCCCTCGCCGAGATCGGCCATCGAGCCCACCGGAAGGTTGTCGACGAGCGAACCGTCGATCAGCAGCTCCCGGCCGCGAACCTGCGGCGGGGCGATGATCGGCAGGCACATGCTCAGGCCGACGGCCTCCCACAGCGGCCCGTGCCGGGACAGGCGGAGCTCTCCGCTGCGCAGCTCGGCACAGGCTGAGCTGAAGCTACGCGGCAGCTCCTCGATCAGGGTCTCGCCGAACGTCCGCTGAAGCATCGCTCTGAACCGCTCGCCCCGGATCAGGGCGTGGCGCGGGACGGTGTAGTCACCGAGTGGCTGGCGCTGGACCCATTCCTCGAAGCAGCGGGCGGTCATCTCATCTCCGTCCAGCCCCAGCGCGAACAGCGCGCCGAGGTACGCCCCCATGCTGACGCCAATCACGCGGTCGATCGTGAGGCCGCTGTCGAGAAGCTCCTCCAGCACGCCGATATGCGCGAAGCCCCGCGCCCCACCGCCCGACAGCACGATTCCGATCGAGCGGCCGGCGAGCCTCCGGGCGGTTCGCTCGAGGTCGTCCTCGAGCGTCGCCGGCGCGAGCACGTGCGACTCGACGGGCTCGAGCACCGCCGCCCAGCCGGCCAGTGCGCCCGGCGAAGCGTCGTAGGCGACGAGATCGCAGCCACGCAGCTCGCGACGGGCCGACACCGGTCCGGGAATGGCTCCGCCCCCGGTGAGCGCGAGGATGCGGTCAGCCTGCTGCAGGCTGTACTCCATCCACGCTCCTGCCTTAAGCACCGAGCCGGCCGCGATGACGACGAGGTCGTTGGCCGATTCCGCGGCATCGAGCAGGGGCCCGTAGGCCGCCGCAGCATCGTCCATGGCCGGCGCCGCCACCTCGCTCCCGGTCAGCAGCGCGCAACTGGCGTGCGCTCCGAGCGCAACGGCAAGGCCCTCGGCCACCTCGAGCGAAGGCACACGGTGGTCGAGGCCGACGACCGCGATCGTCGCCGGCCGGGGGCGCGCGGTCGGGGCCGGAGCGCGGGTGCTCCTGAGCTGCTCGGCGAGCACGCGGTTGAGCGCCCTGGAGAGCGCGGGGGAGGTCTCGAGCAGCGCATCGAAATCCGAGCGGCGGACCACGAGCAGGTCGCTGGCCCGCGCCGCGCGCACCGAGGCCGAGCGCGGCGATTCCGTGAGCAGCGCGAGTTCCCCGAGGACGTCCCCCCGGCCGAGCTCGCGGAGCACGGTGCCGGTCTGCTCGTCGACGACCTCGAGCCGCCCGGCGCGGACCACATACATGGCGTCGCCGGGGTCGCCCTCGCGGAACAGCCACTCCCCCGCCGGCAGGCGCGTGACGGCGGCGTGCGCGGCGAGGCTCGCGCGCAGCCCTGGCTCGAGCCCACCGAACAGGGGCACGTGGCCGAGGAATTCAGCCGTGGACTGCGGACGGGTGAGCGGGGGTGAGGTCGCGACCCGGACGGCGCGGCGGGCGCGGGGCCGATCTCGCGCGGCCGCCGCCGCGAACGCTGGTGTGCTCAGCACGACCCGGGCCGCGTCGGTCAGCGAGGGCGCGCTCTCCGGGCGCAGCCGCTGGACGAGCAGACACCCGGCACCGGCCACGAACAGGCAAACGGCGCCGAAGGTCCACGCGTGCTGGAACGCCGATGCCGCCTCGAGCGGCGACGGCGTGCCGAGGATGGCCACCACGAGCGCGACGCCGAGGGCGGCGCCCACCTGCCGGGCGACCGAGTTCAGCCCGGTCGCCGTGGCGTAGCTCTCGCCGGGCGCCGAGGCCACGGCCGCGCCGCTGAGGTTTGGCAGGAGGGTGCCCGCGCCGATCCCGAGCATCACGATCCCGGGCAGCCACTCGCCCAGGAAGTCCGGAACGACCCCTACCTGCTCGACGAACCACAGCACGGCCCCGCCCCAGATCAGCCCGCCGGCCACCAGCACCGGTCGGTGCCCGATCCGCTGCACAAGCCTGCTGGTCGGCCCCGCCACCGCGGCGGCCACGAATGGGCCGGGCGTCAGCGCCAGGCCGGCTTGGAGGACGGTGTAGCGCCAGAC
Source organism: Solirubrobacteraceae bacterium (assembly GCA_035295205.1). Lineage (GTDB taxonomy): Bacteria > Actinomycetota > Thermoleophilia > Solirubrobacterales > Solirubrobacteraceae > Palsa-465. The sequence continues at coordinate 9,591 of DATGJM010000198.1, read as the reverse complement.
GCCGGTGAGGAAGAGGACGTTGGTCAGCGTGTAGCCGTAGAAGCCGGCGGCCGCGACCACGGTCATCGCATTGGTCACGCTGAACGTCCGGATCCGCAGCAGGGAGAGATCGACGACGGGCGAGCGATGCCACCGGCTGCGGCGCACGACGACGACGCCAAGCCCGACGGCCACAACGAAGCAGGCGATGACGGGGACGCTGGCCCACCCCCACTCGCGACCCTTGACGACCGCGAGGACGAGCGAGGCGGTGGCGAGCGCGAACAGCGCGGAGCCCGCGACATCGGGCATGCGCCGGCGCCCCGGGGTGCGGCTCTCGACCAGGCGCCGGCGGGCGAGCACGATCGCCGCCGCGCCGATGGGCAGGTTGACCAGGAACACGAGCCGCCAGTTCGCGACGGCCACGAGCGCGCCCCCGAGCGAGGGCCCGAGCCCGGCCGCTCCGGCAGCCACGGCTGAGAGCAGGGCGACGCCGTGGGAGCGGCGGTCGGGCGGGAACGCGTTCAGGACCAGTGCGAGCGAGGATGGCACCAGGAAGGCGGCCCCGAGGGCCTGCACGATCCGGAAGGCGATCAGCAGCTCGGTCGATGGCGCGAGGGCGCAGAGCAGCGATGCGGCGGTGAAGATCTCGAGCCCGAGGACGAACATCCGCCGGCGGCCGAGCAGATCGGCAAGCCGGCCGGCGGCGACGAGGAAGGCAGCGAAGACGATGTTGTAGGCGCTGAGGACCCAGGACAGCGAGGAAATCGAGGTGCCGTGGAACGACTTCTCGATGTCCGGGAAGGCGATGTTGACGATCGTCACGTCGACGAAGGCGACGGCAGCGCCCAGCGAGGCGATGGCCAGCACGGCCCGCGGCGACGGTCCACGGACGGACGCGCTCACCGCCAGACGGCCCCGTTGGCCGCCGCCAGCGCCTCGCGCGCAGCCCGGCGTCCGAGCTCGCGAACGGTCGGGAGCGCCTTCCACTCCATCAGACCCACCCCGTCGACCGCGGGCGTGATCACGAGGTCGGCGTGCTGGCGGGCGGTGAGGGTGACATCGGCGCTGCCCACGAGCATCGTGCGAATCATCGTCTCGGTCAACCTCGGAATCTCGCCGTCGCTTCCAGTGAGGACCCGGCGCAGCGGGCTCTCGACGCGCGCGGCCAGACCGCGCCCGCTGTGACGGTCGCGCCCTCCCCGAGCGGTCACGTCGACCGCGATCACCGGACCTTCGCCGGTGCGGGCCATCTCCGCCACGGGCAGGTTGTCGAGGACGCCGCCGTCGACGAGCAGGCGGCCGTCGGCCGTGACTGCGGGTGGGAAGATGGCTGGAATCGCCAGGCTCGGGTACACCGCGTCCACGATCGGACCGGTGCGATGCAGCACGGGCTCGCGCGCGATCAGATCGCAGCTCATGCAGAAGAACCGGCGGGGCAGCTCCTCGATGCGTCTATCGCCGAAGAACTCGCGCAGGAGGCGTCGCGTCTTGCTGCCGCGCAGGATCGAGTAGACCGGGGGCACGAAGTCCGTGCTCGGGCTGCTGTCCACGAAGTACCGCTGCGCAGCGACGTACATCTCCTCCTGCGGGGTCCCGCCGGCGACCGCTGCCGCCACCAGCGCACCGAGGCTGACGCCGCCAATCCGGTCGATCTGCAGCCCTGCCGCCCGGAGCTCGTCGAGCACGCCGATGTGGGCCAGCGCTCGGGCTCCGCCACCCGACAGCACGACCCCGAGCGAGCGTCCGGCCAGCCGGCGGGCGAGCGCGGCGAGGGCCGCAGGCACCTGAGCGGAGTCGGAGACCACCTGCAGCTGGCGGGGCTTCAGGTCGGGGATCGCCCGCGTCCGGCCGAGGACGAGCTGCTCGCAACCCTCCAGGGCCGTGGCGCGGCTCAGCCACTTGGGGTCCGGCTGACCTCGGGTGAGCGCAACGATCAGATCGGACTCGTGTACGCAGAGCTCGAGCCACTCCTCGTCGGCGTCGGCTCCCGGCCAGAGCACGAGCCGGTCGCGATCGGCCTCGGCCTGGTGCAGCGTCTCAAGCTCGCCGTCCTGCAGCCGCGCGACGGTGCCGTGGCGCTCGAGCTCGTCGGCCAGCGCCGTGGCCACCTCGTGCACCGCCACACCGGGATCGAGCCCGATCACGGCGATGGTGCGCGGGGGTGTGGACACCGCGACGGGAGTGCGACTGGCGGCGAGCTGAGCGCCCAACGTCCGCGTCAGCCCGAGTGCGAACCCCGGAGCGGTCTCGATCAGTCGCTCGAAGGACTCACGCCCGAGCTCGAGCAGCTGGGTGTCGCGCAGTGCCCGCGCCGAGGCCGACCGGACTCCCTCCCGGAGCAGCGCGAGCTCGCCGAGAACGTCGCCTCTGCGCAGGGTGCGCAGGAGCGCCTCGGGCGGGCCCTCGTCGAGGACCGCCACCCGGCCGCTGGCGACGATGAACATGCTGTGGGCGGGCTCGCCCTCGCGCAGGACCCAGTGCCCGGCACGAATTCCGATCTCGGTGACCTCGGCTGCCAGTCGCTCGAGCAGCTCGTCCGACAGGCCGGCCAGCACGGGAACGCCGGCCAGGAAATCGCCGGTACGCATCACACTACGGGCCCAGCGAGCCACTTCATCGGGCGGCCCAGTGGCGCACGTAAGCCGCGCCTCGCTGCCTCGACATGCTTAGCCCACCGTTCGGCTCACCGTCGCCCCCGAGACACGGTTCGACTCTAACCGCCGGGCCGACCGAAATCCAGAGTGGGTCAGTCTGCTGTCGGCGGGATGATCTGGAGGGCGTGGGCGACCATCGGCCGGCCCTCACGCTCGTAGCGTACGTCGACCTCGTCGTTTCGCTTGTACGTGCCTATCCCCCAGAAGCCGAGAAACCAGGCCCAGAAGCCGAGCTTGCCGGTCACGAGCTCGCGTTCGAACCAGAGCTCGCCCTGGCGCACGCTGTAGTCGCGGCCGAGCTCCTGGGGCACGCCGTTGACGTAGACCTCGAAGGGCTCGCGCACGCCCCCCGGCAGCGGAACTCGCCAGTATCGGCCGCGGAGGGGCATCACGCGGCCTTCAGGTCGGCGGCGATCAGCGACAGCACGGCCACGTCCACTCGCCTGGAACCCAGGCGGCGGTAGGCCATCAGGACGCCCTCGTGCTGTAGGCCGGCGCGCGCGCCGGCGCGCAGCATCGCCTGGTTGTCGGCCTCACACAGAACCTGCACGCGGACCAGGCCGCAGCGGCCGAGCAGCCAGCCTCCAATCAGGCGCACGGCCCCCGCGGCCAGTCCCCGGCCGCGAGCCTGCGGCGCCACCCACGGGCTCAGCGTCGCGCGAGCGTGATCCCAGTCCAGATCGTGCACGGCCACCTGACCGAGGCAGAGGTCTGAGTCAGCCTCGAGGATCGTCAGCGTGGCCCGCGAGCCGGCCGCCCGGTCGGTGGCCTCCGTCTCGGCAAGCCGGCCCAGCTGGGCGCCGCTCGGCGGGCGCGGGTGACCCAGGCGCAGATGCATGGCCGGATCGTCCTCGAACGCGATCAGCACCTCGGGGATGTCGCGCTCGGCGGCGTCGCGCACGCGCACATCACCCCCGTCGAGCGGCTCGGACAGGAACGGCAGGCGGGCCATGTCGGAGCCGGACCGTACCCTGTCGCGCGATGGGAAGCGAGCTGGACTATCGAATCCGGCGGTCCACCCGGGCCCGGCGGGTTCGGGTCACCGTCGACGCCACCGGCGGCGTCGAGGTCGTGCTCCCTCGCGGCGCCGCCGAGCGCAGCGCAGCGGCCGCCGTGCGCGAGCTCCGGCCCTGGATCGAGCGGCGCCTGTCGGACTTCGAGCGGGCGCGAGCGGCGGTCAGGGCGCGCGACGGGACTGTGCCATACCTCGGCTCGACGCTCCAGCTGATACCCGAGCCCGGCCGCAGCCGAGTACACCGGCGGGGCGACTGCCTGCATGTGCCCGCCGGACAGGAGCGACTCGCGGCGCTCGAGCGCTGGTACCGGCGGGCCGCCTACGAGGAGGTCGCGGTGCGCTTGGACCGTGCCTGCTTCGAGGTCGGTGCGGCGTACGAGCGGCTGACGATCCGCGGACAGCGCACGCGCTGGGCCAGCTGCTCGCGCAGCGGGACGATGAGCTTCAACTGGCGTCTGCTGCTTGCCCCGGCCGCGGTGCTCGACTACGTCATCTGGCACGAGGTGTGTCACCTCGAGGTCATGGACCACTCGGCGCGCTTCTGGGCCCTGCTCGGCGAGCGCTGCCCCGGCTACCAGGAGCAGGTGTCCTGGCTGCGCCGCCACGGGGCGACGCTGACCCTGGCATGAGCGCCGAGCCGCGACTCGCCCGCGAGCACGAGCTGCCCGTGGTGGCGTCGTTACTCGACGAGTTCAACAAGGAGTACGACGAGCCCAGCCCCGGCCCGGGCTTCCTGGCCCGGCGCCTGGCCGAGCTGAGCGGCACCGACGTCCTGGTGATCGGCGAGCCCATCTGCGGGCTGGCGGTGCTGCGCTTTCGCCGGTCGCTGTGGACGCCCGGGCTCGAGTGCTACCTGGCCGAGCTCTACGTCGTGCCTGTCCGGCGCGGGCAGGGACTGGGGCGCTCGCTCATGGAGGCGGTCCTCGAGCGGGCTCGGGAGCGGGGCGCTGACTACATCGAGCTGAACACCGACGAGACGGACACCGTCGCCCGGGCGCTGTATGAGAGCGTCGGCTTCGCGCAGACCGCCTACTACTACGAACGCGAGCTGTAGATGAGTCCTGTCGACCCCGCTCAGAACGGGGTGCTAGCCGCGAGCAGCAGCGTCCGCTGCAGGTCGAACGGGTCGGTCTGGCCGACCAGCCACGGCCGCCCGATCCAGAGGTAGGCGTCCACGTAGCGTGCGGCCAGACGCCGCTCGCCGGCCGAGAGCCTCCAGCGTCGGCTGGCGACGTTCGAGGTCGGCGGGATCCCGAGTGTCACGCACGGCCAATTCCGGGCGCCCTGGCAGACCCGGGCATTGCCGAACGTGTGCACGTTTCCGTGGTACTGCTGGTAGGTGAAGCCGCGTCCGTTGCCCGAGGTGTTTATGACGAAGTGGACGCCGTGCACGCCGGCCGCGGCCAGCGCCCTGATGACCCGGACGCCGAAGTAGATCTGGCTGGAGGTCGTGTCGTAATGGGTCGCGTTCAGCGCGAAGCCGCGTACGTGGCGGATCCCGGCCATCCGCAGCATCCAGCTTGCCTGGCCGACGCTCTCCCAGTCCCCGGCGCCGGCGTCGAGATACACCGTGGTGTGTGGCAGGGCACTGAACACCTGGGCTGCGTAAGCGATCATCCGCAGCGGCAACAGCGAGTGACCTGGGACGCAGAGCGAGAACGGCAGGTCGGGCTGGAGCACGAGCGCCACCCGCGCGCTGCCGATCCCCTGGGCGAACGCGTCGATCCACGTCCGGTAGCTGGACTGCTGCGCCGCAGTCGGCAGCGAGTGGCAGGCGGTGCCCTCCCACGGCTCCATCCGGAACACCGCCATCTGGGCGAGCACGTTCGGGTTTCCGCCGGTCACGTTCGCCAGGTATGACGCAGCGATCTGGCGGGCCTGGTCGTCGGCGTACCATGACCCGAACCAGCGCACCCGCGGGCGCAGCGCGACCTTTGCGAGCAGCGCCCGGTTACGACCTGAAGCCGCTCGGTAGGAGGGGAAGACCTCGTCGCGTGGTCCGCTGTAGTTCCCCCAGGGCAGGCCGGCCAGCGGGTCAGACGCGCTGGCTCCGGGCACCCCGGCGTTGGCCACGCCCGCCTGCGCAGGTACGGCGGACAGCGCGATCGACACGCAGGCGCCGACGAGCGCGGTGATGCGAAAGACACGTGAGATGCGGCGGTGCGACGACATCGGCGAAGCGTGCGGAAGCGCCCACCAGACGCTGGCGCCTCCCGGCACCCATGCTAGCGTTGCCCACATCAGGTCACGCGCCGCCGCGGGACGGAGGCGGTGACAGGTGTCTTACCCCAGGTGATCGGGTAGCTCTGTTCTTCACAGGGCGACCGCGCATCGGAGAGGTGTTCCCGATGTTCGTTCAAGCGCGTGCGCCCGATTCGAAAGCGACCCTTGTCCTCCGCCTGCCGGACGGCAGGCGTCTTCGCGACCCCCCGGTTCCGCTCCGAGGAGGCGACCACCTGTGCCATCCCACGAGGGGTCTCACGACTCCACCGAAGAGCTGATCCGCGCCGGCGAGGAGCAGACCCGCCATACCTCCAGGGCAGAGGCCGGATCGACAAGAGCCGCACTCGCCAATGCGCTGGTCGGCCTCATGAAGCAGCACTACGGCCGTGGACCGACGGCGGCCAAGGCCTGGGTGCTGGACGACTACGTGTTCGTGGCCCTCGAGAACGGCCTGACGCGCAACGAGGAGACGCTCGTCGCCGACGGCAAGGAAGAGGAGGTTCGCAGCTACCGCCTCGCCTTCCAGCAGACGGTTGCACCGATCGCGACGCGAATGGTCAGCGAGATCACGGGGCGTCGCGTGCTGACCTACCACAGCCAGATCGTCTTCCACCCCGCGCGCGCCTTCGAGATCTTCGTGCTGGAGCCGAGCGTCTCGGCCTGAGCGGCCGCGTGGCATGAGGCGCGAGCTGTCATGGGGCGCGCTGCCGTTCTGGGCATCCGTCGACCACGCGGACAAGGTGCTGGTGGTCACCCCGTGCGGCGAGCTTGATCTGGCCACGGCTCCGGCGCTCGAGCAGACCGTGGCCGACGCGCTTGCTGACACGGAAAGCACCGGCCCGATCGATGCTGTCGTGTTCGACCTCGGTGGGCTGCAGTTCATCGATGTCGCCGGCGCTCGGGCGATTCAGCGCTGCGAGGCGTTGTCGCGAGCCCAAGGGCTCGAGTTCGCCGCCGCCAATGCCGGTCGCCAGGCGCGCTTCGTGCTCGAGCTCTGCGGCCTGAGCCGGTACGTGCAACCGGATTAGCACGGAGTACGATCGGTGCGCCGTGAGCACAGGCGCGCAGGAGGCAACCTACGCAGGCCGCACGGCATGGGCGCGGAACCTCGCCGCGCCCGTTCGCGACTTCCTGGCCACCGAGACCGGCGGGGCCATGGTGATGCTCGGCGCGGCGATCATCGCGCTGCTGTGGGCCAACTCGCCGTGGCCGCACTCCTACGAGAGCGTGTGGACGACGCGCCTGTCGATCCGGATCGGCACGAGCGGGATCTCGACCGATCTGCGCCACTGGGTCAACCAGGGCCTGATGACGTTCTTCTTCCTCGTCGTCGGCCTCGAGGCGCGGCGCGAGGTCGATCTCGGCGAGCTGCGCGAGCGCCGCCGGCTCGCGATTCCCGTGTTCGCGGCCCTCGGCGGGATTCTGGTCCCGGTCGGGATCTATCTGGCCCTGAACGCGGGTGGAGCCGGGGCCGGAGGCTGGGGCACGGCGATGTCGACCGACACGGCCTTCGCGCTGGGCGCGCTCGCGCTGCTCACGCCTCGCACGGCCACCCGCACGCGGGTGTTCCTGCTCACGCTCGCCGTGGTGGACGACCTCGGCGCGCTCCTGGTGATCGCGACCGTGTACACGCACCGCGTCTCGGCCCTCCCGCTGGCGGTCGCGGCGGCCCTGCTCGTGCTGCTGTTCGCGCTTCGCTACGCGCCTGCCGCCCGCCGGCCCGCGTCGATCGCGGTGGCCATCGCCGTCTGGGTGGCGATGTTCAAGTCAGGCGTCGACCCGGTCGTCTCGGGGCTGCTGATCGGGCTGGCGACGACCGCGTACACGCCCGCGCGCGAGGACCTCGAGCGGGCGACCGCGCTCACGCGCTCGTTCCGCGAGCAGCCGACCCCCGAGCTCGCGCGCAGCGCGCAGCGCAGCCTGCTCTCCGCGATCTCCCCGAACGAGCGCCTGCAGTACGACCTGCATCCCTGGACCAGCTACGTGATCGTGCCTCTGTTCGCGCTCGCCAACGCGGGCATCCACGTGACCGGGAAGCTGCTGGAAGACGCGGTGAGCTCGCCGGTCACGCTCGGGATCCTGGTCGGGTACCTCGTGGGAAAGCCGCTGGGCATCACCGGCGGGACGTGGCTGGCCTCGCGCCCAGCGCTGCGGGGGCCCCGATCCCCGCTGAGCGGGCCGCTGCTGGCGGCCGGCGGCGCGGTCGCGGGAGTGGGCTTCACGGTCTCGCTGCTGATCGCGAGCCTCGCCTTCAGCGGCGAGCGCCTCGACGAGGCCCGGCTGGGGGCGCTGGCCTCGGTCGTGCTCGCCCCGGCGTTGACCTGGACGGTGCTGCGCCTGGTCAGGCGGCTGCCGAGCGCCACCCGCGCACGTCAGATCCTTCGCACCGCGGAGGACATCCTCGACCTCGCGGTCGAGGTCGACCCCGAGCGCGATCACATCCGCGGCTCCGACGAGGCCCCGGTCACCCTGGTCGAGTACGGCGACTTCGAGTGCCCGTTCTGCGGGCAGGCTGAGGGGGTCATCCGCGAGCTGCTGGCCTCGGCGGGCGACGACGTTCGCTACGTCTGGCGTCACCTGCCGCTGAGCGACGTCCACCCACATGCCCAGCTGGCTGCGGAGGCCTCGGAGGCCGCGGCCGCTCAGGGCAGGTTCTGGGAGATGTACGACAAGCTGCTCAGCTCCCAGGACGCGCTCGAGCCACCGCAACTGGTCAAGTACGCCGAGGCGCTGGGGCTCGACCGCGAGCGCTTCAGCGACGAGCTGCGCCGCCGGGAGTACGCCGCGCGCGTCAGCGAGGACGTGGCCAGCGCCGACGAGAGCGGCGTGTCCGGCACGCCGACGTTCTTCATCAACGGGCGCCGGCACTACGGCATCTACGACATTGAGACGCTCACGCAGGCGGTGAAGGCCGCCAAGCGCCGGGCCGCGCTGGCCGCGCTCGCGGAGCCCGAGCCGGTCACGGCCGAGTCGGAGGCGCGCTCAGCGTCCTAGTTCGCGCCGCAGCGCGGCCACCGCGCTCTCGCGCCGGCGCTGCTGCACGGGCCGGCGGCGCACCCGGCCGAGGTAGGCCTCGGTCGAGCCGTCTCCCCGGACGTCGACCCCCGCCCGTACGGACGGGACGAGGCGCTGTGGCCCTGCGAGCTCGAGCCGCGCGATCACCTGCTGGGCGGGCTCGAACCGGCGGTAGCGGACGTCGACCGCGCCTGAGCCGGCATCGGCCGCCAGCTCGTTCGCGCGTGCCTCGAGCGCGTCCAGTGCCTCCTCGACCGTGGCCAGCGTCCGGCGCTCCACGCGGGGCCCCGCGCGGACCGTCAGCCGCCAAGGCATCCGATGGCGCGCTCAGCGCTGATCGATGGCCACGTAGTCGAGCCCGCGGGCGCCGGTGTAGATCTGCCGTGGACGGGAGATCTTCTGCTCCTCGTCGTCGATCATCTCGAGCCACTGGGCGATCCACCCCGACGTGCGGCCGATCGCGAACAGGACCGGGAACATCTCGACCGGCATTCCGAGCGCCTCGTAGATGATCCCGGAGTAGAAATCGACGTTCGGATAGAGCTTGCGCTGGATGAAGTAGTCGTCGTTCAGCGCGATCTTCTCGAGCTCGAGCGCGATGTCCAGAAGCGGGTTCGTGCCGGTGACCTCGAACACCTCGTAGCAGGCCTTCTGGATGATCTTGGCCCGGGGGTCGTAGTTCTTGTAGACCCGGTGGCCGAA
>DATGJM010000197.1:0-10896 GCA_035295205.1 Solirubrobacteraceae bacterium | reverse complement strand
CCGGCATCGACACGCGCTCGGGGTTGAGGAAGCGTTCGAAGAGCAGCTCGTAACGCAGCGGATCGATGTCGGTGATCTGCAGGCAGTAGGCGACGAGCGACCCCGCGGCCGAGCCTCGCCCCGGTCCGACCGCGATTCCGGAGTCCTTGGCGTACTTGACGAAGTCCCAGACGATCAGGAAGTAGCCGCAGAAGCCCATGCGCTCGATCACCTCTAGCTCGTAGTCCGCGCGCTCGAGCGCCTCGGCGGGCGGCGGATCGCCGTAGCGGCGCCGCAGGCCCTGCATGACCTGGGCCCGCAGGTACTCCGGCTCCGTCTCGCCGTTAGGTGTCGGGTAGCGCGGGATCAGCTGGCGCCCGAGCTCGATCTCGACGTCGCAGCGCTCGGCGATCTCGAGGGTCGTCTCGAGCGCCTCCGGCCACTGCGCGAACGCATCCGCCATCTCCTGGGTCGAGCGCAGGTAGAACTCGTTCGTCTCGAAGCTGATCTTGGGCTGGCTGAGCGTGGACTTCGTCTGCACGCAGAGCAGCGCCGCGTGGTGGTGGTAATCCTCGCGGCGCAGATAGTGGACGTCGCCGGTGCCGACCAGCGGGCGGTGCAGGTCGCGGGCGATCCTGACGATGCCCTCGTTGGCCTGCTCCTGGGGCTCGAGCCCGTTCTTCTGGACCTCGAAGTAGACGTTCTCGGGCCCGAAGACCTGCAGCATCTCGTCTGCGTGGGCGCGCGCGTCTCGGTCGCGGCCATTCAGCAGCAGCTGGCAGAACCGCGACTGCAGGCAGCCGGTGAGCGCGATCACGCCCTCTGCATGGCTCGCGATCTGCGTGAAGTCGACGGACGGCTTGCCGCGCTGGTAACCCTCGAGGAAGCCGCCCGACGACAGCTTGACGAGGTTCCGGTAGCCGGTCGGGGTGGCCGCCAGCAGCGTCAGGTGGTAGCGGTCGAGCCGGCCCGGAGCGCGCCGGGCGTGGTCGTCGACGACGTAGACCTCGCAGCCGACGATCGGCTTTATCCCGTGCTTGCGGCACGCCTGCTGAAGCTCCACCGCCCCGTTCATGACGCCGTGATCGGTGAGGCCGAGGGCGGGCTGCTCGAAGCCTGCCGCCCGCTCGACCAACTTGTCGATCTTGCACGCTCCGTCGAGCAACGAGTACTCGGAGTGGACGTGGAGGTGCGCGCAGGAGAGGGTCATGAACCGACTGTCGAGGATAGGCGCGGCTTCGGACAGCTTGTCCGGCCGGACGTCGAAATTGGGGGGTTTATGCGCGCTCGAGCCAGTGCGCGAGGAGGCCGAGCGGCCGCTCGTCGCCCTCGATCGCCAGGCTCGGCGGGCGGTCGCCGAGGAGCGCGGCCATCAGCGACTCCGGCGAGCACACGAGCGTCGTCGTGGCCTCGGGCTCGAGCTGGCCGAGGGTGGGCTCGGTCACCGCCGGCGGCCGGCCGTCGAGCACGTGCAGCGTGGCCGTCGCCGGGGCTCCGGGGGCCGGGCGGTGGGCGATCGAGAATCGCTCCGCCGCGGTCGCGTTCGGGTCGATCGTGAACGCCACGAGCCTGAACGTGAGCGCCGGCTCGAGCTGGACGCCGGCGGCGATCAGGCTTCGCAGCGAGAGCGGGCTGTTCGACAGGGAGCGCAGCGCCTGCATCGCTTTGGCATCGCCCGTCAGGCGGGCGGTCTGCCGGCCCCTTCGGTGCAGCAGGCGGTGCAGCGGGCCGGCGGCGAGCAGGCGGGCCAGCGCGGCGGGATCGCCCTCGATCCGGAACTGTGTCTGCTCGGGCGGGCGCGGGCCGTCGGCGAGCTCGATCCGGGGGTGACCGCCCGGACTCGTGACCCGAAGGGTGTGTCCCGGCCCGAGCACGAGGTCGTAGGCCACCGGGCGGAGGTGGACCAGAGGCTGAGCGGGAAGCAGCTGCAGCACGAGGCGACCGGCGGTTGCGGGCTCGTCGCGAACGAGGCTCCGGAACAGGCGCGGCACCGCGTCGGTCGCCGCTGCGCTCTGCAGCGGGCTGATCGCGACCGCCAGCCGTGTGGTGGTGTGCGGCAGCTGAGGTGGCGTTGGCTCTTCGGGCGGGTGCTGCTCGCGGAGGCGTTCGAGTGCGGCCGAGAGCCGCTCCGGCTCGACCTCGTCCTCGTGCGGCGCCGTGGGGGCCGCCTCGGGGGCGGGTTCTGGGGCCGCCTCGGGGGTTGGTTCGCGGGCCGCCTCGGGGGCTCGGTCGGGGGCCGTCTCCGGGCCCGTCTCGGGGGCCGTGCCGAGCTCCTTCAGCTCGCGCCGGAAGCTGACGATCGCCTCGAGCGCCCGCTTGGAGCGTTCGCGCTGGGTCGCGAGGTCGGCCCCGAGCGCGATCAGCCGCTCCTGTGCGCGGCGACGCTCCTCGCGCTCGCGGCTGAGCTCGAGCCGCGCCGAGGCGAGCTCGCGGGCCAGATTCTCGCGCGCGGCGAGCAGCCCCGGAATCTGCGGGTCGGGTGCCGACTCGCGGGCGCGCTCGAGCGCGACCCGCGCCGACTCGCGTTCGCGCTCGATCACCTCGCGCGCCGCCTCGCGCTCGCGGGCGAGCGCCTGCTGGGCCCGATCTCGCTCCCGCTCCAGCTCGCGCAGGTTCTGCGCCGTGACTGGCGCCACGAGCGTCCGTTCGATCGCGAGCGCGGCGCTCGGCGGGGTTGGCGTTGGCGGTGTGGGCCGGGGCGGCGGCTGGCGCTTGCCGGCGTGTGCCAGGAGCGCGGCCTCCACGGCCAGCGGCGGGCTGGTGGCGACCGGCAGCTCGCGCTGGTGTTCGCGCTCGTCTTCGCGCTCGTGTTCGCTGACCGCTGTGCTGGCTCGCGCCAGGACCGCCTGGTGCTGGACCTCGTCGACCGCCCGGCGGGCGCGGCGGAGGTCGTGCTCGAGCTCGCGCTCGCGGTCGGCCAACTGCCGCGAGCGTTCGCGCAGGCGAGCGATCTCCCGCTCTCGCTCGGCCAGCTGCTGTTCGGTGTCGCTTCGCACCTCGGTCTCGGCGTGGAGCCGCTGGCGCACCGTTCGCAGCTCTCGCTCGCTCGCCGCGATCTCGAGCTTCAGGCGCTCGGGCTCGCGGCGGGCTTCGGCCAGCTCTTCCTGGAGCCGGCCGATGTCGGCGTGGAGCTCGGACGCCCTGGCCTCGGCCTCCTCGGCTCGGCGCCGCGCGCTCTGCGCCGCGAACTCGTAGCCCAGCTGCTGGCGCTCGGCCAGGAGCTCGGGATCGATCGGCGGCCGGGGCGGGGCGCCATGTGAGGCAGCGTCTACCAGGCCCGCCAGCGACAGCGGCGCCATTACGGCCCCGAGCTGCAGCCAGGTCCGGCCGCGCAGGTGCTCGACGAGCTCCTCCGGGACCGAGAAGCTGATCCGCCAGGTGCCCGGGAGCGTGCCGGTCAGCGACGGGGGCTCCGGCATCGCCGGGACACGGTGTCGGCGGTCGCCCGCCTCGATCACGAGCATCGCCGGCCCGTGCCACTCCGGGCGCCGGCGGCGCCAGCGACCGGTCACCCTGACGGTCATCCCGCTGCCTTCAGCGACGCACTCGACGGCCTCGATGCCGATCGCAGAGGGCAGGGCCGGGATGTCGCTCACGGACTCGACGGTAGGGCCATCGGCGGACGGATCGAGGGCTTGGGGTCCGCGGGAGGACCGGCCGGGTGGGCGTTGGCTCGGGCGTCGCGCCGGCGGCCCGGCTCGTCTCGCCGGCGGCCACGGGTCGTGAGGCCGGCGGCCCGGGGTGCTCAGGCCGCGGCCCGGCGCATCGCGAGCACGCCCGCCACCTCCGCCAGCACCACCTCCGGCTGGTTGCGGATCAGCCGCCAGCTGAAGCGCAGCACGATGAACCCCGCGGCCTGGAGCTTCGCGTCCCGGCGATGATCGCTCTCCAGATCGCGGCGCAGGCTGTGGAACAGGTAGCCGTCGGTCTCGACGGCCACCCGCTCCTCACGCCACAGGAAGTCGATCTGGTGAAACGGCCCGAAGTCGGCCTGCGTCTCGGGCTGCGGGAGGCCCGCCTTGCGGATCAGGCGCAGGAATCGCCTCTCGGTGTCCGCGCGCAGCCAGGCGACGTCGTGGATGTCGAACGCCAGCTCCCGGAGCCGGGCGATGCCCGCGTGGCCCGCGTGACGCTCGACCATGGCCCGGGCCTCGGTGCGGCGCATGCGGTTGCGCTTGATCGCCTCCGCGAAGGCCAGCTCGAGCGCTTCGTCGTCGAGCTCCGGGGCGAGGTCGAGCAGGGTGCGAGCCGGGGCGGTCAGAGGCAGGCCCTGGTGGGCCCGGATGTCAGCTCGATCGAGTTCGGTGACCCGGTGGATCCGGATCCCCGGACGCGAGCGGCGATCCCGGCCGACCATCGTGACCTCCACGTCTTCCGCAGGCGGCCGGAGGCCCCAGAGGTGAGCAGCGGTGGCGTGGCTGAGGACGGCACCCGGGCCGAGATGCAGCAGGGCTGCGTGTTCGCGGGCCAGGGGTGGCAGGCAGCTCAGGGGCAGGAGGGCGTAGACGCCTCGGTGGACCGGGGTGAGGGCGCCCCGTGCGGCCGCCCTCCCGAGCGCCGACGTGCTCACCCCGAGCTCCTCTAGCTGCAGTGAGCTGATAAGGCCACGCTGCCTCGACGCGAGGGCGCCTAGGGCCGCGTGAGGCCATCCACCGGGAACAACCTCCGCACCGTCGCGTGGATCTCGTCCATTGGGCTCGCGTTCCCGCTGAGCGGGAACTTCATCCCGACCGGCGGCCTCTGGTGATCGGGGCGGAGGTTGTTCCCAGTCCTGGGTGGACACGCGCCCGAGTCTTGCACCGCCGCCCCGGCCGCCGGCCCAGGTTTTGCACTTCTGTGACGAAGCGTTGCGAAGTCGTTACGAATCCGACCCCTGGCGCGAGGCTGCGGCGGCAGCGGCACCCGCGGCGGCCACGCCCGCCACGACCGCGGCCCCCACCAGCGCCTTGCGCCCGGCGCCGGGGAAGCGGCGCTTCACATACCACCGCGCTGCCCGCCAGACCGCTACGCCGAGGAGCTTGTAGCCCATGCCGCCGGGCCTACCCGTCCAGTCCGTGGCGCACTCGCCAGGCCATGCGGGACTGAAGTGACCAGAGCTCGATGAACCCCGGCGCGGACTCCTGGGAGAACAACCCGCCGGACTCCGAGAACGTTGCCAGCTGGGCGTCGTAGACGGCGTTCGCGGACTCCCGCGTCACCGCCCGCGCCGAGCCCTTGAACAGCCGGATCCCCACCGAGCCCGTGACCATCTCGTTGGCGGCGTCCATGTAGGCGTCGAGATCCCGGCGCAGCGGCTCGAGCCAGAGCCCCGCATAGACGAGATACGCCCACTTCTGATCGAGGATCGACTTGAACTGGTTCTGGTGGATGGTGCTGACCAGGCGCTCGAGCTCGGCGTGGGCGAGCAGCAGGATCGTTGCGGCGGGCACCTCGTAGATGTCTCGCACCTTGAGCCCGACGATCCGGTCCTCGATGTGGTCGACGATCCCCACCCCGTGCCGGGCCGCGATCGAAGCGCACCGCTCCAGCAACTCCACGAGCCCGAGGGCCGTGCCATCCAGCGAGACGGGAACCCCTTTCTCGAAGCCGATCGTCACCACCTCCGGCTCGTCGGGCGCAAGCTCCGGCCGGGTCACGAGCTGAAAGACGTCGTCGTCGGGCGCGTGCGAAAGCTCCTCGATCCACCGGCCCTCCGAAGAGCGCCCCCACAGGTTGTCGTCGATCGAGTACGGCGCCACCTCCGTGCCGCCCTTGACCGGGATCCCGTGCCGGCGGGCGTACTCCACCTCCTCGTCGCGGCCCATCTTCCAGGTGCGCACGGGGGCGATCACGTTCAGCTCGGGCGCCAGCGTGGCGATCGTGGCCTCGATCCGCACCTGGTCGTTGCCCTTGCCGGTGCAGCCGTGGGCGATCGTGTCGCAGCCGAACTCGCGCGCGGCGTCGACGGCGAGCGAGGCGATCAAGGGCCGGCCGAGCGCCGTGAACAGCGGATACCCCAGCCCGTAGACGGCATTGGCCTTGATCGCGGGCACGACATAGCGAAGAGCGAACTCCTCCCGAGCATCAACCACCCGGCATTCGAGCGCGCCCAGTTGCATTGCCTTGCCGCGCACTACCTCGTAGTCCTCGCCGGGCTGGCCCAGATTCACGGTCAGCGCCACCACCTCGGCGCCGTACTGCTCCTGGATCCACCGCAGCATCACGCTCGTGTCCAGCCCCCCGCTGTACAGAAGAAGCACCCGGCCGACGCCGTGTTCGTGAACTGACGCGGGCGTGGTTATGGCGATCGGGTCCGACATCGGACCGGGAAGGGTATTGGCCCGCGACACGAGCGGGTAGCCAGACCGCGATGGAGACTCGCCTACACAGAGAAACCATCCGTGGCGCCGCTCGCACGGCGCACGATCTCGCATTGGCGGCGCTCATTGGCGGCAACCTGTTCGGGCGCCTAGCCATGCACCCGGCCCTCACCGACGTCAGCGATCAGTCCGAGCGTGGACGGGTGCTGAACCGCGCCTGGCGGCGCTACGGCACCGTGAACTCGCTCGCGTTGCTGACGTTGGTGAGCGGCTGGCTCGGAGAGCGCCGGCAGGAGTCGCGCCCGCGTCGGTGGTGGGAGATCCGGTCGAAGCGACCCGCGCGGGAAACCTCGCGCTACCGGGACGCGGCGATGGGCGCCGTCCTGATCACCGGCCTGGCCTCCGCCCTCAGCGGCGTCGGCTTCTCCCAGCAGGCGCCGAAGGGCGCCGTGCCGATGCGCTCGGGCCGCACCCCGTCGCCCGAGGCGTCTAAGCGCGCCGCAGCCTTGAAGAAGGCGGTCAACACGCTCAGCGCGCTCAACCTCGCATCCGAGCTCGTGCTCGTCGCGATGGACTCCGCCACAGACGGCCGGACCTGACCGGGCGTCGCGGAGCCCAGGCCGAGCCGGCCGCGATGAACAGGCACTTTTCCGGCGCCAGGTAGGATTAGAGACCGGATGTCCGATTGGAACCTCGATGACGCCCTGAAGGCCATGAGCCAGCAGGTCGAGCGCGCGATGGAGCAGCTCGACCTGGACGAGCTCGCCGGGACGATCGGCGTCGAGGCTGAGCGCGCCCGCGAGTGGATGCAGAACGCCGGGGCCTGGCTGCGTTCGCAGGCCGAGCAGCACGACCCGAGCGCTCCCCAGCGCGGATCGCGCGAGAAGGCGGCCGATCCGTTCCCGACCGTCGCCCCCCATCCGCTCGACCTGCCGACCGAGGAGCAGGGCGTGGCACTGGCCGCGCTCGACTCCGGACGCTGGAGCGTCGAGCCCGGTACAGACGCCCTGACCGTGCACGGGCAGGGCCCCGGACCGAGCGATGCCCTCGGCCTCGTGCGGGAGCTCAAGGTCCGTGACTGGATCGCCGCCGACGGCGAGCTGACGCTGGCCGGTCGCCACGCGCTCGCGCGCTGGCTCGAGAGCAGCGCGTCCTAGACCCGGGCATTTCAGCGGTTCGTCCGTCACACCGTGCGCAGTGCCTCGGTTGGCGAGAGGCGCGCCGCTCGCACCGCGGGGTACAGGCCGGCGATCGCGCCGATCGCCAGGGCGGCGCCCACGCCACCGTAGAGGGCGAGCGCGGGAACCTGCACGGACCAGTGCTGGCTCACCGCGTAGACGGCGGTCGCCGCCACACCGATGACGGTACCGGCCACGCCTCCCAGCACGGACAGGAGCAGCGCCTCGGCCAGGAACTGCTCCGCGACGTGGCGCCGGGTCGCGCCCAGCGCCCTGCGTAGGCCGATCTCGGAGCGGCGCTCGAGGACCGAGATGACCATGACGTTGGCGATGCCCACTCCGCCGACCAGGAGAGCGACGGCGCCGAGACCGAGCAGCAGGCCGTTATAGGCGCCCTTGGCGGCGACCTCGGCCTTCAGCACGTCTGCGGGGAATGCGACCTGCACGGTCGAGGGGTCGGCCGGGCTGACGGTCGACGGCAGGACAGCGGCCACTGCGCCCACCTGACTGGGTACGCTGCGCAGGTAGAGCTCGGTCGGGTGGCCGTCGAAGCCGAAGTACTGCTCGGCAATCGGGAACCCGATGAAGGCCATGGAGTCCAGCTCGGAGACCAGCTCGACCGGTTTCAGGATGCCGACCACCGTGAACCAGTGGCCGCCGATCCAAAGCTGGGTCGGCTCTCCCAGGCTTTCGATGCCCAACAGGCTGGCCGCTTCGGCGCCGAGCACGACCGCCGGGAAGTGGGCTGTCGCGGCGTTGAGGAACGTGCCGTGAGCCACGCCGGCACCGAAGGTGATCGGCAAGGTGGCGTCGGTCGCCGTCAGCGAGATCCCGTTGGTGTTGACGGCCGGGACGAACGAGCTGCGGTACACGTAGGTGTTCGAGATGCCGGCGAGCTCGGTCACCGTGGTGACCGGTCCGACCCGCGACACCATGCCCTCGGCCGTCGTGGGCAGCGCGGTCTGCTGCCCGAACCCGGTGTTTCCGGGTTGCACGGTCAGGAGGTTGCCGAGGCGCCCGAGCTCGTTCAGCAGACCCGACTTCGACGACTGCGAGATGCCGAGCACGCCAACGATCGCGGCGATGCCGATGCTGATCCCGAGGGCTGACAGCGAGGCTCGAACGCGCCGGCTACGCAGCCCCAGGCTGCCGGCCCGGAGCACATCCCGGCGCGACAGCCGGGAGCCGCCGGTGTCACGGGCCACTCGGCGTATCACGAAGGACCCTCCCGTCTCTGACCTCGATGCGCCGCTGCATGGCGGCTGCAACCTCGTGGTCGTGGGTGATGACCACGATCGTCGTGCCCTCCCCGTGCAGCTCGCGGAGCAGTTCCAATAGCGAGGCGCCGGTCGCCGAGTCGAGGTTCCCGGTGGGCTCGTCGGCCATCACAAGGGCGGGCCGGCCGACAAGCGCACGGGCGACCGCCGCGCGCTGCTGCTCGCCGCCCGAGAGCTGGTTCGGCCGGTGTCCGAGGCGGTGGCCCAGCCCGACCCGCTCGATGGCCTCCACGGCGAGCCGGCGGCGCTCGGCGATCGGCCCGCCCCGGTACAGCAGGCCGTCGGCGACGTTGTCGAGCACGCTCAGGCCGTCCAGCAGGAAGAACTGCTGGAAGACGAAGCCGATGCGGCGCGAGCGCAACCCGGACAGCTGCGTGTCGGACATGGTCGAGGTGTCCTCACCCGCGATTCGGACCACGCCGCGGCTCGGTCGCTCCAGCGTGCCCATCACGTGCAGAAGCGTGCTCTTGCCCGAGCCGGACGGGCCGACGATGGCGACCAGCTCGCCCTCGGCTATCCGCAGGCTGACGCCGGCCAGGGCCACGACGGGCGGGTCGCCGGGGTAGGCCTTGACCACGTCGATGAGCTCGAGGACCGGCGCCGCAGGGGCCGGCCCGTCGAGCGGGACCATGGCCGTCAGGGTCACGACGAGGGCACCTCCACGCGCATGCCGGCGGCGATGCCCGGCCCGCTCACCTGAACGAGGGTGTTGCTGTAAAGGCCGGTGGTGACCCCGACCAAACGGCTTCCGTGACTGGTGACGACGTCGACCCCGAATCCGCCGCCCTGGAGCGCCAGGAGGGCGTTCACCGGCACGGCCAGGACGTCATTGGCCCGTTGCGAGGTGATGTTGACGTTGACCGGCGCCTCGTCCAAGCTCGCCCCAGGCGGCGTACGGTCAAGCCGGATCGTGACCGTGACCGTGGGCGTGTTGCTGTTACCGGCGGACGAGCACGGCGACTGGTTCCCCGCGCCGCCCCCGGCGCCGTTGCCGGCACCGCCGCCACCCGGGCAGGTGGCCACGTTGCCGACCGTCTCGATGTGCCCGCCGACCGTGGTGGTGCCGTCGGGCAGCACGATCGACACGGCAGCGCCCGGCTCCACCAGGTACTCCTGGCTCACGTCCAGGTCGACTGTGACTATCGGGGCTGTGCTGGTGGCGGTCAGCACCGTGCCGCCCCCGCCCCCGCCGGCGCCCGCCCCGCCGCCGCCGCCGCCGGCAGACGAGCCGATCGAAGCCGTGACCGAGGTGACCCGGATCGGGCCGGGCTCGAACACCACCTCGCCCAGCAAGATCTCGCCCGTCGCCGGCAGCCCGAGCGCCCGCTGCCAACGCTGCACGGCAAGGGCCGTGGCCGAGGAGTAGTGGTCACTCTGGGTCAGACCGGAGCCGTAGCCGAGAGCGATCAGGTCGTGGGTCAGCTCGCGCACGTCGGCGCCGTCGGACATGCCGTCGTAGAACGCCCGGTAGGCGGCGACATGTCCGTACAGCAGCGGCACCGGCTCGTCATTGAGCGCGTAGACGGGCTGGCCCTGTTTGATGACCGCGCCCACGTCCGGCAGCCAGGTGTAGGTGGAGCCCGGGTTCACCATCGTGGCCTGCAGTAACGCGAGGGTGGCCTGATCACTGTGCAGCTTGGTCTGATCGGACCCGACCTTGCCGCGGTTCTGGTCGCGATTACTGGTTGCGGACGCCTGGGCGGCGGCCAGCTGCTGTTGGGCCTGGGTCAGCTGCGACTGATCCTGAGTGACCTTCTGGGCGTCCTGGCCGCACGCCGAGGTGGAGCCCCGCCTCCGGGCGCAGTCCTTCTTCTGCCGCGCCCGGTCCGAGCTGAGCATGGCTGAAGCGGTATCGACGTTCGTCTGGTCCGCCGCGATCGCCTGGCCGTCCACGGCGGCCGCGCCGGACTCGGCGCTCTCGTCTGCGGACAGGGCCTGCTGGTCCTGGGCCACGGCCTGCTGGGCCTGCGCGACCTGCTGGGGACCGGCCCCCGACGGGACGGCGACGGTGTAGGAGCCGTCGTAGCCGATGGAGCCGCCGACCTGCACCGTATTAGTGAGGTTAGTCCGCACCACCGGTACGGTGGCGACCGGGCTGCTGTCGCCGGACGACGAGGCCGTACTGTTGCCGTTGCCGGCCGGCTCGACCGGCGCCGGGCGAAC
>DATGJM010000196.1:0-8325 GCA_035295205.1 Solirubrobacteraceae bacterium | reverse complement strand
CCGAGGACTGGGTGGCCGGGCCGAAGACGCCGTCGACGCCGGTCCTGACCCCGACCCGGTTCAGCCATGACTGCAGCGTGCGAACGTCACCTCCCTGGTCGCCCTTGCGCAGGACCCGGCCGAAGGGACTGCTGGGCTTGGCTCGGGCGAGTCCGGGGGCAAGCCCTGCCGCCAGGATCAGGAGCAGGATCGTGGCGAGGAGGATCCGCCCGCGGGGCGGACTGGGCACGTCGAACGTCGATCTGGGCAATGCGAACCCCTGCGGTGGTTTCGGGTCTTGCGCCTGTGGCCTGCGGGGTTAGCTGACGGGCTCGCGCTCGGACGTTTCGAGCGCTACCGGCGGATCACCGCCGGATTCGCCCCAGTGACCTGGGTTCCCCGCTCCCAGAGATGGCTCCCCTGGGATTCGGCACGCACACGATAACCCTCTTTGTTCGGCGGAGTTGCGCCGGGTCCTGCACCCCTGCCAGAGTGGGTTGGTGCCCGAGGACCACTTTGGCGAGGACGTCGCCGCGACCTACGACGACGAGGTCGCCGAGATGCTCGACGCCTCGACGACCGACGCGGCCGTCGAGTTCCTGGCTGAGCTGGCCGGGGAGGATGGCGCTTTGGAGCTCGGGATCGGCACCGGACGGATCGCGATTCCGCTCGCCCGGCGCGGGGTCGCGGTATCGGGCATCGACCTCTCCTCGGCGATGGTCGCCCGCATGCGCGGCAAGCCTGGCGGTTCGGAAATTCCCGTAACGCTGGGGGACTTCGCCGCCACGCGCGTCGAGGGACGGTTCTCGCTCGCCTACCTCGTCTTTAACACGATCATGAACCTGACCACCCAGGACGAGCAGGTCGCGTGCTTTCAGAACGTAGCCCGGCACCTGGAACCCGGCGGCCGGTTCGTGATCGAGGTCGGGGTCCCGGAGCTGCAGCGGCTCCCACCCGGCGAGACGGTGCGCGCGTTCGAGATCACCCCGACCCACTTGGGCTTCGATGAGTTCGAGGTCGCCACTCAGGGCCTCGTCTCGCACCACTACTCGATCCGCGACGGCAAGGCCACCGTGCACTCGATCCCCTTCCGCTACGTGTGGCCCGCCGAGCTCGACCTGATGGCCCGGCTCGCCGGGATGACATTCCGCGAGCGCTGGGGCGGCTGGCGGCGAGAGCCGTTCACGGCCGAAAGCTCGATGCACGTCTCGGTGTGGGAGAAGAGCTAGCAGAGGTCCGCCGTGCCGGGCCCGCGGATGCCGAGGCCCTCTCGGATCTGTACCTGCGCGCCCGCGCCGCCGCCGCTCACGACGGGTCGATCCCGCCCCCCGTTCACCCGGAGGAGGAGACCCGCGGTTGGATCTCCGGCGTGATCGCCGAGCGCGAAACCTGGCTGGGCTTGTCGTGTGCCCGGGAGGTCGTGGGGCTGCTGGTGCTCGACGGTGGTTGGATCGACCAGCTCTATGTCGATCCGGACCATCTCGGCCGCGGCATCGGCTCGCGCCTGCTCGAGGTCGCCAAGCGCGAGCGGCCGGACGGCCTGCGACTGTGGATGTTCGTGTCGAACACAGGCGCCCAGCGCTTCTACGCGCGGCACGGCTTCAGCGAGGTGCAGCGCACCGATGGCTGCGGGAACGAGGAGGGTGCGCCCGACATCCAGCTCGCCTGGCGCCCGTGAGCGAGCTGTGTGACGGGGGTGGGCGAGCCGTGTGCCGGGGGCGCCGGTCGAGCCGTGTGACGGGGGTGGGCGAGCCGTGTCACGGGCGGGCGAGCGAGAGCCGGAGCACGAGCAGGCGGTCGCCACCCGCGCGCTCGTCGGGCACGACGAACCCGGCCCGCCGGTAGAAGGCCATGGCGCGCTCGGCGGGTGAGAGCACCAACCGTGGGTAGCCGCGCTCGCGGGCGGCGGCGACCACGGCCTCGAGCAGCGCCGACCCGATCCCGCGCCCGCGGAGCTCCTCGCGGACGAACATGTTGCTCACGTAGCCCCAGCGCGAGTCGGGGCGGTCCGGGCGCGGCATCCGCCGGTACTCCCACATCGAGGCCATGCCCACGGGCGCTCCACCGAGCGTGGCGAGCCAGGTCGTGCGGCGCTCGCCGTCGCCATCCAGCCATCGAGCCATCCGGCTCACGAATTCGTGGTCGGCCCCGGGCCGATCCGTCCACAGCGCTCTGAGCAGGGCCAGGCGACCGACATCGTCGGCGGTGGCGATTCGGATCGCGGGCTCGGAGGTCATGTGACGCAGCTTGACATGCAAGTCAGCACTTGCCTATTATCGGGCCGGTTGACGACATCTTCAAAGCTCTAGCCGATCCCACCCGCCGGGCGATCCTGGACGAGCTCGCAGAGCGTGACGACCAGACGCTGTTCGAGCTCTGTTCCCGGCTCGTTTCCAGGCACGGGTTGGGGTCGACGCGGCAGGCGATCTCGCAGCATCTGGCGGTGCTCGAAGAGGCTGGACTGATCAGCACACGCCGAGCGGGCCGCTACAAGCTGCACACGATCACCCCGGAGCCACTCGAGGAGATCGCTCAACGCTGGTCTCGTCCACCACCCAGGGAGGAAGCGTGAGGATCCACTTGACCGCTGTGTAGGAGAACGCGCTGCGGTTCTACACCGACGTGCTCGGCTTCGAGAAACGTGAGGGCGTCCCGGTGGGCGAGTTCCGCTGGCTGACGGTCGCGTCTGCCGGGGAGCCCGACGGCACGCAACTCCTGCTCGAGCCCGACGCCCATCCCGCGGTCAGGCCGTTCAAGGAGGCGCTCTTGGCCGACGGGATTCCGTTCACGTCGTTCGCGGTCATTGACGTGCAAGCCGAGTACGAGCGGCTTCGCGGCCTGGGGGTTACGTTCACCCAGCCTCCCGTCGAGCGCGGCCCGGTGACAGCAGCCGTGTTCGAGGACACCTGCAGCAACCTGATGCAGATCGCGCAGCGACAAGGAGCCTGACCGCCTTCACCTGGTTTTCATCCCAAGTCTGGTGCGCCCGCCCCGATATGGGGGCGCAACCATGTATTTCAGGGTCGCCGCCCCAAATCGCGGTCGCTGCACACGATTTGGTGGCTCGTCCAGGTCGGGGTGGCTCGTCCGGGTCGGTGTGGCTCGTGCAGGTCGGCGACCCTCACCGCATGCACCAGATCCCAAATGATGTGCGGCCAAGCGAATTTGGGACCGCGTGCCTAAATACCGCGCACGGCACCCCATATCCAGAACGGCACGCGCGATTTGGGCCCTCGTGCGCACACCGGTAGGACTACGCCGCCAGCGTGACCGAGTCGCAGTGGGTGCGCGACCCGGTGCGCTGCCCGAGCTCGATCGCCCGCACTGCTCGCAGGTGCCGGGCGAGGGCGTCCGCGGGAACCGGTCCGGCCGGCAGCTCGACGACGAACGCGGTCGTCCCCGGGAACGTGTGGTTGGACCAGGAGGTCGCCTCCCCCGAGAGGAACGTCAGGCAGGTCGGGCGCAGGCCGGCGATCTGGGCGTAACGCCGCGCGACGCCGCGATCTCCGCCGGACAGGTCGACCAGGTCCATGTGCTGGTGGTACCAGATCGTCACGGTCGGCCGGATCCGCCGGATCAGTGCCATCGCCGCTCGGACCTCAGGCTCGGACACCGGGTGGGGACCCGAGTAGTAGACGGGGTTGCCGATGAACTCCCACTGGAACGGGAAGTTGCGGTTCAGGTCCACGCCGTGGGCGTTCTGGCGGGAGTCGAAGGCGGTGCCGTCGGGATTCATCTCGGGGACGAGCCACAGCTGCACGCCGCGCGGTCCGCGCGTGCGCATGAGCGCGTGGATGATGGTCAGCCCCGCCTGCTCGTTGCCGTGGATAACGCCGACGATCAGGACCTTACGGGGCGCGTTGTCAGGCCCGTAGGACCAGGCGACGATCGGCCGTCCGAGCACCGAGTGCCCGATCACCACGCGCTTGGCGAGCGCGCTCGGAGCCATCGCCAGACACAGGAGAGCCGCGATCAGCGGCAGCGACGCCTTCCCGACTCGCATCGGGGCCCGACTCTACCGCGAGCTCGGAACGCGGTGCCGGCGCTACCAGTTGCCGCCGGGCTGGCAGCCGCCGCGCCCGGCAACGGTGCAGGTCTTCACGACCGCGCCGTTATTGACCGACAGCGTGAACGTGTTGCCGGTGAGCGGGTTGTCGGCCACGAGCGTGTAGGAGTCGGTGGTCGCGCTCACCGACGCCAGGTAGGGCTGGCCGGCGCCTTGCGCCTGGATCTCGGGATCGAGCGAGCGCAGCTGGTCCACGGTGGCGCCTGCGAAGCCGTTTCCGCTCGAGGCCGAGTATGTGGTCATCGCCGTCTGCGCGTTCTCGAGCAGCGTTGTCGCCTGGACGTCGTTGGCCTGCGCCGTGGCCGCGGTCATCTGGGCCTGCTGCTGCTTGGAGCTGCCGCCCATCAGCGAAGGCAGGAGCACCACCGCGAGAACCGCGACGGCGACGAGCGAGACGAGCGTCCCGACCAGGCTCGAGCCGCGCTCGGAGCGGAGGTTCCTGGAATCATGCTTGCTCACGGTGCCCGTATCGGCGAAGCGGGCGCTCGCTTTAGCCCTGCAGCGCGTAGTCGGCGTCTGGGCGGTGACACGCTCGCGGGTCAAGTTTGGTCAGGCGGGGCCGACACTCAGGGGTAGGTTCCTTCGAGTAACAGCGCGTGGCAGGGCAGGGGCCAGGCGGCGCGCGGAAAGGTGCATGTATGAGCGCGCCCACTGATTCCCGGGCCATCAATCCGCTGTCGCCTGGACTGCCGGTGAGCCTCAACCTCGACGGCGAGCAGCTCGCGCTCGATTGTGTGATCGCCTCTGTGGAAGGCCAGACGGCGACGCTCGTTGGGACCTCTCAGGTCGAGCCGAAGCTCATCGACCGACTGCAGCACGGCCGGCCCGGCTACCTCCTGATCTCGGACTCCGGAACTGTGATCGGGCTGCGCGGCGCCGCGACCGTGACTCCGGAGACCCCCCACCTGATCGAGTTCGTCGTCACCGACGCGTAGTCTCGCCGCGGCACGACTGCAAGCTCGACGCGAGGGGAAAATAACTCGGGGTGGACCCCGAGCCCACAGTGACCGTGCTCGATCGCGGCGGACCCGCCCTCGCGGGCTCGGCCAGGACCTTCGCCGTAGGGCTCGCGATCGCAGCCACCGCTGTCGTGCTGGCGCTCACAGGGCTGGGGTCGGGGGCGCACCGCCACACCCCGACGGCCCAGCGGGTCGCCCCGATCCCGCCGCTCATCGGCGTCCGCTTCGACACCCGGCTTGACGGTGACGAGGGCCAGCCGGGCGGCCGGCGCCCGGACGCCGACGATCGCTGATGCCGCGCTTCGTCATCCAGCAGCACGCCGCGACGACCCTGCATTACGACTTCCGCCTGGAGGTGGACGGAGTGCTGCGCTCGTGGGCCGTGCCCAAGGGCCCGTCGACTGACCCGCGGGAGAAGCGCCTCGCTGTCGAGGTCGAGGACCACTCGCTCGCGTACGGCGACTTCGAGGGCACGATCGGTTCGGGCTACGGTGCCGGGACCGTGATCGTGTGGGATGCTGGGACCTACCGTAACCTTGATGAGCAGCGCTCGATGAGCGAGGCGCTCGAGGCCGGCCATGCCAAGTTCTGGCTCGAGGGCGAGAAGCTCTCGGGCGGTTGGACGCTACAGCGCACCCGTGGAGGCAAGAAGCCGCAGTGGCTACTGATCAAGCGTCGCGACGAGCGGGCCGACGCCCGGCGAAATCCCCAGAGCACGCAGCCCGCGTCGGTGAAGTCCGGGCGGACGATCGAGCAGGTGGCCGGCCGCCGGCCGCCCCGCCGCCGGTGAGCGGCGTCCTCGACGCCCTGACCCCGGCCGAGCGACGCCTCGTAAAGGCCGGCGCGCCGCCGAAGGGCTCCGAGGCGATGAAGGCCACGCTCACCCGCGATCGCTTCAGCGATCCGGAGTGGATCTTCGAGCGCAAGCTGGACGGGATCCGCTGCATCGGTGTCAGCACTCCCGAGCACGACGTGCAGCTGCGCTCGCGCAACGACCTCTCGCTGAACGGGCGCTTTCCGGAAGTCGCCGCGGCGCTGGCCGCGCAGGAGACGGACTCTTTCGCCGTCGACGGCGAGGTGGTCGCCTTCGAGGGCTCGGCGACGAGCTTCGCCCGCTTGGCCGAGCGCCGGCGCCACCACGTGCCCGTGTTCCTGTACGCCTTCGACCTGTTGTGGCTCGACGGCTTCGATCTGCGCGCGCTGCCGCTGCGCACACGCAAGCGGCTGCTCGGACGGGCGCTGCGCTTCGAGGATCCGTTGCGCCTGACTCCCCACCGCAACGCCCAGGGCGAGGCCATGTACGAGGAGGCCTGTCGCAAGGGCTGGGAGGGCGTCATCGCCAAGCGCGCCGACAGCACCTATGGGGCCGCCCGCTCACGCGACTGGCTGAAGTTCAAATGCGAGCAGGGACAGGAGCTCGTGATCGGCGGCTACACGGCTCCACAGGGTTCGCGCATCGAGCTGGGTGCGCTGCTCGTCGGCTATTACGACAACGGCGCGCTGCGCTATGCGGGGAAGGTCGGGACCGGGTTCGACCGCGACACGCTGCGCGAGCTTGGGGGGCTGCTCCGAGCCCGCCACAGCTCCGAATGTCCGTTCGCAGATGCGGACCGGATCCGCGAGCGGCATGTGAGCTGGGTCCGGCCGGAGCTCGTGGCGCAGATCGGGTTCGCCGAGTGGACCGGGTATGGCCGGTTGCGCCATCCGCGCTACCTGGGCCTGCGCGAGGACAAGGCGGCTCGCGAGGTGGTGCGCGAGGCATGACGGAGACGATCGTGACCGGCCGGCGGCGGATCCCGATCAGCCATCCCGAGAAGGCGTTGTTCACCGACCCCGAGGTGACCAAGCTCGAGCTGGCCCGGTACTACGAGCAGGTCGGCGCGGCGATGGTGCCGCATGTGCGCGAGCGCCCGCTGGCGCTCGAGGTCTTCCCCCAGGGGATCGCAGACCGGGGCTTCTTCGTGAAGAAGGTTCCGCCCCACTTCCCGGACTGGATCGAGACGCTCGAGGTTCCCAAACGCGGCGGGAGCAATAGGCAGGTGCTCATCTCGAGCGTGGCCACTCTTGTGTTCCTGGCCGGCCAGAACGTGATCACGCCTCACATCTGGCTCTCGCGCGCGGATGAGCTCCGCCTGCCCGACCGCCTGATCATCGACCTCGATCCCGCGGACGGGGTCGACTTCAGCGACGTCAGGGCGGCGGCTCGCGAGGCCGGTGCACGGCTGCGGGATGCGGGGCTCACCCCCCACGCGATGGTCACCGGCTCCCGTGGCGTGCACGTGGTCTGCCCGCTGCGTCGCGGCCCGGGCTACGAGGAGGCGCACCGGTTCGCGCGCCGCCTGGCCGAGGGGATGGTGGAGGACGATCCCGACCGGCTCACGCTCGAGTGGCAGCGCGTCGACCGCGGCCGTCGGATCTACCTCGACGTGAACCGCATCGCCTACGCGCAGCACGGCGTGGCGCCCTACGGCGTGCGCGGCCGTCGGGGGGCGCCCGTGGCCATGCCGATTCACTGGGAGGAGCTCGACGACCGGGGCCTCCGGCCCGACGGCTGGAACGTCCGCTCGGCGCTCGAGCGGCTGAAGTCGGAAGGCGACGCGTGGAAGGGCATCGGCCGGCGCGCCCGCAGCCTGCCCGCGACGGCGGAGCCGGTTCGCTCCTAGTGGAGATCACGACCGTCGACTACCACACCGCCGGCGAGCCGTTTCGGATCGTGGACTCGCTGGAGGTACCGGGCGCGACCGTGGCCGAGCGGCGGATGCACGCCGCCGCCTCGGAGGAGATCGAGCGGGTGCGCAGGATGCTGTGCCACGAGCCGCGGGGGCACGCCGACATGTACGGCGGGCTGATCGTGCCGCCCGACGATGAAGGCGCCGCTTTTGGAGTGCTGTTCTGGCACAAGGACGGCTATTCGACGGCCTGCGGCCACGGAACGATCGCCCTTGGCGCCTGGGCGGTCGAGTCGGGGCGGGTCAGCGCGCCCGACGACGGCGAAGTCGAGGTCGGGATCGACGTGCCGTCGGGGCGGGTGGCCGCGGTCGTGAGCTGCCGAGGTGGGAGGGTGCGGAGCGTGGCATTCCGCAATGTCCCCGCCTACGTCATCGGCCGCGAGGTGCCGGCCGCGGGCGCGGTGGTCGACGTCGCCTATGGCGGTGCGATCTACGCCTTCGTGCCGGCAGCCGGGCTCGGCCTGCGCGTCGCGCCCGACCACCTGCCGGAGCTGATCGCCGCGGGCCGCGAGATCAAGCGAGCGCTGGAGGGCACGGCGGTGGCGCGCCATCCGGGGGACGAGCGCCTGTCCGGGATCTACGGCACGGTCAT
>DATGJM010000195.1:0-15403 GCA_035295205.1 Solirubrobacteraceae bacterium | reverse complement strand
CGTGATGTAGCCGGAACAGAACTCAGTCACCGCGTCGCGTTGAGTCTTGGATAAGTCTGAGGAGGAATCGGCCTCCATGAAATGCCGTTACCCCGTAGGACCCACCGTTATCCGTAGCTCCGTGCCGCTACAATTACTTGAGATCTCAATCATGCAGTCGATCGAACTCAGCACTCCCACCCTTCCAGCGGCTCTCCGACTCGGAGCGGTCGAGCTCACCGTGTCCGACCTCGAGCGATCGCTCGACTGGTATGAGCGCGCGCTCGGCCTGGCCGTGCATCACCGCTCTGACGGGACCGCAGCCCTCGGCGACGGGCATGAGACCGTCGTCGGGCTCGTCGAGGATCGCGAGGCACAGAGAGCCGGGCGGCACGCCGGCCTCTACCACTACGCCCTGCTGTACCCGAGCCGCGAGGAGCTCGCGCGTGCGGCGGTCCGAATCGCGGCCGTGCGCACGCCGATCCAGGGCGCCTCGGACCACGGCACGCACGAGGCGATCTACCTTCCCGACCCAGACGGCAACGGGATCGAGTTGGCCGCCGACCGCCCGCGGGAGCAGTGGCCGCGGGACATGTACGGAGCCGGCCCTGCGCCGCTCGACCTCGAGTCGCTGTTCGCGACGGTCGAGGATGAGCCGTTGCGCGAGCGTGTCGGCCATGGCCTGACGATGGGCCACCTCCACCTTCATGTGGGCGATGTCGACGAGGGCCTTCGCTTCTACCGCGACCTGCTCGGGTTCGAGCTCCAGGCCAACCTCGGCACGGCCGCGTTCGTCTCCGCGGGCGGCTACCACCACCACCTCGCGTTCAACACCTGGAAGGGTCGCGGCGTCGGCCCGGCGCCCGAGCACACCGTGGGGCTGAGGCACTGGACCGTGCGGCTGCCGAGCACCGACGACGTCGAGCGGGTGAGCGACCGCGTCCAGGCGGAGCCGACGGAGGGTGTCTTGCGCGTCCGCGACCCCTGGGGCACCACGGTCGAGTTCGTCCCGGCTCGGCCGTAGCTTGCCGGCGGCGGTCATCTTCGACCTCGACGGCGTCCTGCTCGACTCCGAGAGCGTCTGGAACCAAGCTCGCGAACAGCTCACCAGGACCCATGGCGGCCGCTGGTCCGCCGAGGCCACGCGGGCGATGATGGGCATGAGCTCGACCGAGTGGTCGGCGTACATGCACGACAAGCTCGGGGTCGAGCTCGACCCACCCGCGATCTCTGAGCGGGTAGTGGCGGAGGTCCAGGCTCGCTACCGCGAGCGGCTTCCGCTTCTGCCGGGCGCCCGCGAGGTGGTCATGAACCTGGCCGGCGCCGGATGGCCGCTTGCCCTCGCCTCATCGGCCAACCGCCCGATCATCGATCTCTTCCTCGACCTCGCGGAGCTGCGCACGGAGTTCCGGACCAGCGTGTCCTCCGAGGAGGTCGCCCGCGGCAAGCCGGCTCCCGACGTCTATCTCGAAGCGGCGGGCAGACTGGGAGCCGAGTCGACAGCGTGCGCCGCGGTCGAGGACTCGGCGAACGGCCTGCGCAGCGCAGCCGCCGCCGGGATGACTGTGATCGCGGTGCCGAATCGCGAGTTCCGCCCCGACGAGGAGGCGCTCGGACTGGCCACGGCGGTGCTCGCCTCGGTGGCCGAGCTCACGCCCGAGCTGCTGCGGGCTCTGGATCCGGGCAGCCAGCAGCCGGCTTAGGCACGCCGACGAGCTGGCCGCCCGAGCAGTCCTCGGCCGCCACGTGGCGACTCGGGTTGACGATCCCCAGGGCCGCGAGCACCCCGCCGGCGGCCACGAGCCCGGCGCACACCGCGATCGCGAGGTGGAAGGCGTGCACGCTCGCCGCGTTTTGGCGGAAGGTGTCACCCACAAGCCCGCCGGCGACCACCACCCCGATCATCGACACGCCGACCAGGCCCGCCACGCGAGCGATCGCGTTGTTGATCGCGGACGCTATCCCCGCGTCCTCCTCGCCCGCGTCGGCCATAACCGTGGCGGTCAGCGGCGCGACGGTCATCGACAGCCCGAGCCCGAACACGAGCAGCGCCGGCAGCAGATCCCCGGCATACGACACGTGCATGCCGGCGCGGAGCAGCAGCAGGATCCCGCCGGCGGCGATCAGCGGGCCGAGCCCCATGAACAGACGCGGGCCGTGACGGTCGGCGAGGGCCCCGAAGCGGCGCGAGAGCACGAACATCACGAGCGTCACCGGAATCGTCGTCAGCCCGCTGCGGATCGCGCTGTAACCCGCCACCTGCTGCAGGAAGATGATCAGGAAGAAGAACAGGACCGACAGCCCCGCGTACATGGTGAGCGTCTGGAGGTTGGCCACGGCGAAGTTCCTCCGCGAGAACAGCACGAGCTCGACCATCGGCTGCCGGGCGCGGCGCTCGTATGCGAGGAACGCCGCGAACAGGGCCAGGCCGCCGAGTAGAGGCGCCCAGATCGCCGGCGAGCTCCAGCCGTAGTGCGGTTGCTCGATCAGTGCGAACACCACGCCGGCGAGCCCGGCCACGCACAGGACCGCGCCGGTGATGTCCACCCGCCGCTGCGCGACCTGCTTGACGGGGGGAACCGCGAGCGAGATCAGAACCAGCGTCAGCACGATCAGCGGCACGTTGATCGCGAAGATCCAGCGCCACGAGGCGTTATCGACGATCACGCCCCCGGCCAGCGGGCCGACGATCGCGGCGATCGCGCCCCAGGCAGTCCACGCGCCGATCGCAGCGCCGCGCTCGCGAGGCTGGAAGGCGGCGACGATCACCGCCAGCGAGCTCGGCGTCAGCAGAGCTCCGGCTGCGCCCTGGAGCGCCCGGGCGACGAGCAGCACGCCGACCGTGGGAGCCAGCGCGCAGGCGAGCGAGAACACGCCGAAGCCCGCGACGCCGATCGAGAACACCCGGCGCTCTCCGAAGATGTCGCCGAGCGAGCCGCCGATCAGGATCAGCGAGCCCAACGTCAGCAGGTAGCCACCGGTGATCCATTGCTGCGCGGCAAGCCCACCCCCGAGCTCGCGCTCGATCGCCGGGAGCGCGACATTCACGATCGAGCCGTCGATCGTGGCCACTCCGGAGCCGAGGATCGCGGCGATCAACGTCAGCCGCTGGTGCCGGGTCATGCCCGGACGATAGTGGGACGCGTCAGGCCGCCGGGCGAGCGGCGACGTCGAACAGGGGGCCGGTGGCCTCCTCCGCCCAGATGATCGATTCGAGGTACAGGCGCCCGGCGTCTTCCACCAGCATCCGGGCCTCGTCGAGACGCCCGGTCTCGAGCAGCGACACGCAAGCCAGCAGCTCGCCCTTCGCACCCGCGCGAGTGATCAGCGCGACGCGCATCTCATCCGGGAACGGCGTCGAGGCGAGCACCTCCTCGATCGGGCAGTCCATCAGAGCGTCGATGACCGAGAACAGGCCAAGCGTGAACAGCTCGCCCGCCGAGCTGTTCGGCACCCCGGCGCCGGCGAGCTCGCAGAAGCGCGCGCGCACGAGCGCGGTGACGGTCAGCTCCTGCGGCTTGCCCTCGACGCTCGCGAACAGGCTGAGCGTCGCCCATCGCTTGAGGTTTTCGACCCCGAGCAGGACCAGCGCCTGGGAGATCGAGCTCACCTGGCGCAGGCCGAAGAAGGCCGAGTTGACGTAGCGCAGAAGGCGGTAGCTGAAGGCAACGTCGCGGATGATCATCTGCTCGAGCTCGTCGAACGCGATCTCCGGATCCTGCAGGCGGGAGATGAACTGCAGGACGGCCAATCGCGCCGCCGAGATCTTGCGGTCGCGCACGATGTCAGGCCTGCAGAAGAAGAAGCCCTGGAAGAGCTCGCAGCCCACCTCGAGACAGAACGTGTGCTCCTCGTGCGTCTCGACCTTCTCGGCCAGCACGGTGACGCCGAATCGGCGGAGCTCCTGCATCTGGCGATGCACGCCCTCGGTGCGAAGGCTCTGGACGTCGAGCTTGACCACGTCGACGTAGGGCAGCAGGCGCTCGGTCTCGGGCGTGTAGGCGAAGTCGTCGAGGGCGACGCGGAAGCCATGGCGGCGCAGGCGCCGCACGGCCGCGACGAGGTGGTCGTCGATCGCCTCGTCCTCGAGGATCTCGAGCACCGTGAGCTCCGAGGGCATCGTCTCGGCCAGCCCGCCGACCAGGAACTCGCGCGAGACGTTGATCCAAGCGGGGCGCGCGCCGACCAGGCGCTCGAGTCCGATCTCCGTGAGCGAGCCGATCACGACCGACGCGGTGGCCTCCTCCGAGTCCTCTACGCGGGCCCGGTTCTCCGGCCCGGAGCGGAACAGCA
This sequence comes from Solirubrobacteraceae bacterium, assembly GCA_035295205.1. Lineage (GTDB taxonomy): Bacteria > Actinomycetota > Thermoleophilia > Solirubrobacterales > Solirubrobacteraceae > Palsa-465. The sequence continues at coordinate 11,131 of DATGJM010000195.1, read as the reverse complement.
GCTCGTAACCGACCACGTCGAGATTCCGATCAAAAATCGGCTGGCGGCCGACCAGCACCTCGGCATACGGGCCAGGCATGTCCCCCTGTTATCGGCGCGGTGCGCGGGTAAATGAAACCCGCGCACCGCGCTGTCAGGGATCGGACCGCTAGTGCAACACGTCCAGCGAGTTGGCGGCGGGGCCGCTACCTGCGTCGTTGACGAAGTACAGGCCGCGTCCTTCGGGGACGATCGCGAGCCCGAACAGGTCGCCGGCACCTTCCGCGACCAGCGTCTTCGAAGCCACCTGGGCGCCGCCGGGGGTGGTCTCGACCACACGGCCGTCGCCGCCGTTGGCGGTGATGATGTGGCCGTTTGGAGCGATCACGAGCCCGAGCGGGTCGTTCAGCTTGCCGCCCTTCGAAACCGTGATCCCGCCGCCGCCGAGCACGCTCGTTCGCGTGAGCGCGTTCGGGACCGCAGCGATCCGGTTGCCGTTCGAGTCGGCGACGTAGAGCACGCCGTCGCGGCCGAGCCCGACGCCGGTCGGTCCGACGACCAGGGCGTTGGGATCGGTGTGCTCGGCGAAGCCGCTGGCGATCACCTGGTTGGAGACGACCTGTGGCTGATGGTGGCCATGGATCCGCAGCACAATGCGGACCACGGTGCCGTCGTGGACGACGCCGCCCTTCGCGGCCACAGTGCCGTTCAGCACGTTGGTGACGAACAGGACGGCGCGGTCACCGCGCTGCACCGCCGTCATGTCCCAGGGGCCGTTTATGTCGCCGCCCATGAGCGTCTCGACGACCTTCCCATGGGAGTCGAGGATGCTCAGCGCTCCGGCGGTGGCGGCCGACGAGTTGCCGCCGGGGGCGGGCAGGCTGCCGACGACGACGAAGCCCTGGCGCAACTCCACCAGCGCGGTCGTGAGGCCGACCGCCGGGGTGCTCGTCGGCTGCGGTACGACCGCGAAGATGTGGGCGGCGCCCGACGGCGAGATCTCCATGATCGTCGAGCCAGTGCCCTGCTCGTTCTGGGCGTTGTTGAAGTCGCTGACCAGGATGTCGCCGCGGATGAGGTCGCCTTCGGTGTGGCGCACGACCGCGACGCCGTAAGGGTTCTGGTCGCCCATCGACGGGCCGCTCGTCGGCACCGCGCTGGCGATCGTGCTGGTCGTGCTGAACTGGGTCAGGTAAGGCTTCGCGCTGGCCAGGGCTGGTGCCGCGAGCGCAGCACAAGCCGCGACCATGGCCGCAAGCATTCCGATCTTCTTGCTCATGGAGCCACCTTCCGGTCGGGGGCGAGGGTCAGCGGGCGCACCCGCATACGCGTTAATGACGCCTGAGACCTCCCCAACCTTCCCGATTGCTGAAACCCGGGAATTCCCTGTGAACACGGGAAGAAATGGGGTTCGGGGAACGTCCGGGGCAGGTAATGAGTGCACTCCGTGGGCGCGACGGCAATGGGGCCCCGTTCAGCCGTTCGCGCCGGAAAAGGTGATCTAGACAACAAGATCGGAGCACACATGAGCAGCGCAACGCGGGGGACGAGCCGGCGCTCGTTCCTGGTCGGGGCCGGATCCGCAGCACTCGCCGCCGGAGTGCTCGGCGACATGGGCGTCGCCTCGGCGTCGGAGGACTTGACCGACGGCGACGCCGCCATCCTCCGCTTCCTGGCCGCGGCGGAGATCCTCGAGAGCGACCTCTGGCAGCAGTACAACGAGCTCGCTGGAATCCAGGACGGGGAGGTGCCCGGTGGGAGCGGTAACCAGGCCTTCACCGAGAAGCTCGTCGTCCTCGACGGGGACATGCCCCAGTACGTCCACGACAACACCGAGGACGAGTTCACCCACTGGTTCTTCCTGAACGCCTACCTGGCGGCCCACGGCAAGCAGCCGGTCAATCTCGAGCCGTTCCGCACGCTGCAGGGCAGCCGGGCAAGTGGCGCATCGGACATGAAGCGGCTCACGAACCTGATGCAGCTGACCGTGGACACGAGCTGGTGGACGCGCTACCGCTCGGACACGAAGAACCCGGACTTCGGGGACACGTTCGACCAGGCCGTGCCTGGGCTGTTCAAGGGCCAGTTCCCGGCGATTCCGCGCACGAATGACGACCTCAAGCCCGAGAAGCACCTGCAGGCGATCGCCAACACGGCCGGGTTCCACTTCGCGACGATCGAGCAGGGCGGTACGACCCTGTATCCCGCGCTCGCGCAGCGGGTCACGAATCCGGAGGTCCTGCGGATCCTGCTGAGCATCGGGCCGACCGAGGCCATGCACTTCCAGACCTGGTCGGACAAGGCGGGTAACGCACCGGCGCTGACCGACCCGACGAACGGTCTCGTGTTCCCGGATCTGAACTCGCCGCCGTTCGGCGGGCCCGAGTTCCAGACCAACCTGATCATGCCCGAGCCCACGATCTTCCTGAGCCGGAAGTTCCCGATCGTCTCGATCATCCGGCCCACCGAGACCAAGGACATCGCGATGGGCGTGGTCCAGTTCCTCACGGCGATGGGGCTGTTCATCGGGCAGTCGCCCGCCTTCTTCGCCACGATGAAGGCGCTCGCCAAGGCGGCCGACGCGGCGCGCAACGAGAACCTGTAGCTCTCGGAGGAGGGGTCAACCCGGCGGGCCGTCAGTAGTCGGCCCGCCGGGGACCGCGGCGTCTCCCCGATGGGCGGGGGCGGCGCAGAGGCTGTACTGATGCCATGACCCTGGCCCGTAGCCACCCGCGGATCTCGATCGCCGCCGCAGCCGCGGCGCTCGTGCTGGCGGGACTCGCGCTGCTGGCCACGACCGGCAGCTCAGCGAGCCGAGGCGCCCTGCTCGGGGCGCTCGAACGCCCAGCCGAGCCGGCGGCCATGCCGGCTCCGGCTCCGGCTAGGGCAACCCTGCACGACGGCCGGGCGATCATCCGCGTCGGCGTGTACACCGCGACGCTTCAGCTCACGCCTAACTTCGCGAGCGCCCGCAACCGCGTCTCGGTGGCGCTCTCCCTGGGGGGCCGCCCGCTGAGCGGCGCGGCCGTGACCGTCACCTTCGGCATGCCCGCGATGGGCATGAGCGACGCCTACGCAAGCTCGCTCCCCGCCCACGGCGGCTCCACCTACGCCACGACTGAGCCAGTGCTCGGCATGCCAGGCGTGTGGGTGCTGCATGTGCACGTCGTCCCCGGGCACGCCGCCCCCGTGGACCTGGCGGCCCGCGACCTGCTGATCCACTGAGCCTCGCGCACAGCGGACGCGCCCGGTGTTCGTCTCGCGTGCCCCAACGCGCTCCAGCCCCGGGGACCGCAACGCTGTGGGGGCGACTGCTTGCGTCTACCGGTGCGGAAAACCCGTAACGGTCCAGCGGAACCCACTGATCGAGGTTCGGTTGTGGAACACACCGACGCCGCACGGCGACCCGGATTGAGCGGCGGCGGGCAGTCCATACCGTCCTACTTAGTTGATCCGACTGACCCGAGGAGCCCAAATCATGAGTACCGCATCCGAGCCATATCCCCCTTCTAAGGACCGTGCCTGGCGCGAGTGGGCGATGGTCGCCATCGGCCTGACCGGTCTGCTTTCGGTGATGGCCATCATCGTCGCCACGGTCGCGCTGTCCTCGACTGCGGCGACGAGCACGACGGTGATCACCACCCCGGCCCCCGCCGCCCGCGCGGCGAGCGTCACGGCCGCGCCGGCGCCGCAGGCGATCAGCGTGGCCATCAAGGCCGACAACGAGCACGGCCGCAAGGGGCCCGACAACCAGTGGCACGACGCGTTCCTGCCCGCGGACTACACCGTCCACGCCGGCTCGACCGTGACGATCACCTTCCACAACTACGACACCGGTCCGCATACGTTCACCTCGCCGGCGCTGGGCGTCAACTCGATCATCGCCGCCGGAACCGATTCGACCGCGCACGACGTGACCCTCACCTTCAAGGCGCCGACCAAGACCGGCAAGTACGCCTGGTGGTGCTCGGTCCCGTGTGATCCATGGGCGATGACCCATGACGGATACATGCGCGGATACGTGACCGTGGTCGCGTAAAGCTCCGGGAGCAACTCAGATGCCCCGGTCCTCGGACCAGCCAGGGCCCCCGTCTCACAATCGAGGCGGGGGCCCCAAGGCGTTCAAGCTCACCCGTCGGGACGCGCTGGCTGGTGCCGCTCTGCTCGGTGCCGGTGCTGCGGCCGATCACCTACTCGACCGCCCGAAGCCCAGCCCCGCCGAGCCCGCTCGGGCGGGCGAGGCGGTCGCGTTCCACGGCCCGCACCAGGCCGGCATCGCCACCCCCCAGCAGTCCCACCTGTACTTCGCCGCCTACGATCTGAAGACGACCTCGCCGCCGGCGCTCAGGGAGCTGCTGAGGGAGTGGAGCGCCGCCGCGGCCGCGCTCACCGTCGGCCGTGAGTACGCCGGCGACCCAGGCGAGGCGCTCGGTCTCGCCCCGGCCCGCCTGACCCTGACGTTCGGACTCGGCCCGGGCCTGTTCGCGAGTCCGGCGCTCAGGCGCATGCGGCCGCCCCAGCTCCGCGAGCTGCCTGCGTTCCCCGGCGAGCTGATCGACCCGCAGAGCTCCGGCGGTGATCTTTGCGTGCAGGCCTGCGCCGACGACCCCCAGGTGGCCTTTCACGCGCTCCACGTGCTCGGCGCGATCGCCGGCAGCCATGTCGTCCAGCGCTGGTCACACACCGGCTTCGTCTCGACCCCGAGCGCCGGCACCCCACGCAACCTGATCGGCTTCAAGGACGGCACGAACAACCTCCGCGGAACGGATGATCAGGCCCTCGATCGCTTCGTCTGGGTCCAGTCGGGCGACGGACCGAGCTGGCTGACCGGCGGGAGCTACATGATCGTCCGCCGGATCGAGATCGTCTTTCCGACCTGGGACACCGCGGGGCTTGCCGCGCAGGAGCAGGCGATCGGGCGCCGGAAGGCCAGCGGCGCACCGTTGGGGTCGCTGGGCGAGCACGACCCGGTCGACCTGAGCGCGGTCGACGCGATCGGGGCGCCGGTGATCCCAGCGCATGCTCACATCCGCCTCGCCGCCGCCGAGACGAACGGCGGAAAGCGCATCCTGCGCCGCGGTTACCACTATTCGCAGGGCTTCACCCAGGGCGCGGTCGACCGCGGCGGCCACCTGCTCGACGGCGGCCTGTTCTTCCTCGCGTTCGTGCGCGATCCGCGCCAGTTCATCACGATCCAGCGCCGGCTCGCCACCAGCGACGCGCTCAGTGCCTTCACCGTGCACACCGCGAGCGCGATCTTCGTCTGCCCGCCCGGGGCAGCTCGCGGCGGTTACGTCGGCGAGGGCCTGTTCAGCTGACCGACGCTTGCCAGGCCGCGTAGCCGCCGACGAGGTCGGACACGTCGCGTCCGTCGCGGCGCAGCAGGCTGCCGGCGATCGCCGAGCGGTAGCCGCTGGTGCAGTAGACGACCAGCGCCTCCTCGTCGGGAAGCTGGTGCATCTGTTCGGCCAAGCGAGACAGCGGAACGTTCACGGCCCCGTCGATGCGGCCGTCTTCGAACTCGCCGGGAGTACGGACGTCGATCAGCGTCGGGGGTGCGGCGGCCGCCAGCCGCTCGGAGAGCGAGCCTGCGGTCAGGCGCTCGACGCGCTCCACGAGGTCGGGCCGGGCGGCCAGAGGCGCCATCCCTCCCTCGAGGTAGCCGGCCACTGTGTCGAAGCCGATCCGCCCGAGCCTCGTGGCGGCTTCGACTTCGCGTCCCGGCTCTGAGATCAGGACCACCGGCCGGTCCCGGTCGAGCACCGTGCCGCACCACGTGGCGTAGGAGCCGCCGAGCCCGACGTTGACCGCGCCGCGCACGTGCGCGCCCTCGAACTCGACGGCGTCCCGCACGTCGAGCAGTTGCGCGCCGCGCTCGACCAGCCCGAGGACATCCGTCAGCGACAGCGGCTTCAGCTCCCGTTCCAGCGCCTCGGCGAGCGTCGGGTGCTCCTGAGTGTTCAGCACTGCGTCGTAGGTGAAGTACGGCGGCGTGTCCGGCTGGTCTGCCGTGACGATCTCGATGAACCGCTCACGGCTCATCGGCTGCAGCGCGTAGTTGTACGCGCGCTGCACGCCGATCGTGGAGACCGTGTCGGTCGAGAGGTTCTTGCCGCACAGCGAGCCGGCGCCGTGAGTCGGATAGACGAGCGTCGCATCCGGCAAGGGCGCGAGCTTCTCGTGCAGCGAGTCGTAGAGCAGGCTCCCGAGCTCCTCGGCGCTCCAGCCCAGCGACGCCCGCAGGTCCGGGCGGCCCACATCGCCGATGAACAGCGTGTCGCCGGTCAGCACCGCATACGGCTCTGAGTCGCTGAACTCGGGGTCGTAGACCAGGATCGAGATCGACTCCGGCGAGTGCCCCGGCGTCTCGAGGACCTGCAAACGCACGGCGCCCAACGCCAGCGTGTCGCCATCGGCCATCGGCTCGAAGGCGTACTCGGCCCGGGCGCGGGCGCCGAGGTGGATGGTGGCGCCGGTGCGATTTCTCAGCTCGAGATGCCCGGCCACGAAGTCGGCGTGGAAGTGGGTGAGCAGCACGTGCGTGATGCGGCAGTCGAGCGCGGCCGCCTCCTCGAGGTACTGCTCGACATCGCGCTGCGGATCGACCACCGCCGCCTCGCCGCCCTGCGGATCGGCGATCAGGTAGGAGGCGTGGGCCAGGCAGCCCAGGTAGTACTGGCGGAGGATCAGACCTTCGCCTCCTCCCGATCCCCCGCCGGCTGCGGGATGATCCGGATGTAGGGCTTGGGCTCCTGCCAGGCGCCGAAGGTCTCGCGCGCCTGATCGTTGCTCACCGAGCCGGCGATGATCACGTCCTCGCCGGGCTTCCAGTTCACGGGGGTTGAGACCTTGTGCTTGGCCGTGAGCTGAAGTGAGTCGATCACCCGCAGGACCTCGTCGAAGTTGCGTCCGGTGGTCATCGGATAGATGAGGATCAGCTTGATCTTCTTGTCCGGGCCGATCACGAACACGTTCCGCACCGTCTGGTTGTCGGCTGGGGTGCGCGCGCCGGCCTCGCCTTCGACGGCGGCCGGGAGCATGCCGTAGAGCTTCGACACGCTGAAGTCGGCGTCGCCGATGATCGGGTAGTTGGGCGCGTAGCCCTGGGTCTCCTCGATATCCGCCACCCACCGCTCGTGGTCGGTGGTGGCGTCGACCGACAGGCCGATGATCTTGACATCACGGCGGTCGAACTCCGGCTTGATCTTGGCCATATAGCCAAGCTCCGTCGTGCATACGGGCGTGAAGTCCTTCGGGTGCGAGAACAGCACTCCCCACGAATCTCCGAGCCACGCGTGGAAGTGGATCGGGCCCTCGGTGCTCTGCGCCTCGAAGTCTGGCGCCTCGTCACCAATCGTGAGACTCATCTAGCTAAACCTCCTGTGGAAAGTGCCGGTAGCCTCTTCGATGCGCCTCAGGCAGTCAAGCCTGCGCTCATGCCGCAGACTCGACTGCCACGGCCGCCCCGGCCGGCTCGGATTCGGTGCGCCGGGTCCGGATCAGCACGGCCGCCAGCACCAGCCCGAGCAGCGCGAGCCCGGCGCCGGTCAGGAAGGCCGAGTGGAATCCGAGGGTCAGTGCGTGATGGAGCGCGCTGGGCGCGCCGTGGGCGGCCTTCATCTCGCTCGTCGTCCGAGAGTTGGCGATCGTCGCCAGCACCGCCAGGCCAAGCGCGCCACCCACCTGCTGGGCGGTGTTGATCAGCCCGCTGGCCAGTCCAGCCTCGTGCTCGCGCACGCCGGTCATCGCGGCGATCGTCACGGGCACGAACGCCAGGCCGAGGCCGGCGGCGGCCACGAGCATCGGCCCGAGCAGATCGGCTGCGTAGGAGCCGTTCGTCGGGACCTGGGCGAACCAGACCAGCGCCACGGCGATCAGAGCCAGCCCGCTCATCAGCACGGGCTTGAAGCCGAGGCGGTTGACCAGCTGCGAGGCGCCGCCCGCGGCAAGGACGATCACTCCGGCCAGCGGCAGGTAGGACACGCCGGCTTTCAGCGCGCCATAGCCCAGCACCTGCTGCATGTAGAGCGAGATGAAGAAGAACATCGAGAACAGCGAGGCGCCGATCAGCAGGCCGGTGACGTTGGCGCCGGCCACGGAAGCGACGCGGAAGATGCGCGGCGGCACGAGCGGGGCCTGCGAACGGGTCTCGATCACCGCGAAGGCGGCAAGTAGGACCGCGCCCAAGGCCAGCAGGCCGATCGTCTGCAGCGAGCCCCAGCCTGCGCTCGGCGCCTCGACCAGGGCGTACACGATCGCGCTCAGGCCGCCGGTGACGGTGACCGCACCCGCGGCGTCGAAGCCGCGCGTGGCGCCGTCGCCGCGCGCTTCGGGGAGGAGCGCCGGCGCTGCGAGCGCGGCGGCGATGCCGATCGGGGTGTTCACGAACAGAACCGCGCGCCAGCCGAGGCCGCTGGTGAGGACGCCGCCGAGCAGCACGCCCGCGGCTCCGCCCGAGCCTGCGACCGCGCCCCAGATGCCGAGCGCCTTGTTGCGCTGCGCGCCTTCGGTGAAGATCGTGGTCACGAGCGAGAGCGCCGCCGGCGAGAGCAGCGCGGCACCGAAGCCCTGCACGGCGCGGGCGGCGATCAGCGTGCCCTCGCTGTGGGCGAGGCCGCCCGCGAAGGACGCCAGGGCGAAGATCGCGAGGCCGACGATGAACATGATGCGACGTCCGATCAGGTCGGCAGCTCGCCCGCCCAGCAGCAGGAAGCCGCCGAATGTGAGCACGTACCCGTTGACGACCCAGGACAGCGAGTTCTGGCTCAGATGCAGGCCGCGCCCGATCGAGGGCAGGGCGACGTTGACGATCGAGGCGTCGAGCACGACTACGAACTGCGCGACGGCGAGCAGGGCCATCGCGATCCAACGGCGGTCGAGTTTCTGTGAGGTCATTTGTGGGCTCCCCAGTGAGTGATATGATCCGGAAGCGGAATTCCTGTTCCGGATACTATATGGAACCGCGGTTCCGTTTGTCAAGGAGAAATCCCGCCAATGTCCACCTCGTCTAGGCCGAAGCCCCTCCGCGCAGACGCCGCACGCAACCGCGAGCGCGTCCTGGACGCCGCCCACAAGTGCTTCGCCGAGCACGGGGTCGATGCCCAGATGGACGACATCGCCGCCGCAGCCGGCGTCGGGGTCGGCACCGTGTATCGCCACTTCTCCACCAAGGAGGCGCTGCTGGAAGGGCTCACCTTCGACTACTTCGAGGCCCAGTGCGAGGTCGCCCGCCGTGCGGCCGAGGCCGAGGATCCGTGGGAGGGGTTCACCGCCTACCTCCGCGAGGGTGCCGAGATCATGGCCTCCAGCCGCGGCCTGGCCGAGGTCGTCTCCGATCGCCCGGATGTGATGCAGGCCGCGGCCCTCGCGGCCGATACCCGGCACGGGCTGTTCGCGATCATCGAGGGCATGATCGGCCGGGCCCAGGCGACAGGCGCGCTTCGTGCCGACTTCGAGCTCGAAGACATCCCGATGATCATGTGCTCGATCGGCTCGCTGCACGCCACGGGCAAGGGAGGCGGCTGGCGCCGGCTGCTCGAGGTCGTCATCGACGGCCTGCGGTCGCCCGGCAGCGCCGAGCTTCCCCCGCATGGCGAGCGCCTGATCCCGCGCAGCACGTGAGCGCGGCGTACATCTTCGACGCCGTCCGCACTCCGTTCGGCCGCTACGGCGGCGGGCTCGCCGGCGTGCGCCCGGACGATCTCGCTGCCCACGTGGTGCGCGCGCTGATGGCGCGCTCGCCGGGACTCGACCCCTCGGACGTCGATGACGTGCTGTTCGGCGATGCCAATGGCGCCGGCGAGGACAACCGGAACGTCGCCCGCATGGCGGCGCTCCTGGCCGGCTTCCCGACCACGGTGACCGGCAGCACCGTCAATCGCCTGTGCGGCTCGAGCCTCGATGCCGCCATGCAGGCGAGCCGCATGATCGAGTGCGGAGACGCTCGGGTGGTGCTCGTGGGCGGGGTCGAGTCGATGAGCCGCGCGCCGTGGGTTCTCCTGAAGCCCGAGCGCGGATTTCCGCGGGGGCACGAGGAGCTCTATTCGACCACGCTGGGATGGCGGATGGTCAATCCCGAGATGCCGTCGGAGTGGACGATCTCGCTCGGGGAGTCGGCGGAGAAGCTGGCCTCGATCTACGACATCTCGCGCGAGGCTCAGGACGCGTTCGCGCTGCGCAGCCATCAGCGGGCGCTCGCGGCGTGGGAGGACGGCTTCTACCCGGAGTGGGTGGTACCGGTGCCGGGGACGTCCTTGGAGCGCGACGAGACGATCCGGGGCGACACCTCGCTCGAGAAGCTGGCCGGACTGAAGCCGGCGTTCGTGGCCGGGGGGACGGTCACGGCCGGTAACTCCTCGCCGATGAACGACGGGGCCAGCGCGGTGCTGATCGCCGACGAAGCCGGCGCTGCTCTGGTCGGTCGCGAGCCACTGGCCCGGGTGGTCTCGCGCGGCGCCGCGGGCGTCCACCCCGACGTCTTCGGGATCGCGCCGGTGGCCGCAGCCGAGCAGGCGCTTCAGCGGGCCGGGATCGGCTGGGAGGACGTGTCCGTGGTGGAGCTGAACGAGGCCTTCGCCTCCCAGTGCCTGGCCGATATCGGGCAATGGCACGGGCTGGACCCCGATCGCGTCAACCCCAACGGCGGCGCGATCGCACTCGGCCACCCACTCGGTGCCTCGGGCGGGCGGATCCTCGGTGGGCTGGCGCACGAGCTGCGCCGGCGCGGCGGCGGCTACGGCGTGGCCGCGCTGTGCATCGGCGTCGGCCAGGGTCTCGCGGTCGTACTCGAGGCCTGAGCCGGCCTCGACGCCGCCGCGCTCGTGCGGCCGCGGCTACCGACACGGACTCGGCGGTCACCGCCGTCGGCCCGCGGCTGCCGGCACGGACTCGGCGGTCACCGCCGTCGGCCCGTGGCGCGGGAAAAACGCGCAAACCGTTGCGGCCGTCGGCTCGGTTTGCGCATTTCGTGCTCTGAGGGACCTAAACGTGCAAATCGTCGTGAGCGGCGGATTCGTTTGCACGTTTTTCCCGGCCCGGGGCCCCGGCCCTGGGCGCCGGCCCCCAGCCCTCGGCCCGGGCCGCGGCCCCGCGCCGCGGGCGCTGGGCCCCGGCCCCCACCCACGGGCCCCCGACCCCCCGGCGACGGCAGCAC
>DATGJM010000194.1:0-32694 GCA_035295205.1 Solirubrobacteraceae bacterium | reverse complement strand
GGGATGATCGGGATCGCGGTCGCCACGGGGGCGATCGGCGTGTGGCAGACGTACATCTCGAACGTGATCGGCCAGCGCGTCATGCACGACCTGCGCGCCGCGGTCTATCGCCATCTGCAGCGGATGTCGCTGGCCTTCTTCACGCGCACGCGCACGGGCGAGGTGCAGTCCCGGATCGCAAACGACATCGGTGGGATCGACAGCGTCGTCACGACGACCGCGACGTCCGTGGCTCAGAACGCCACCACGGTGATCGCGACGATGGTGGCGATGGTGATCCTGAACTGGAAGCTGGCTCTGGCGTCGCTGATCTTCGTGCCGCCGTTCGTCTACCTCACGCGGCGGGTGGGCATGATGAGGCGGCGGATCACGAGCGAGCGCCAGCGCCGGCTGGCCGACCTCTCGGCGCTGGTCTCCGAGTCTCTCTCGGTGTCGGGAATCATGCTCGGCAAGACGATGGGGCGCGGCCGCGACCTGGGCGGGCGCTTCACCGAGGACTCGCGCGAGATCGCCGAAATCGAGGTCCGCTCCCGCATGGCAGGCCGCTGGCTGATGTCGACGATCCAGATGGTGTTCGCGATCCAGCCCGCGCTCGTGTATTGGATCGCGGGTCAGAGCTTCATCGGCGGCGGCCGCCACGCGGCGATCTCGATCGGGACGGTCGTCGCCTTCACCACGCTCCAGACGCGACTGCTGTTCCCGATTCAGAGCCTGCTCTCAACCCAGGCCGACCTGGAGTCCTCGCTCGCGCTGTTCGACCGCATCTTCGAGTACCTCGACCTGCCCGTGGACATCGTCGAGGCCGACGATCCCGTCCGGCTGGATCCGGCCTCAGTCGTGGGCGAGGTGCGGCTGGAGGGGGTCTGGTTCCGCTACGGGGCCGAGGACTCCGAGCTTCCCTGGACGCTGTCCGACATCGACCTCGTGGTCCCCGCGGGCACGCGCACCGCGATCGTGGGGGAGACCGGCTCGGGCAAGACCACGCTCGGCTACCTGGTGGCGCGGCTGTACGAGCCCCAGGAAGGACGGGTCTGCGTCGACGGCGTGGACGTCCGAGAAGCTTCGCTCGAGTCGCTGGCCGCGACCGTGGGCGTCGTCTCGCAGGAGACCTACCTGCTGCACGCCAGCGTCCGCGAGAACCTCCGCTTCGCGCGCCCGTCCGCCACCGATGCCGAGCTCGAGGACGCCGCGCGCACCGCGCGCATCCACGACCTGATCGTCTCGCTGCCCGAGGGCTACGACACCGTCGTGGGCGAGCGCGGGTATCGCTTCTCGGGCGGTGAGAAGCAGCGCATGGCGATCGCCCGCACCGTCCTGCGCAATCCCCCCGTGCTGATCTTCGACGAGGCCACGAGCTCGCTCGACACCCAGACCGAAGCCGCCGTCCAGGCCGAGCTCGAGCGCCTGGCCGAGGGCCGCACCACGATCACGATCGCCCACCGCCTTTCGACCGTGCGGGATGCCGACCAGATCGTCGTGCTCGACCACGGCCGGATCGTCGAGCGCGGCACGCACGAGGAGCTGCTGGAGCGGGGCGGGGCCTACGCCGCGCTGGTGGCGCGGGACGTCACCGAGGAGCCGGTGGGCTGAGCCGGGCCCACGGCGGTCGCGGCGGGCGCGGCGGGCGCGGCGGACGCGCGCCGGGGCCCGGGCCCGGGCCCCGGGGCGGGAACAACCTCCGCCGCGTCACGCGAGGAGCGTCGATTGGGTTCCCAGTCCCGCTGAGCGGGAGTTTCTCCCCGCGCCGCGATTGCGTCGAAACGAGGCGGAGGTTCTTCCCGCCTAGGTCATGCAGCCGTGCGAGCCCCACCAGGCCAGGGCCGCGCATCCCACCACCAGCAGCGCCACCAACGTCCCGATCATCGCGGCGATCACGATCTCCCGCCGCTGCGAGCGCGAGCGCGATGCGTACACACCCAGACCCGCGGGCGTGAGGAGCACGAGCGCTCCGAACATGACCGTCGTGGCGGCCGATCCGGTACGGCCGGTCGCGCACTCCTGCGCGGTCGTCGACACATCTGACCACAGCCACATGAGCCCACCACCGGTCGCGGACAGCAAACAGATCCGCAGCGCGCTGACGACGTACGGCCCGCGCCAAGCCGCGCCTCTCACCGCACTCCGGCGAGCTCCAGCCGCTCATCCTCGAGCGTCGCCGCGGCCTCGGCGGCGCACAGCTGCTCGAGCTTCTCGGCCGTCCCGGTCCCGGGCACCGGCGTATAGAGGATCAGCCGCTGCTCGGGCTCGTCGACCGGATGGAAGACGGCGTGCTCGAAGATCAGCGAGCCGGCCTCGGCATGGCGGAGCTCCTTGCGCCCGCCGGAAGCGCGCGAGACCTCGTGGCGCTTCCAGTAGCGGCAGAACTCGCGGCTGGCACCGCGCAGCGCCAGCACGAGCTCTTCGAACGACGGGTCGTCGAGATGGCGCGCATGGTCGGCCCGGAACTTGGCCACGCATGTCCGCGCGGCGGCCTCCCAATCGGTCATCAGCGTGCGCCGGTCGGGGTCCATGAACATCAGCCACAGGTGGTTACGCTCGGGCACCGGAACCGCCTCGAAGTCGCAGATCAGCGCCCGCGCGGCGCGGTTCCAGGCCAGGTAGTCCCAGCGGCGCCCGATCACGTACGCCGGGTTCGGCCCCAGGCTCTCGATCAGCCGGCGCAGGGAGGGGGAGACGCTCTCGGCCGGGGGCTCGCAGTCCGGGGCCGGATCGCCGCGGCCGAGCAGCAGCAGGTGGTCGCGCTCGACCTCGGACATCTGCAGAGCTCGGGCGAGCGCCTCGAGCACCTCCTCGGAGGCGCGCACGTCGCGCCCTTGCTCGAGCCACGTGTACCAGGTGGTGCCGACGCCGGCCAGCAGCGCGACCTCCTCGCGGCGCAGGCCAGGGGTGCGGCGGCGGCCACCTTCGGGAAGCCCCACGTCGGCGGGCTGGATGTCAGCGCGGCGGCGGCGCAGGAAGTCCGCCAACTCCGCGCGGCGGCGCTCGCCGTTTCTCACAGAAGTGCTCATCGGGTTCGTTTCAGTGCTGATGGGTGGCATGTCCACTACCAGGATAACTCCCTCTCTTGTACCTGGATAGGAATTGAATCACAGTACCGGCATGAACAGAACCTGGATACGCCTCTCCGAACACGATGCCCTGCTCCTCGTCGTATGCCTGGCGCAGTTCATGGTCATCCTCGACGTCTCGGTGGTCAACGTCGCCCTGCCGGTGATGCGCACCGGCCTGCACTTCTCGACCACCGGCCTGCAGTGGGTCGTCAACGCCTACACCATCACCTTCGCCGGCTTTCTGATGCTGGGCGGACGCTCGGCCGACCTGCTCGGCCGCCGACGCGTCTTCATCGCCGGTACCGCGCTGTTCGCCTTCTCCTCGCTGGCCTGCGCGCTGGCTGACTCTCGCGGGCTGCTGCTCGGCGCCCGCGCGCTTCAGGGCTTCGGCGGCGCGATCGTCTCCCCGGCCACGCTCTCGATCATCACCACCTCGCTCCCCGACGGCCGCGAGCGAAACCGCGGCCTCGCCGCCTGGGGCGCCGTCGGCGGGCTGGGCGCCTCCACCGGCGCATTGCTCGGCGGCGCCCTCACCCAGACGCTCGGCTGGCCGGCGATCTTCGCGATCAACGTGCCGGTGGGCGTTGCGGTTATCGCGCTTGCGCTGCACACGATCCCGCTCGATGCCCGGCGCGACGGCCGGCGTCACTTCGACCTCGCGGGCGCGCTGCTCATGACGGGCGGTCTCGTGGGCCTGACCTACGGCATCGTGCGCACGAACGCGTTGGGCTGGGGCTCGACCGGAGTACTGGTGCCGCTGGCGGTAGCCGTCGCACTGCTCGGCTCGTTCCTGTACGTCGAGAACCGCTCGCAGGCGCCGCTCGTGCCGCTCTCGATCTTCCGTCTCGGGCAGCTGCGCACGGCCAACCTGGTGGTGGTGCTCATGTACTTCTCGATGTTCTCCTCCTTCTTCTTCATCACGCTGTACCTGCAGCAGGTCCTGCACGACAACGCGCTGCAGGCCGGGCTCTCGTTCCTGCCGATGACGCTGGCGGTGTTCACCGGCTCGACGCTCGCCGCCAGGCTCGTCGCCCGCTTCGGTCTGAGGATTGCGGTGAGCACCGGGATGCTGCTCTCCACGACTGGCCTCGCTCTGCTCACGGGGATGCACCCGGGCGGCGACTACGCGACGGTCGTGCTCCCGGGCGCCGTGGTGGCTGGACTGGGCATGGGGATCGGACTCGTCTCGTCGACGATCGCCGCCACCCAGGGCGTGCCGCGTCAGCAGAGCGGGCTGGCCTCGGGCCTGCTGAACACCTCGCGGCTGTTCGGCGGGGCGCTCGGCCTGGCCGTTCTGAGCACCGTGGCAGCGAGTGCCGGGCGCTCCGCGCAGGGACTGCAGGCGCTGACCGACGGCTTCGGGCAGGCACTCACGGTCGGCGCCGTCGTGACGCTCGCCGCGGCCGTGCTGGCCATGACCGCGCTCCAGCGCCGGCCCCGGCCGGAAGCCGTGCCCGAGGCGGTGATCGCCTCCGAGCACGCCACGGCCGCCTAGCATCAGCGGCCGTGAAACACAGCGCCGGGCTCCTTCTCTATCGCCGCCGGGATGGACGAGTCGAGGTTCTCGTGCATCCCGGTGGCCCGTTCTGGGCCAAACGCGACGCCGGCGCCTGGTCGATTCCGAAGGGGGAGTACGAGGACGGCGAGGACCCGCGGCTGGCGGCCCGGCGCGAGTTCGAGGAGGAGCTCGGCTCCCCAGCGCCCGACACGGCCGAGCTTGACCTCGGCGAGATCCGCCAGCGTTCGGGCAAGATCGTGAGCGCGTGGGCGCTCGAGGGTGACCTCGATGCCGCCACGATCGTTTCCAACACTTGCATGGTGCAATGGCCGCCCGGCTCGGGTAGGGAGATCGAGATTCCCGAAGTGGATCGTGCGGAATGGCTCGACCTGGAACACGCCCGCGAGAAGATCAACGCCGCCCAGACCGCGCTGCTCGACAGGCTGGAGCAGGCGATGACGGAGCGGGGGTGAGCGGCGACGAGGCGATCAGCCCAACCGCCCACTACACCGGCCACGTCTGGGTTCGCGCCGGCATCTCACACCCGGAGCTCGCCACCGCGCAGGGCAAGGCGCTCTACGAGCTCATGGCTCCCGCCAACGCGCTCAGCCGGGCCATGGGCGGACCCACGCTCGAGAGTTATCTCCTCGCGCGCCACCGGGCGATCGACGCGCTGCTGACTACAGCGATCGAGGAGGGCGCAGTCACCCAGGTGCTGGAGATCGCCGCCGGCCTCTCGCCGCGGGGCTGGCGATTCGTCAGCCGCTACGGCGCCGGGCTGACCTACGTGGAGGCAGACCTGCCGGGCATGGCCGGGCGCAAGCGGCGCGCGCTCGACCGGATGGGCTCTCTCGGTCCCGGCCATCGGGTGGCCGAGCTCGACGCGCTGAGGCCCGGAAGCTTCGACGACGTGGCGGGCGAGCTCGATCCCGAGGGCGGACTGGCGGTCATCACCGAGGGGCTGCTGGGGTATCTCTCGACCCCGGATGTGCTCGGTCTCTGGGCGCGGATCGCGAGCGCGGTCAAGAACTTCGACGGCGGTCGGTACTTCTCGGACCTGCACCTCGGCGGCGTCCAGACCCCGGCCGTGCGGGCCTTCCGGGTCGCGCTCTCGGCATTCGTGCGCGGGCGGGTGCAGCTGCACTTCGAGGATGCGCAGGCCGCCCGCGAGGCGCTGCTGGACGCGGGGTTCGCGTCCGCGCATGTCCGGCGCGCGACCGAGCTGATCGGCGGAATCCCGCCGCGGGATCACGGAGCTGACCTGGTGCGTATCATTGAGGCCTCAACCACATGAACACGATCGAGACAACCCTCTACAGCGACCCCGCCTGCCCCTGGGCCTACTCCGCGGGCCCGGCTCTGCGGGTACTCGAATGGCGATATCGCGAGCAGCTGCGGTGGCGGCTGGTGACGATCGGATTGACTGAGGACGCCTCGCAGTACGCCAAGCGCGGATACACCCCTCTGCGGGGCGCGCTCGGGCAGCTGAACTTCCGCCGCTTCGGGATGCCGTTCTCGCCCGTGCCGAAGCCAAGGCTGAGCGCGACCGCTCGCGCCTGCCGGGCGATCGTCGCCGCGCGGGTGCACGACCCCGGCAGTGAGTTCGCGGTCTACCGAGCCCTTCAGTTCGGCAACTTCACCAACGGCGTGGTGCTCGACGACGACGGTCACCTCGAGCGGACGCTCACCGAGGCCGGCTTCGACGGCGCGCGCCTGGTCGCCGCGCTCGACTCGCCCGAGGTGACCGAGGCCTACGAGCGCGACCGCGCCGAGGCGCGGACGGCGTCGGGTTCGCCGTCCGAGCTCCAGGGCAAGACCGCGGCGACCGACGGCCCGGTGCGCTACACGGCTCCCTCGGTCGTCTTCGAACTCGACGGCCGGCGGCTCGAAGCGGGTGGATGGCAGACCATCGAGGCCTACGACGTGCTGATCGCCAACCTCGACCCGGGGATCGACCGTGCCGACGCCCCGGACACGCCCGAGCCGCTGCTCGAGTTCTTCCCGGGCGGGCTGACGACCCAGGAGGTCGCCGCGCTGATGACCCGCGGCAATGACGCCGTGGACCGGGTGGGGGCCGAGCGCGCGCTGATCGAGCTGGTGGCCGCCGGGCGCGCCACGCGCACGCCGCTGGGCGACGACGCCCTGTGGCGCCAGGCGGGCTGAGAGCAGCTCGCCCGATGAGTTCCGGCGCCCGCGCCGGTCCAAAGCGGTACATGGACAGCATCGAGTTCGCCATCCGCATGCCGCTCATGCGCGCGGACCTCGAAGGCCTGTGCGCACGGGTCTGCCGGCTGTTCGAGCGTCCGGACTTCCTGGTCGCCTACTGCGACTGTGCCGAGATCGACCGCGTCGATGCGGTGATGGTCGACGCGCTGGCCCGGCTGCAGCGGGGAGCCAAGCTCCGCGGCTGCGAGGTCCGGCTGCGCAATGCCTCGCCGGCGCTGCGGGAGCTCGTGGCGCTGATGGGCCTCGAGCACGTGCTGCTCGACGCTTAGCTCAGGCGTCGATCCGCGGCGGCAGCCCGAACATCGGGAACAGCCGCTCGGTGTCCAGGAAGAAGGTGAGCTCGGCGATGGCGCCGTCGGCGCCGAGCTCGATCACCTGGAGCGCCCAGGGGTCAAAGCCGGAGCCTGTCTCGCTGGGCTTGTACTGGCCGAAGGCGACGGTTCCGTTGGCCGCCGGCGCCGGCAGCATCCTCGAGCCGCTGCAGCCGATGCCTGGACCCAGCCACCACGTGAAGATGTTCTCGCGGCCCTGCAGCCACAGGTCGAACGGCGGCATCGACTGGTGGGCGTCCTCGCGGATCAGCGCGGTCAGGCGGTCGATGTCGTAGGCCTGGAAGGCGTCGACATAGCGCTCGAGCAGGTCGCGATCGCCGGGCTCGACGGTCCGCTGCGTGGCGATCGCGTCGGCGCCGGTCGTCTCGAGCGTCGCCCGCGCTCGCTGAAGCGCGCTGTTCACCGAGGCGGTGCTCATGTCGAGGAGCTCGCCGACCTCCTTGGCCTGCCACCGCAGCACCTCGCACAGGATCAGCACCGCTCGCTGGCGGGGCGGCAGATGCTGCAGCGCGGCGACGAAGGCCAGGCGGATGCTCTCCCGCGACTCGGCGACGTCGGCCGGGTCGGCGACCATGCTGTCGGGAATCGGTTCGATCCAGGTGATCTCGGGCAGCGTGTGCAGGTTCTCCATGATCGGCTCGCCGGCCGGGCCGAGATCCATCGGGCGCGCCCGCCGCGAGCGGCTCGAGAGCATGTCCATGCACACGTTGGTTGCGATCCGGTACAGCCAGGAGCGCAGCGCGGAGCGGCCCTCGAAGCGATCGAACGCCCGCCACGCGCGGATCATCGTCTCCTGCACGGCATCCTCGGCCTCGAACGGGGAGGCCAGCATCCGGTAGCAGTAGCCGGTCAGCTCGCGGCGATGCTCCTCCAGCCGCCGCTCGACATCCCCGGTGCGAAGAGTTCCCCCGACTTGCGCCACGACCGCCATGCTAACGGCTCGGGGCGGGCTCGTAGATGACAGTCAGGCAATCTCCCGCCCGCTCGTGGCGGACCATCCGCAGCGGGTGCGGCGGCCCACCCGGCGCGAATAGTCGCTTGCCGCCTCCGAGCAGGATCGGATAGATCATCAGCCGGTACTCGTCGACCAGGCCGAGCTCGGTCAGCGCCTGCACGAGCCCAAGGCTCCCTGCGATCAGCACCTCGCCCGCGTAGCGCTCCTTCAGCGCTCGGACCTCGGTCTCCAGCTCGCCCTCGAGCCGGCTCGAGTTAGTCCAGTCCGGGGTGAGCGGCGAGCTCGAGACGACGTGCTTGGGCATCGAGTTCAGCTTGTCGGCGAACTCCCCGCTGCGGCTCGGCCAGGCCTCCGCGAAGGCCTGGTAGGTGACGCGGCCCAGCAGGTGGGCATCGGCGGCTTCGAGCTCCTCTGCCTTGAAGCGATCGCCTCCGGCGCCGCGGTCGAACTTGAAGGCCCAGCCGCCCTGCGCGTAGCCCTCGGCGCCGCCCGGATCCTCGGCGACCCCGTCCAGCGAGACGAATTCTGTGACCACGAGCTTCCCCATGTGAGCTTTGACTGCGCCCGCGCGCGGAAATCATCGGCAGGGTTTCCCTCCCCCGCGGTGAAGCAGCGCTGGATGAGCCGCGTGCTGGCCGTCCTGATCACGCTGGCCGCCGGCTTCGCGGTCGGCCTGCAGCCGCCGTCGAACGCCGAGATGGCACGCCACGTGGGCGATTTCGGAGCCGCGCTGATGAGCGTGCTGTTCACGTTGACCGTGATCGTGATGGTCTTCCTGATCTTCGGCGACATCGGCCGGCTGCACGGCTTGTCGAGCTTCCGGCCTCAGTGGACGGTGGGCGGGATCAGCGGCGCCATCGTCGTCACGGTGGCACTGGTGACCGTGCGGACGTTGGGCGCCGCCGCGGTGGTCGCACTGCTGGTGGCCGCGCAGCTGATCGCCTCGGTGACCGCCGACCGGCTCGGCTGGTTCGGCGTGCACCACGTCGGGCTGAGTGCGGGGCGGATCGCCGGCGTGCTGCTGGCCGTGGCCGGAACGGTCCTCGTCACGCGCAGCTGAGCCCGCGCACCGGTCACAGCTACGACAGCGCGCGCCGCAGCCAGTCTGCCGCGCGCGCCACGTCGGCGGCCTCGATGTAGTGCTGGGCGTCGGATTCGCGGTAGTCGACCTCGAGTCCGGCGCTCTCCAGCCGCTCCCGGGCGCGGCGGGCGAACTCGACGCCGATCACCGGATCGGCGCGGCCGTGCGCGATCAGCACGCTGGTCTGCGTGCGCTCGGCGAGCTCGGGCTCCCAGCCCTCGACGGTGGGGATGAACCCCGAGAAGGCGAGGATTCCGCCCACCGACGGCCGGTCGGGATGCAGCCCGAGGGCGTAGCTCATGACCGTCCCCATCGAGAAGCCGCCGAGCACGGTGCGCTCCGGCCCGATGCCGGTCGATTCCCAGAGCTCGTCGTGCAACTCGCCGAGGGCGGCCGTGGAGGCGGCGAAAGTCTCAGGGTCGGGATGGCCGACCCGGGGCACGAGGTACCAGTGGTAGCCCGGCATGCCCTCGAGACGGAAGGGCGCCCGCGCCGAGGCGACGTGCAGGCGCCGCTGCGGGTCGAGCTCATCGGCCAGCGGCAGCAGGTCCTGCTCGCTGGTCCCGCGCCCGTGGTGAAGGACCAGCAACCCCTCGGCCTCACCGCTCGCCGGCCGCTCGATGAAGACCAGCTCAGTCAAGGTAGCTCACGACGTCGCGGGCGGGCGCGCGCTCGGGCGGCTCCTTGTCCTGGCGTGCGCGGCCTAGATGGATCAGGGCAACGAAGTGCTCTTCCGGGCCGATCCCGAGCGCTGAGAGCCCCGCCTGCGTACGCAGGATCCCCGGGGTACGCCAGTATCCGGCCAGGCCCCGGGCGTGGGCGCCGAGCAGGATCGCGTAGGTGGCGCAGGCGGTCGCGCAGAGGTCCTCCTCGTCCTGCACCGGGTCTCCGGTTCTGACGAAGGTGGCCGCGACCAGCGTCGGTGCCCGGTCGAGCTTGGCCGCCGCCTCCGGGCCGGCTGCCGCCTTCAGCCGGCCCAGGGCCTGCGGGCCGAGCACGCGAAAGCGCCAGGGGTTGGTGAGGTGGTGATTCGGAGCCCAGCGGGCGAGCTCGAGCAGCTCGTCGAGCTCCTGGCGCGGGACCGGCTCGGGATGGAAGGCCTTGTGGGTGCGGCGCTCGCGGATGGCCTCTTCGACGTCCATGTCGCCTACGGTAACCCAGCGCTCAGCCGGGGACGCGGCTGACCAGCCGCGAGAGCACCACCTGTGAGCGCGTGCGCTCGACCGGGCCGCTGGCCTGGAGCTCGACGATCACGCGCTCGAGGTCGGCGTTGTCTCGGGCCCGCACCCGCACGATCGCGTCCGGGTCCCCGGTGACGCTCCAGGCCTCGATCACCTCGGGGTGCGAGCGCAGCTGCGCGGCCACCACCTCGAGCGGCGTGCCGGGGGCGAAGAACAGCTCGATCAGCGCCTCGGTGCTCGCACCCAGGGCCGCCGGATCGACCACGGCGGTGAAGCCGCGAAGCACCCCCTGCCGGCGCAGCCGATCGACGCGCCGCTTGACCGCCGGAGCCGACAGCGAGACCTGCCGAGCGATGTCGTCGTAGGTCCGCCGGCCGTCATCGACCAGCAGCGCAAGAATATGACGATCCAGGTCATCCATGCGGTGATTTCCTGCGGATATTACAGCGGAATCGGCGCTGAGAGCCGGATATGATCCGACGGGATGATTGCCACGCAGCTTGCCCACGTGCTCTTCGACGAGGCCCACAGCGAGGCCTGGACGATCGACCCCGAACTCGCCCTGCAGATGCAGCCGGCGCACCCCAGCGACGCTTCCTACGCGCGCGCGGCCGAGGCCCTGCGAGAGCGTGACTTCCTGGTCACGGGCAACCGCGAGTGGCCGCTTGACACCGAGACGCTCGCCGACGTCGACGTGCTCGTGCTCGCGCACCCATCCGATCCGTCCTGGGAGCGTACGACCGGGTCCGGGTCCCCCCGGCTGAGCTCGACCGAGCTGGACGCGATCGAGACCTTCGTGCGCAGCGGCGGCGGCCTGATCGTGCTGGGTGAGACCGAGCACGACAAGTACGGCAATAACCTCAACGAGCTGCTGGCGCGCTTCGACATGCGCCTCGAGAACCACACGGTCCAGGACTACCAGCACTTCCGCAGCGCGCCGAGCTGGATCCTGGCCGACCTGCAGCCGGGCGGGCGCGGTCGCGAGGGCGATGTGCTCGCCCGCGTGCGCGAGGCCTGCCTGTACCGGGCCACGACGATCAGCTCGCAGAACGGCGCGCGGATCCTGGCGCGGACGCACGAGAGCGCCTCGCGCCCCGGAGCGCCCCTGATCGTCGCCGCCACCCACGGCACCGGCCGCGTCGTCGTGCTCGCCGACTCGGACCTCTTCGGCGATGACTGCATCGGCGAGTTCGATCACCGCGACCTGTGGCTGAACCTGGTCTACTGGGCGGCCGGCGCCCGGGGCGCTTACGAGGTCGGTGCGCTGGCCGTGGGCGGATCGGGCGCGCTCGGGGATCCGGCGTGGGCGCGGCTGCGCGATCAGACGAACGCGCTGCAGGCGCTCCAGAGCGCCGATGGCTCGCTCGCGAACGCCGGCTCGGCCGACGCCGCCCGCGAGCACGTGGATCAGATCGTGGCCGCGATCGAGAAGCTGGCCGGCCGCTTCCCCCACGACAGCGACTACCTCGAGCTCGTGATCCGCGACCTGCGTGCATGGGTGCAGGCGGGCATGGGCCAGCCGGACTTCGCCGCCTCGCTCAAGGCCTTCCGGCCCGAGCTTCGCCGCCGCGACGGGATCGAGCACCTCGTCCTCTTCCCCATGTACAAGCAGAACGGCCCGCGCGAGTCGGTCTTCGAGGCCCTGCTCGTCCGCGTGCCCTGGCCTGATTTCGTGGCCGAGCTCGAGCGCACGCGCTACGACAATGCGATGTTCGTGCCCGTCGAACTGGTGGACGGCACGCGAGGCTACGAGTCGGAGTGCGCGACCCTGTTCCCCGAGACCGTGTCGGTGCTCGGGGGCACCCCGGAGCACAACTTCGGCGCGATCTTCTGTGACCGCGAGGCTGAGCGCACCCGGCGGGTCTGCGGGGCTGCCGCCGACCTGCTCGCGCTGAACCTCCCCCCCGACGCGGCGCGCCTGCTCTCCGACCCGGAGCTCTCGAAGCAGGCCTACATCCTCTGGGACCTGATCCACGACCGCGCCCACAGCCACGGCGAGCTGCCGTTCGACCCGTTCATGATCCGCCAGCGCTCGCCCTACTGGATGTACTCGCTCGAGGAGCTGCGCTGCGACCTGACCACGTTCGTCCAGGCGCTCGAGCTCGAGGCCGGCGGGCTCGCCTTCGCCCGCTACGTGCAGTACGCGATCCTCCTCGACCGCGGGCTGCGCTTTCCGATCACCGGACCGCGGGTGCGCAACTACGACGGCCTCGGCGGCCAGCTGCTGTTCGCGTATCTGCACCGGCACGGGCACGTCGTGTGGGCGGACAACCAGCTCACCGTTGACTGGCGCACGGTGGGCGACGGTGTCCGCTCGCTGTTCGAGGAGGTCTCTTCGCTGTACCGCGACGGGATCAGCCGCTCGAAGCTCGCGCAGTGGATGGCCGCACACGACTTCGTCTCCCGGTACGTCCCCGCGGCGGCAGGCTCGCAGTGGACGGCCGGCGTGCGCCGCTTCCAGGAGGTTGAGGATCCGCGCCCGTACGTCGACCTCGTGCTCGAGGACGAGTTCCCGCTCTCGCTCTTCTTCACCGCGCTGAGGAATAAGCTCGGCACGTGACCGAGCAGCGGGGCTTCGCCTCCGACAACAACGCCGGCGTTCACCCCGACGTGCTCGCCGCGCTCGCGCGCGCCAACGTCGGTCACGTGAGCGGATACGGACACGACCCGTACACCGAGCGCGTCCAGGCGACGTTCAGGGCGCAGTTCGGCCCGCACGCGAGCGCCTACCTCGTGTTCAACGGCAGCGGAGCCAACGTCCTCTGCATGCGCGCCGCCTGCCGCCGATTCGAGGCCGCGATCTGCGCCCCGACTGCGCACGTGAACGTCGATGAGTGCGGCGCGCCCGAGGCGATCGCCGGGGTGAAGCTGCTGATCGCCGAGGCTTCGAACGGCAAGCTCGCGCCCGAGGCGGTCGAGCGGTTGATCGTGCGGGTGGGCGACGAGCACGCGGTGCAGCCGCGGCTCGTGACGATCTCACAGGCCACCGAGCTCGGGACGGTGTACTCGCTGGACGAGCTTCGGGCGCTCGTCGAGCTCGCTCATTCCCGGCGGATGGTCGTCCACGTCGACGGCGCCCGGCTCGCCAACGCCGCCGCCTCGCTGGGCGTGTCGCTGCGGGCGCTGACCACCGACGTCGGCATCGACCTGGTGTCGTTCGGCGGAACCAAGAACGGGCTGCTCGGTGCCGAGGCCGTGGTGGTCCTGAACTCCGAGCTGGGTTCCGGCTTGGACTTCCTGCGCAAGCAGACGCTCCAGCTCGCCTCGAAGATGCGCTACCTGGCCGTGCAGTTCGAAGCGCTGCTCGGCGAGGGGCTGTGGTTGCGGCTGGCCTCGCACGCCAACGCGATGGCCGCCAAGCTGGCAGAGGCGGTGCGTGACCTGTCGGGGCTCGAGATCACGCAGCCGGTGCAGGCCAACGCGGTGTTCGCGGTGCTGCCCGCGCAGGCCACGGCCGCGCTGCAGGAGCGCTTCCGGTTCTACGTCTGGGACGAGCACACCGGCGAGGTGCGCTGGATGTGCTCTTGGGACACCACCGAGGAGGACGTCGAGGCGTTCGTCGCGGCGGTGCGCGCGGCCCTCGCCGATTGCTGATCCTCCCGCGGTTCACACCGGCAGCCGGCGATGGCTACGCCGCTGGGATCGGCGCGTCGTCGCGAGCCGACTCGCGCGGGCTGTCCCGATCCAGATACCAGTGACGGCCGACTGAGCCGATCCACCGGTCCTCGCCGACGGGAACGACCGAGAAGCGACTGATCATCGCCTGCCCGCCCTCTTGATCGCTGTACAGGAGCTCGACGGTGAGCGGCGAGCGCGAGTCGATGGCGCGGGCCACGTCATCGTGGAGGGGGTCCGAGGAGTCTCGAATCGCGCCCTGCCACAGGCCGATGTCGCCGCCGGGAACATAGAGATCGCGGCTCTGCAGGCGCATATCCTCGACGGCGGCCGGAGGCACCCGGCCGAACTGGAGCGCCGGGCGCACGTGCCAGCGCTGGAGGACCGCGATGCCCAGGCCCACGTTGCGCAGGCTGAGCGCCAGGTAGACGTTGCCGTTCTCATGCTCGGCGGCCGCTCCGCTGCCGGGGACGTGCAGCCAGCGACCGTCGGCGAACATGATCTTCTGGTCGGGGTCCTCGAGGCGCGAGTGCACAAGCAGCGGACGGCGCTGAACCTGGAGGGCCTGCTCGGCGACCCGCGCCGAGCGGTTGGCCGAGCGCACGGAGGCGAATGTGGCCACGGCGAGCACGAGCGTGCCGGCGCCGGTGGCGAGCGAAGAGACGGTCGACCAGGTGTCGGTCATCGCCGCCATCGTACGCTGCGGATCGATGACCGAGATCACGGCCTTCGCGCCCGGGAGGGTCAACCTGATCGGCGAGCACACCGACTACAACGGCGGCCTCGCACTCCCATTCGCGATCCACCAGGGCGTGACCGTCAGAGGCCGGCAAGGGCATGACGGCCGGCTCCACGCGCGGGCGCTCGACCTCGGCGAGCGCGACGGGTTCGCCCTCTCTGAGCCTCCAGGTCCCGCTCGCGGCTGGCGGGCGTTCGTGCATGGAGCGGCCGCCGAGCTGCAGCGCGCGGGCGTCACGCTGCCGGGGGCGGACCTGACGATCACCGGCACCGTCCCCCGTGGCGGCGGCCTGTCGAGCTCGGCCGCGCTCGGGGTGGCGCTCACCCTGGCCCTGCAAGCGCTGGCCGGCTTGCGCGACCCGCCGGCGCTCGAGGTCGCTCAGACCTGCGCGCGCGTCGAGAGCGAGTGGGTGGGAGCCCAGACCGGGCTGCTCGACCAGCTGGCCTCGCTGCTCGGCCGTGAGGGGTGTGCGGTGCTGCTCGACTTCGAGGCGCTCGAGGACGAGCCCCAGCTCGTGCCGCTGGACCTCCGCGATTCCCACCTCGTCCTGCTCGACTCCGGCCAGCGCCGCGCGCTCGCGGGCAGCGGATATAACGAACGGCGCCGGGAGTGCGAGGAAGCCTGCCGTCTGCTGGGAGTGAGCAGCCTGCGGCATGCCGACCCCACGCACGCACAGACGCTCCCGGACCCGCTGAACCGCCGCGTGCGCCACGTCCTCACCGAGAACGACCGCGTCCGGGAGGCCGTCCGCGCGCTCGAGGCCACGGACCTGCCCGAGCTGGGCCGGCTGCTCGACGCCTCTCACGCCAGCCTGCGCGACGACTACGAGATAAGCACCCGGGCGGTCGAGGCGGCCGTCGAGCGCTGCCGGTCCGCCGGCGCGATCGGCGCGCGCCTGATGGGCGGGGGCTTCGGCGGGAGCGTGCTCGCGCTGCTGCCCCCGGGGGCGAAGCCGCCCTCCGGAGCGCTCGCCGTGAGCCCGGGTCCGGGAGCGCACGTCGAACACGCCTGATCGCGCCCGACGCACTAAGGTGCGCCGCCGTGATCGAGCTCGGTTCAGGCGGCCTCTCGCGCCGGGAAGTGATCGACGTGGCGCGGCACGATCAGCCGGTCCGGCTCACCGACGACGCCCGTTCGGCGATGAGCGCCAGCGCCGAGGTCGTGGCCACGCTCGTGGCCTCGGACGTCCCCGCCTACGGCGTCTCCACCGGCTTCGGCTCGCTGGCGCTCGTGCGGATCCCCACCGAGAGCCGGGTCGAGCTTCAGCGCGCCCTGCTGCGATCGCACGCGGCCGGCATGGGACCGCCGATCGAACGCGAGGTGGTGCGGGCGATGATGTGCCTGCGGGCGCGCAGCCTGGCGATGGGCTTCTCGGGCGCCCGCCCGATCCTGGCCGAGCGCATGCTCGAGCTGCTGAACGCGGGTCTGACGCCGGTCGTACCCGAGCACGGCTCGCTCGGGGCCAGCGGCGACCTCGCCCCGCTCGCCCATTGCGCGCTGACCCTGCTCGGGGAGGGCTCGCTGGAGCTCCCAACCGGCGCCCCGGTTCCCGCCGCCCAGGCGCTGGCCGACGCGGGCCTGACTCCAGTCGAGCTCGAGGCCAAGGAGGGGCTCGCGCTGATCAACGGCACCGACGGCATGCTCGGGATGCTGGTGCTGGCGATCGACGACCTGCACCGTCTGCTGCGCACCGCCGACCTTGCGGCTGCGATGTCGATCGAGGCGCTGCTCGGCACCGACCGGGCATTCGCGGCCGACCTGCTGAAGCTCCGGCCCCAGCCCGGGCAGACGATCAGCGCCGAGAACCTGCGCAACCTTCTCGCCGACTCCGAGATCGTGGCCAGCCACCGTGAGGGCGACCCGCGGGTGCAGGACGCCTACTCGCTGCGCTGCGCGCCCCAGGTCATCGGCGCCGCCCGCGACACGCTCGAGCACGCAATCCGCGTGGCCGACGTCGAACTTCGATCGGCAATCGACAACCCGATGGTGCTCCCCGACGGCCGCGTCGAGTCCTGCGGGAACTTCCACGGCGCCCCCGTCGGCTTCGCATGCGACTTCCTCGCGATCGCCGCCGCCGAGGTGGGCGCGATCGCAGAGCGGCGCACCGACCGTCTCCTCGACGCCACCCGCTCGCACGGGCTCCCGCCGTTCCTGACCGAGGCCCCGGGCGTTAACTCGGGGATGATGATCGCCCACTACACGCAGGCGGCGATGGTGGCCGAGAACCGCAGGCTCGCCGCGCCTGCGAGCGTGGACTCCGTGCCGACGAGCGCGATGCAGGAGGACCACGTATCGATGGGGTGGGGCGCGGCGCGCAAGCTGCGGGCCACGGTCGCCAACCTCACGCGGATCCTCGCGGTCGAGATCATCTGCGCCGCGCGGGGGCTCGACCTGCGTGGTCCCCTGAGGCCGTCGCCCGCCACGGGGGCCGCACTGCGCCTGCTTCGCGAGCACGTGCGCGGCCCCGGCTCGGACCGCTTCCTCGCTCCCGAGCTGGCCGCGACGGAGACCCTCGTCGCCACCGGGCAGCTCCTGGACGCGGCCGAGCAGTCGATCGGCCCCCTGCGATGAGCGCTCTGAGCCTCGCCGAGGAGAAGATGCGCCAAGCGGGTCAGCCCGAGGAGGCGATCCGGAACTTCGCCAGCGCCTTCACGCGCCTCGCCGAAGGTGAGAAGGGCGTCATGCCCAGCTCCGAGCTCGAATTCGCGGGCGAGGTCCCGGCGCTCGACGAGCTCGCGACGGGCGGTGAGCAGGAAGCGCTGGCGCGCCTGGTGGTGATCAAGCTGAACGGCGGCCTGGCCACGACGATGGGCCTGCGGGGGCCGAAGTCGCTGATGGAGGCCCGCGACGGGGTCAGCTTCCTCGACTTCATCATTGGCCAGACGCTGGCCCTGCGCAGGGCGCACGACGTTCAGCTCCCGCTGGTGCTGATGAACAGCGACGTGACCCGCGAGGCGACGCGGGCCAAGCTCGCCGAGCACCCCGAGCTCGACGTCGGCCTGCCGATGGACTTCGAGCAGAGCATGATCCCCAAGCTTGAGGCCGACACGCTCGAGCCCGCGAGCTGGCCGGCCGAGCCCGCGCTCGAGTGGTGCCCGCCGGGCCACGGCGACATCTACGGCGCGCTCAGGCGCTCGGGCCTCCTGCAGGCGCTTCTGGACCGGGGCTTCCGCTACGCGATGATCTCGAACTCGGACAACCTCGGGGCCACCGTCGAGCCCCGGATCGCCGCCCACCTCGCACGCGAGAACATCGAGTTCCTGATGGAGGTCGTCGAGGGCACCGAGGCCGAGCGAAAGGGCGGTCACATCGCCCGCCGGCGCTCCGACGGCCAGCTGGTCCTGCGCGAGAGCGCCCAGACCTCCGACGAGGACCAGGAGTCCTTCCGCGACTTCCGCCGCTGGCGCTACTACAACACGAACAACCTGTGGGTGAACCTCGAGTCCCTCTCCCGCCTGCTCGAGGAGAACGACGGCGTGCTCGCCCTGCCGCTGATCGTCAACCGCAAGACGGTCGACCCCCGGGACTCGGACTCGACGCCGGTGCTGCAGCTCGAGTCGGCGATGGGGGCGGCGATCGGGAGCTTTCAGGGTGCGGCGCTGCTGCTCGTGCCGCGCTCGCGCTTCGTGCCCGTGAAGACCACGAACGACCTGCTCGTGATGCGCTCTGACGTCTACCGGGTCACCCCGGAGCTGCTGGTGGAGCCGCTGCCCGAGCGCGAAGGCCGGCTGCCCTATGTCGACCTCGACTCGCGCTTCTACAAGCTCGTCGACCAGTTCGAGCAGCGTTTCCCGGACGGGGCGCCGTCGCTGCGCGAGGCCGAGCGGCTGGTCGTGCACGGTGACGTGACCTTCGGCGGGGGGGTCGTCGTGCGCGGGGCGGTCGAGCTCGAGGCCGGCGATCCAATGCGGATCGAACCCGGGACCACCCTCACGCCCTGAAGCTCCGGGCGATTTCTGCCGATACGCGGTATCGGATGGAGTCGCGGCTCGACGAACAGAGATTGCGAAAGCTCGTGCTGGCCCGGGGCGTGCCGGGGCCCGAGCTCGACACCGTCCTGCAGCGCCTGCTCCAGGCGGTACGCGAGGACGAGCGCCGCCGCTGCGCCCGCGAGCTCCACGACGAGACGCTTCAGTCCCTTGGCGCCCTGCGCGTCCAGCTCTCCGCCGCGCGCCGCTCGTCCGATCCCGAAGCGCTCCAGGCCGCCCTCGACGGAGCGGTGCAGGAGCTCGGCCAGCAGATCGGCAGCCTGCGCTCGCTGATCACCGACCTACGGCCGGCCTCGCTCGATGCGCTGGGGCTCGAGCCCGCCCTGGCTCAGCTGTTCGAGCGCACACGGACGATGCATGGGCTCGAGGTGCACGCCGCGGTTGCGCTCGACCCGGGCAGGCTCCTCGCCGAGATCGAGACCGCCGTCTACCGCGTCGTGCAGGAGTCGATCACGAACGCGGCCCGCCACGCCGGGGCTCGACGCCTCGAGATCGAGGTGCTCGAGCGCCACGGCGAGCTAGCGGTGCGGGTGATCGACGATGGCCACGGCTTCGATCCCAGCGCGCCCCGGACGGGCGTCGGTCTGGTCGGCATGCGCGAGCGGGTCGTGCTGGCCGGAGGCCGGCTCGCGATCCGCACATCGTCCGCCGGCACCGCCGTCACGGTGACGCTGCCGGCTTCGCGCCCCGCCGCGGACCCGGAGCCCGCCCCGGCGCTGGGCGACCTGCGCCCCGCACGCACCGGTGGACGACGCTCGCGCCGCGTGCGGGCCGTGGGCTCGGCGCGCGAGACGCCGCCGAGCATCATCGCCTGACGCTATCTTCCCGCCGGATGGCGGCCCCTGCTGAAGCGCCGATCACGATCGTGCTGGCCGATGACCATCAGGTTGTGCGCTCCGGGCTGCGGCTGCTGCTGGAGACCGAGCCCGACTTCCAGGTCGTCGCCGAGGCGGGCGACGTGCCCACGACCGAGCGGCGCCTCGGCGCCTACCACCCGCGCGTGCTGATCCTCGATCTGAACATGCCCGGCGAGCCTTCGCTGCCCGCCATCCCGCGCCTGCGGAAGGGCGCGCCGGAGACCCAGATCGTCGTGCTGACGATGCAGAGCGATCCGGCGTTCGCCCGCGAGGCGTTACGCGCGGGAGCGATCGGCTACGTGCTCAAGGAGGCGGCCGACTCCGAGCTCGTGCAGGCGGTGCGGATGGCCGCGGAGGGGCGGACATACCTGAACCCCGAGCTCGGTGCGCGGCTGGCCGCCGAGCCGCCGACCCCGCACGGGCCGCCGGACGACCTCTCGGCCCGCGAGCTCGAGGTGCTGCGCCTGATCGCGCTCGGTCACACCAACAGCGAGATCGCGGCGCGGCTGTACCTGAGCGTGCGCACCGTCGAGTCGCACCGCGCCCACATCCAGCAGAAGACGCGCCGGACCTCGCGGGCCGACCTCGTGGCCTACGCCCGCGAGCACGACCTGTTCTAGGTGGGGCGGCCCGCCCCGGGAGCGGCCGGCGGTCTGCGCGCCCGCTCCCCGGGCGCGGCGTACCGAGGCACTTGACTTGCGCCCGTGTGAGCGCTAACAATGCCCGTCCGGGATCCCGTCCATGATCCACGACGGGGCTGCGCGCCCTCGGCCGCGCGAGCCCAAAAGGGAGGACGAATGCATTTCGCAGCTCGGACCAACCGCCGGCTGCTGAGGATGGCTGCTGCCGTAGGAACCGTGACATTGATCTCGCTTGCCGTGACCCTCGCAGCTGACGCGAGCGCCGCCGGCCGGCGGGCGTCCCATGCACGTTCATCCGGGGCCTCGCCAACCATCAGCAAGCAGGTCTGGGGTACCGCCGACGGGCAGAGCGTGTCGCTGTACACGCTGCGCAGCGGCAACGGGATGACCGTCAAGATCAGCAACTACGGGGGCGTCATCCAGTCGATCTGGGTGCCGGGACGGAACGGGAGCGTGGCCAACGTCGCGCTCGGATTCAAGTCGCTGGAGGACTACGTCAACGACTTCGAGCACCAGCCGTGGCCGGCGGCGGGCGGCTCGGGCGACACCTACTTCGGCGCGGCGATCGGCCGGTACGCCAACCGGATCGCCGACCACTCGTTCACGCTGAACGGCGTGACCTACAACCTGGTCGGCAATAACGGACCGAACAACATCAACACGTTGCACGGCGGGCCGCTGGCCTGGAACACGAAGGTGTGGACGGTCCTCGGGACGACCACGAGCCCCTCGGGCGTGGCACTGCGGCTGCAGTACGTCGACCCCGACGGCTATAACGGCTTCCCGGGCGAGGTCACCGTGATGCTGACCTACACCCTCACGCGGACCAACGCGCTCCGGGTGGAGTGGCACGCCACGACCACGAAGCCGACGGTGATCAACGTCACCCAGCACACGTACTTCAACCTGGCCGGCGAGGCGTCCGGTCCGGTGTACGACCAGCTGCTGAAGATCAACGGGGATCAGTTCACGCCGACCGATGCGAACCTGATCCCGACTGGCCAGTTCGTGAATGTGGCGGGCACCCCGTTCGACTTCCGCCAGCTGCATCCGATCGGCAAGTACATCCTGGACGCAAGCCTGCCGTGGGGTGACCAGCTCACAACCGCGCACGGCTACGACCACAACTGGGTGCTCAACGGCCCGCTCGGCCATCTGAACCTGGCCGCCGTGGCGGAGGACCCGGGCAGCGGCCGGGAGGTCACGACCTATACGACGGAGCCGGGGCTGCAGGTCTACACCGGCAACTTCCTGGTCGGCGACCTGGTGGGCTCGAGCGGTCACATCTACCGCCAGACGTCCGCCTTCACCCTCGAGACCCAGCACTACCCGGACTCGCCGCACCACATCGGCCAGGCCGGCTGGCCCTCGGTCGTCCTGAACCCGGGCCAGAGGTTCTCCTCGACGACGGTCTATCAGTTCTCGGTAGCCAGATAGCTACCGGGGCGCGGGCGGGTGGCCGGGCTCTTCTTCTCCGGCCCGGCCACCCCCGTCGCCCGCTGCAGCCGCTGACAGCAAGGCCTCGATCGCACGCGCCTGCGCGATCGCGTCGTCGGCGCCCAGAAGCAGCTCGGCTTCTCCGCGAACCGCGGCGGAGAAGTTCTCCGCCTCCAGGCGATAGGGGTTCACCGGGTCGATCTCGATCCGCTCGAGCTCGCGGCCCGGCCGCCCGAGCTCGATCACCGGCCGGGCGCAATGCCACGGATCGCGCAGCAGGATCGTCCCCTCGGCGCCCACGACCTCGAGCTCATGGCGCGCGGCGCAGTCGAGCCCGGCGTCGAAGTGGGCGAGCACGCCGCCGGGGAAGCGCATCGTGGCGGCGAAGCGGACGTCGACCCCGTGGCCGCCGAGCTGTCGCATCGCCATGACCGACGCCGGCTCGCCGGCCAGCATCCGCGAGCCGTTCACGCAGTAGCACCCGACATCGAGCAGGGCGCCGCCCTCGAGCGCCTCGAACAGGCGCACGTCGGTGTCGGCGGCGG
Source organism: Solirubrobacteraceae bacterium (assembly GCA_035295205.1). GTDB lineage: Bacteria > Actinomycetota > Thermoleophilia > Solirubrobacterales > Solirubrobacteraceae > Palsa-465. The sequence goes on along the minus strand of DATGJM010000194.1, from coordinate 10,548 downwards.
TGCTGAAGCTGAAGTGCGAGCGGATCACGCGAAGCTCGCCGACGGCGCCCTGCGCGACCAGCTCCTGGAGCCGGCGCGTCTGCGGGTGGTGGCGGTACATGAAGGCCTCGCTCAGCAGCCGCGCGCGCTCGGCTGCCACCGCAAACACGCGCTCGGCGTCGGCCGCGCGGCGGGCCAGCGGCTTCTCGCACAGCACGTGCTTGCCGGCTTCCAGCCCCCGGACCGCCCAGGGCACGTGCATCGAGTTCGGAAGCGGGATGTACACAGCCTCGATGTCCGGGTCGGCGAGCAGCTCCTCGTAGCTTCCGTAGGCGCGCGGGATCCCCCGCTCTGCCGCGTAGGCGCGGGCGCGCTCGCCCTCGCGACTGGCAACGGCGAGGATCTCGACGTTGTCGGCCTCCCGCGCACCCGGGAGGAACTTGTCGTTGATGTGCGCCGTGGAGAGGATCCCCCAGCGCACGGGCGCGCTCATCGCTGCACCTCGCGCAGCGCCGGGTACAGGGCCTGAAACCGGGACCGCAGCTCGCGGTAGGGCTCGACCCAGGCGCTCACCGGCTCGATGATCTCAGTGGTGCGCACGGTGGCGGCCACCGCCTCGGCACAGGACGAAAACGTCCCCGCCGCGACCCCGCCCAGGAGCGCGGCCCCGAACGCGGCGCCGGCATCGACGACCACCCGCTCGAGCGGGATCTCGAGCACCGAGGCGACGATCGAAAGCCACAGCCGGCTGCGGGCGCCGCCGCCCGACACGCGGGCGCTGGTTGCCCGCACCCCCACCGTGGCCAGCACGTCCAGGCAGTCGCGCAGGCCGAAGGCCACGCCCTCGAGCACCGCGCGCACGAGCGCGCCGCGGTCGTGCCCCAGGCTGAGCCCGGCGAATGCTCCCCTCGCGTCGGGGTCGGCGTGCGGGGTCCGCTCGCCGGCCAGGTAGGGGAGGAACAGGAGCCCCTGCGCCCCCGGCTCCCAGGCAGCGGCCTCCTCGAGCAGGCGGTCATATCCGACCTCGGGCGCCGCGACGTCGCGCAGCCAGCGCAGCGAGCCCGCCGCCGAGAGCATCACGCCCATCGCGTGCCAGGTGTCAGGGACGGCATGGCAGAACGCGTGCACACGGCCCTCGGGGTCGGCGGCGTAGCGATCGAGCGCGGCGAACACCACGCCCGACGTGCCGAGCACGAGCGACAACGGGCCGGGCTCGTGCACCCCGCACCCGAGCGCTCCCGCGGCCTGGTCGCCGGCCCCCGCGGCCACCGGCACCCCGGCGCCGGTGACGCCGCTGGGGTCGGGGCCCTCGAGCACCGCCGGGAGGATCCCGGGGTCGATCTCGAGCGCCGAGAGCATGCGCTCGCTCCAGTGCCGCTGGGCGACATCGAGCAGCAGGGTTCCCGAGGCGTCGGCGACGTCGGTGACGTGCTCGCCGCAGAGGCGAAGGCGGACGAAGTCCTTAGGCAGGGCGATGCGGGCGATGCGAGCGTGGACGTCGGGCTCGTGCTCGCGCATCCACAGGAGCTTGGGCGCGGTGAATCCCGTCAGTGCCCGGTTACCGGTCAGCTCGACGAGCTCGTGCCTCCCCACGGTGCGCTCGATCTCCGCGCACTGCTCGGCGGTCCGCTGGTCGTTCCACAGGATCGCCGGGCGCAGAACGCCTCCCCGGCGGTCGAGCGCCACCAGCCCGTGCATCTGCCCGCTCAGCCCGATCGCCGCCGGACTGCCGGCCGTCTCCTGCAGCTCTCCGAGCACCGCCTGGGTGGCTGCCCACCAATCCTCGGGATCCTGCTCAGCCCATCCCGGGCGGGGGGTGGACAGCGGGTAGCCGGCCTCGGCAGACGCCACCACGGCGCCGGCCGCGTCGATCGCGACCCCCTTCACCGCCGTGGTCCCGACGTCGAGGCCGAACAGGGCGTTAGCCATCGGCGCCCAGCGCGGCGTACACGAGCTCGTAGGCGCGCACGGCGTCCTTGGCCTGCTGTGCCTCGCGCAGGGCCGCGTCGTCGATGCGCCCGGCGATGGTGTCGATGAAGCGCCACTGCAGGAGCGACCGGCGCACCGCCGCGACCTGGTCCTCGGTGTAGGGATAGAGGTCGAAGCCGAGCCGCTCACCAGCCGAGCCGTAGCCGCAGCGGCGCAGCTCGAGCGCGAGCTCGAGGGTCTCCATGAACCTCGTCGTGCCGACCATGTTGTCGTCGTCGGTCGTGCCCCAGCCATCGTTGGCGTGCAGGTGGCCGAGCAGCCCGTCGGAGGCGAGCAGCGCCGCGTACTCGGGCAGGTGCTCGCCGTTCATGATCAGGTGCTGCCAGTCCATGTTGATCTGGACGTTGGCGATCCCCTGGGCCTTCAGCTTGTGGACGACGTAGAGGCACATGCCGATGTTGCGCATGAGGATCTTCATCGCCGGCTCGGAGTTCTTGTGCTCGAGGAACAGCTTGATCCCGTGCCTGGCGCAGATCTCAGCCGCCTCGCCCATCCCCTCGATCATCCACTGCCAGGAGTCGACGTACGGGGCCTGGAAGGGATAGTTGTAGCCCTCGATCCCCGGCCAGATGATGAGGTGCGCGCCCAGCGAGCCGGCGAACTCGGCCGCCTCGCGCGTGATCCGCCTGGCCTCCTCGCGCACCGCCGCATCCGGGTTGACGAGGCCCCCCTTGCCGAAGCGCGGATCGACGTGCAGCCCGGTGGCGATGCAGTAGACGTCGTGGCCGTCGAGCGCGGAGCGAACCTCGTCGAGGTTGTCCGGAGAGAGCTCGCCGGGATAGTGGAACTCGTAGCCGTCGATCAGCTCGCCCAGCCCCTGTACCGCGCGGTGCACCTTCTCGGCCACTGGCTCGGGGTCGTAGCCGTGGATAGGCTGGTAGCCCCCCGGAACAAACCGGGTGATCATCGGCCCGAAGGCCCAGATGCCGAGGCTCGTCTTCATCTCTCCTCCTTGCCAGTCAATGAGGGGCCGATCCTACCTCGTTAGCGCTAACATGCATGTCCGGCGGGGCGTGTCGGATTCTTCGCGGAGGTGAGATGGAGGGTCAACGAAGGCGCCGTGCGGCCATCATGGCCGATGTCGGCCAGCTAGCCGGCGTCTCGCACCAGACCGTCTCGCGCGTCATCAACGGCAGCCCGAACGTCCGCCCCGAGACACGCGAGCGCGTGATCGCGGCGATGCGCGAGCTCGACTACCGGCCGAACTCGCTCGCCCGCGCCCTGGTCACCGGCCGCTCGAAGATGCTCGGCGTGATCAGCTTCGACACGACTCTCTACGGGCCGGCCTCGACGCTGCTGGGGATCGAGCGTGCCGCGCACGACGCAAACAACTTCATCATCGTGGCCAGCCTGGAAGCGATGACCGAGGCGTCGGTCACCCACGCGATCGAGCGCCTGCGGCTGCACGGGGTCGACGGCATCGTCGTCATCGCGCCTTTCGACGGGGCCGCGAACGCGCTGCTGGACGTGTCGTCCGAGGTGCCGGTGGTCGCAGTCGAGGCGGGCCCGCAGGATGGCGTGCCCGTCGTCTGCGTGGACCAGTTCGAGGCCGCCCGCCTGGCCACCGGCCATCTGCTCGAGCTCGGTCACGAGACCGTCTGGCATCTCGCGGGGCCGCATGACTTCCTGGAGGCGCGCGAGCGGGTCGCCGGTTGGCGCGCGACGCTAAAGGAGGCCGGGGCGGCCGTCCACGAGCCGCTGATGGGCGACTGGAGCGCACGCTCGGGCTACGAGCTGGGCCAGCGGCTGGCCCGCGAGCCGGCGCTGACGGCGCTGTTCGTGGCCAACGATCAGATGTCGCTGGGCGTGCTGCGGGCGCTGCACGAGGCCGGGCGGCGGGTGCCCGACGAGGTCAGCGTGGTCGGCTTCGACGACATCCCGGAGTCGCCGTATTTCATGCCACCGCTGACCACGATCCGCCAGGACTTCGACGAGATGGGCAGCCGCGGCGTGCGCCTGCTGCTCGAGATGGTCGAGTCCGGCGAGGTGCTCCCTGGGGCCTCGCCGGTGGCCCCCGAGCTGATCGTGCGAGCCAGCACCGCCCCGCCGGCACGCTGATGTGCCGTCCGTTAGGGCCGCATAAACATGCATTGACACGGCGCGTGTTATCGCTAACATCGCGCCCGATCCGAGCACGCGCTCACCCCGCGACGGAGAGGAGCAGCACCCGATCGGGGCGGAGCGAGCGCGGTGAGGTATTCGTAGGAACTGCTGGCGCGCACGTGGAATTGCACGCATGAACCCGAGCGGCATCCCATGAGAGCGTTCACAATCGGTCAAATGCGGTAGCCGGCCATTGGGGTCGAAACCAGAGGAGGAGAGAGGCGAATGGCGGACGAGGGCTTCACCAGCGACGCGATCGAGCGTCTGGAATGGGATGAGCGAAAGCTCCCCGACAGCCGGTTCAAGACCCTGCGGCAGATGACCCGCCGCACGGCGCTGACCGGCGGCGCGGCGGCGATCGCGGCGACCGTGCTCGAGGCATGCGGCAAGAGCGGCACCACGAGCTCGTCAGCCTCGACCGGAAGCGGAGGCGCTGCGAACGTCTTCGGCAACGGCCAGAAGTATCACTTCGTGATGGTCAACCACGTGACGACGAACTCGTTCTTCACGGCGACGATCTACGGATGCCAGGATGCGTGCGCGCTGACCGGCAGCTCGTTCCAGTGGACGGGCTCCACCAACTCGATCGTCAACCAGATGGTCTCGGCGTTCAACAGCGCCATCGCGGCCAAGGCGAGCGGGATCGGGTGCTGTCTGATCGACAACACGGCGTTCAACTCGCCGGTCGACTCCGCCCTGAGCGCCGGCATCCCGGTGATCGCGTATAACGCCGACGTCGCGGCGGGCACCCCGAACCACCGGATGGCCTACGTCGGCCAGAACAACCTCACGGCGGGCGCCGCCGTCGGCAAGCAGATCCTCTCCACCGGAGTGAAGTCGGGCGACCTCGTCGCCGGGATCATCGCCACGCCGGGCACCGGCAACATCCAGCCGCGGATCGACGGCGCCAAGCCCGTCCTCACCGCCGCCGGCGTCAACTTCGTCGAGGTCGGGACCTCGGCGACCGAGGGCTCGCCCGAGTACAACAAGATCGCCTCGTGGTACGCCGGCCACAAAGACGTGAAGTTCATGTTCACGGTCGACAGCGGCGACAGCAACGCGCTCGCGCAGTTCATCCACGCCCAGGGCCTGCAGGGCAAGGTCGGCGGCGCGGGGTGGGATGTCGGGCTGCCGGTCGTGCAGGGCATCCAGGCCGGCAACTTGACGTTCACGATCGACCAGCAGGCCTACCTGCAGGGGTTCGACACGATCATGCAGCTGTTCCTGTACAACGCTTCGGGCGGGCTGATGAAGCCGACCAACACCGACACGGGACTGGGCATCGTCGTGAAGGGGAACGTCTCGCCGTATCTGGCCACGAACAGGTTCGAGGGAACCGCCTCGGCGAAGAAGTCCCTGACGCCGCCGTCCTCGATCCCGACGTAGGCTTCAAGGCGTGCCACCCGACGCTGCTACGTCTGCCGCTGTCCCGGAGGCGAGTCCGCCGGGACAGCAGCAGGACCCCCTGTCGCCTCGGAATCCGAACCTGTCGACGGGACGTCGCATCCTGGGTCTCTTCCTCTACCAGCGGGAGCTGACTCCGGTCGTCATCACGATCGGAGTCTTCCTGTACTTCACGATCAGAGCCGGGTCGAACTTCACCGACTCGCTCAGCCTCAGCTCGGCCGCCGGCTATGCGGGACCGATCGGCGCGATCGCGATCGGAGAGGTGCTGCTGCTCGTGCTCGCCGAGATCGACCTGTCCGTCGGCCAGGTGTTCCTGTTCTGCCCGTGGATGATGTACTGGATGCACAACGACGGGCTGCCGCTCGCCGTCGCGATCCTGATCGCGCTGCTCGTCGTCTGCATGGTGGGTGCCGTCAACGGGCTCATCACCGTGCGGCTGAACGTGCCGTCGTTCGTCACCACGCTGGCCACGAACTTCATCCTCTACGGCCTCGTGCTCGTCGAATCGAACGACCAGCAGGGGAGCCCGATCCCGCTGAGCGGGCAGACGGGCTTCATCAGTCAGCTGATGGGCTCCTGGAAGTGGGCCGAGATCCTCTGGGTGCTCGCGATCACGATCTTCCTCTCCGTGATGCTCACCCGAACCCGCTTCGGCACTCGGATCATCGCCACCGGCGGGAACCTCGTCGGCGCGGCGGAGGCAGGCGTGCCGATCCGGCGCGTCAAGGTCTGGGCCTTCGTGCTCTGCTCCTTCTTCGCCGGTCTCGTGGGGATCGTCGACTCGGTCAAGTACGGGACGCTGGACCCGGGCAACTTCGGCGTCGACTACATCCTCTACGCCGTCGGCGCCTGCGTGATCGGGGGAACCGCGCTCACCGGCGGGCGCGGCACGATCGTGGGGGCGTTCATCGGCGCGATCCTGATCGGCGTTCTCGAGGACGGGCTGACGCTGATCGGGGTGAGCACCAATGACTTCTTCATCTACGTCGGCGTGGTGATCATCTTCGCCATGGCCCTGAACGTCCAGTTCGACCGCCTGATCGCACGCTCGAGGGTCAGATGAGCGCCGCCGCGGAGCCGCTCCCACCCGAACCCCCCGTCCCCGCCGGCACGCCGGTGCTCGAGGTGCGCAGCGTGACGAAGAGCTTCGGCGCGATCGGGGTGCTGCGCGGCATCGACCTCGTCCTGGGCCAGGGTGAGGTGCTCGGGCTCGTCGGCGACAACGGAGCCGGAAAGAGCACGCTCGTCAAGATCCTGAGCGGCTTCCATCAGCAGGACGGGGGAGACATCGTGCTCGGGGGAGAGCGGGTCAGCTTCCACTCGGTCGCGGCCGCTCGATCCCACGGAATCGAGACCGTCTACCAGGATCTCGCGCTGATCCCCCAGCTGTCCGTCTACCAGAACCTGTTCCTGGGCCACGAGGTGACGAGGCTCGGACCGCTCCGCTTCCTCGACAAGGGCGCGATGCGCAAGCTCGCGCGGCAGTACCTCGACGACATCCACGTGTACGTGCCCAGCATCGAGGCCGAGGCCGAGCAGCTCTCCGGCGGCCAGCGGCAGGCGATCGCCGTCGCCCGAGCCGTGCGCGCGTCGCCGAAGATCCTGCTGCTCGACGAGCCGCTCTCGGCCATGGGCGCGCGCGAGTCGCGTCTGATCATCAACCTCGTGAAGGATCTCGCCTCCAGCGGCCGCGTCTCGATCATCGTGATCGACCACAACTACGCTCACCTCTTCGAGCTCTGCGACCGCATCAATGTCATGCAGGGCGGCCGCATCACGATCGACCAGCGGGTGCATGAGACCTCGATGGAGGAGCTCACCGAGCTGATGGTCTCGAGCTATCGCCGCCAACTGGAAGAGGTGCAGAACGCCGGGGCCTGAGCCCGGCCCGCGCCGGGGTCGCAGCGCCTACGCGATCGGCGTCGACTTCGGGACGGAGTCCGGCAGGGCGCTGCTGCTCGACCTGGACTCGGGCGATGAGCTCGCCGTCGAGGTCGTCCCGTATCCGAGCGCGGTGATCGATCGGACCCTGCCCTCGACCGGCGAGCAGCTGCCGCCCGACTGGGCGCTGCAGGATCCCCGCGACTGGGTGACGGTGATGGAGACCGGCATCCCGGCGCTGCTGTCGCGGTCGGGGGCCCGCGCTGACGAGGTGGTCGGGATCGGCGTCGACTTCACCTCGTGCACGGTGCTGCCGGTGGCCGCCGACGGGGCGCCGCTGTGCACGCTCGAGCGGTGGCGCAACCGCAGGCACGCGTGGCCGAAGCTCTGGAAGCACCATTCGGCGCAGCCGGTCGCCGACCGGCTGAACGAGGTCGCGCTCGAGCGGGGAGAGGATTTCCTCGCGCGGTACGGCGGGCGGATCTCCTCGGAGTGGTACTTCCCCAAGCTGATCGAGCTCTGGCTCGAGGACCGCGAGGTCTACGACGCCGCGGGCGCCTTTCTCGAGGCCACCGACTGGATCATCTGGCATCTGACCGGCCGCGAGTGCCGCCAGCTGTGCACGGCCGGCTATAAGGCGCTCTACCTGCCCGAGCATGGCGGGCTGCCGCCGGCCGACTACTTCGCCGCCGCCTACCCGGGCTTCGAGCGGCCGGCCGAGAAGCTCGGGCAGCGGTTCGTGCCGCTCGGCACCTCGGCCGGACGGCTGCGCCCGGAGGTGGCCTCGCGCCTGGGCCTGGGAGACGGCGTGTCGGTCGCGGTCGGGAACGTCGACTCGTTCGTGTCCGTGCCCGGGGCCGGCGTGCGCGAGCCGGGGGTGTTCGTGACCGTGGTCGGAACCTCGATCTGCGACATGGTCGTACACGGCGAGGAGCGCCCGATCCCCGGCATCACGGGCGTGGTGCGCGATGGGATCCTGCCCGGGCTCTACGGCTACGAGGCCGGCCAGGTCGCGGTCGGCGACATGCTCGCCTGGTTCGCGCGCGAGGTTGCACGCGATCGCACGCTCGGTGAGCTCGAGCGCGCCGCGTCGTCGCTGGCACCCGGCCAGACCGGCCTCGTCGCGCTCGACTGGTGGAACGGCAACCGCTCGATCCTCGCCGACGCCGATCTCAGCGGGGCGATCTTCGGGCTCGGGCTGCACAGCACCTCCACCGAGGTCTACCGCGCGCTGCTCGAATCGATCGCCTTCGGCAACCGCCGCATCGTCGAGAACTTCACCGAGCACGGGCTGGCGATCACGGAGATCCTGGCCTGCGGTGGCATCGCCGTGCGCAGCCCGCTGCTGATGCAGACCTTCGCCGACGTCAGCGGCCTGCGGGTGCGCGTCCCCGACTCGGATGAGATCCCCGCGCGCGGGGCCGCCCTGTTCGGGGGTGTCGCGGCCGGCTACTTCGAGGACATCTACGCGGCGATCGAGGCCACGCGGCCGGCCGACCGCCGCGTGTACGAGCCGGAGCCACACGCCGAGGCGGTCTACGAGCAGGTGTACGGCATCTACCGGGAGCTCTACGGCCTGCTCGGATCCGAGCGCGCCGAGCTCTTGCGGACGCTGAAGCAGATCAGGAACGAGAGGAGACGGGCATGACCGGCGGGCGTGAGAAACCGAAGATCGGGCTGCTGGGGATCATGCAGGAGCTCTACGACGACATGCTCCCGGGCATCACCGAGCGCCAGGCCGCCTACGCGGCCGAGCTGGCGCGGACGCTCGAGCCGGTGGCCGACGTCACCTTCCTGCGCCCCGCCCGCAACCGCGAGGACGTCGAGGCGCTGATGCGCGAGCTGCAGGCGCGCGACGTGGACGGGATCGCGATCGTGATGCTCACCTTCGGCCCGGCGATGCGCACCGTGCGAGCGCTGATCGACTGCCGGGTGCCGCTGCTGTTGGCCAACGTCCAGCCCGAGCGCAGCGTGACCGCGGAATGGGACATGGCCGACCTCACCTACAACCAGGGGATCCACGGCGCCCAGGACCAGGCCAACGCGCTCGTGCGCACCGGGGCGGCGTTCTCGGTGCTCACCGGCGACTGGCGCTCGGAGCGCTTCCGGGCGGCGTTCGAGGACTGGGCGCGGGCCGCCCAGACCGTGAGCGGGCTTCGGCGCACGCGGATCGCGCTGCTCGGCTACCCGATGAACGGGATGGGTGACGTTCTCTACGACGCCCCGGCGATGATGCGCCGGTTCGGGCCGATGGTCGTGAGCGAGGACCTGGGCGGCCTGTACCGGCGGATCGAGGCGGCGAGCGAGCCCGACGTCGCGGCCGTGCTGGCACGGCACCGCGAGCTGTTCGAAGTCGACGGTGGGCTGCCGTCGGAGCGCCACGCCTACGCCGCGCGGATGGAGCTGGCGATCCGGGCGATGCTGGAGGAGGGCGGCTACGCCGGGTTCTCGTTCCACTTCGACTCGATCGGCGGTGATGGGCGCTTTCGCCAGCTGCCGCTGCTGGCGGCCTCGGACCTGATGGCCGACGGCTACGGGTTCGCCGCCGAGGGGGACACGAACACCGCCACGCTGATGTGCGCCGCCCAGACGCTGGTCGGCGACGCGCACTTCAGCGAGATGTACGCGATGGACTGGGAGCTCGACTCGCTGCTGATCAGCCACATGGGGGAGGGCAACTGGAGAATCGCCCGCCGCGACCGCCCGATCCGCCTGATCGACCGCGAGCTCGGGATCGGGCGGCTGGACAACCCGCCCACCCCCGTGTTCTCCGCCGAGCCCGGCCCGGCCACGACGGCGGCGCTGGTCCCGCTCGAGGGGGAGCGCTATCGCCTGGTGATCGGCCGCGGCGAGGTCCTGGACACGCCCGAGCTGCCTAAGGTCGAGATGCACTACTTCCATTTCCGCCCCCGGGTGGGCATGGAGGCGTTCATGGACGAATGGCTGGAGCTCGGGGCTCCCCACCACTTCGTCATGAACCTCGGCGAGCACGCCGTGCGCTGGCGGCGGCTGGCCGAGCAACTCGGATTGGACTGCATGGAGCTGTGATGTCGTCGCTGCGTCACGAGGTTCTGGCGGCCAACCTGGCACTGAAGTCGCACGGGCTGGTCACGCTGACGTGGGGGAACGTGAGCGCGATCGATCGGGATCGTGGAGTCGTGGCGATCAAGCCGAGCGGGGTGGACTACG
>DATGJM010000193.1:0-8283 GCA_035295205.1 Solirubrobacteraceae bacterium | reverse complement strand
TCATCCCCGCGGTCAAGTCGACCGGCCCGATGGTGGACGCGAGCCTGCCCTTCTTCAATCAGCTGCGGCTGCTCGTCCAGCCCTCCGAGCTGCAGGGACTGGCCAAGGACCTGAGCCGCACGGTCCCCGCGCTCGCGCAGCTGACCGTCGCTTCGATCCCGTTCCTGCGCGATCAGGTCCGGCCGGCCTCGAGCTGCGTGGCCAACGAGATCTACCCGTGGACGCAGCTCACGGTGCCCGACTCGCACTTCAACTCCTCGAACGGCTTCCCGGCCCGCAAGGTCTACGTCGAGGGCGTCGACTACCTGCCCGGCCTGGCCGGCGAGTCGCGCAACTTCGATTCGAACGGCCCCTACATCCGCGTCGGCCTGAGCGCGGGCGGCACCCTCGTCTACTCCCTGGCCAACGGGTTCGCCGGCCCATCGGTGCAGCCGCTCGCCGCGGCCCAGCCGACGCTGCCGCCCGGTGGCAAGCGCCCGCCGTTGATGGAGACGGTGCCGTGCGAGACCCAGCAGGCGATCACGGACCTGTCGGCCCCGACCAGCGGCCAGATCGGAAACACGCCATGAGGCGCGCGATCAAGAACCACATCGGCGACTTCGCGGCGATCGTGGCGCTGCTCGTGCTCTCGCTGGCCGTGGCGGGCTACATCCTCACCAACGAGCGGCTGCGCCTCCCGTTCCTCTCCTCCAGCCAGTACACGCTGAATGCGGCGTTCACGACCGCCAAGGCCGTCACCCCCGGGCAGGGCCAGACGGTGAACATCTCGGGCGTCCAGGTGGGCGAGATCGGCGGGGTTCAGCTGAAGGACGGCGTCGCGATCGTCCAGCTGAAGATCGACAGCAAGTACCGCAAGATGATCCACGAGAACGCCACCGCGCTGCTGCGCCCGCGCACCGGCCTCGAGGACATGTTCGTCGAGCTCCAGCCGGGCGCGGGGCCGTCGCCCGTCGCCCCGAGCGGGTACACGATCCCGCTGTCGAACACGATGCCGACCATCGAGGCGGACGAGATCCTCTCCTCGCTGGATGCCGACACGCGCGCGTACCTCGACCTGCTGGTCAATGGCGCCGGGCAGGGGCTCAAGAACAACGGGGGCAGCCAGCTGGCCCAGGTGTTCGCGCGCTTCGAGCCGACCCACCGCGACCTCGCCCGCCTGAACAAGGCGATCGCGCAGCGCGGCGCGAACCTGCGCCAGCTGATCCACTCGCTGAACGTGCTGAACGGCGCGCTGGCCCAGAAGCAGATCCAGATCACACAGCTCGTGGCGGCCAGCGCCAAGGTGTTCCGCGCCTTCGCCTCCGAGGATCGCAACGTCAGCCGCGCGGTCGCCGACCTTCCGAGCACGCTGGCCCAGACCACCGCCACGCTGGCCAAGGTGACGACGTTCGCCCACGTGCTGGGACCGGCGGCCGTGAACCTGCTGCCGGCCGTGAAGGCGATCCCCGCGGCAAACCAGGCGATCACCCAGCTGGCCAAGCCGAGCGCGCCGATCCTCCAGCAGCAGATTCGTCCGTTCGTGGTCGCATCCCGCCCGCTGGTCCAGAGCCTGCTGCCGGTGTCCGAGGACCTGGCCAGCGCCACACCGAACCTCAGCGGCACCTTCCAGGTGCTCAACCACCTGTTCAACATGCTCGGCTACTACCCGGGCGGCGGCCAGCACGGGTATCTGTGGTGGCTGGCGTGGCTGGACCACAACGCCCGTACGCTGTTCTCGGTGCAGGACGCCAACGGTGACTTCCGGCCGCTGTTCCTGCAGTTCAGCTGCCAGCAGCTGAGCATGTTCTTCAACCCGCCGCCGCAGCTCGGGAGCTTCCTGACCACGATCGCGACGTCGATCCTGAACCTCGGCCCGTCGCACACGGCGTGCCAGGCCTCCGGCCTGGGCACGAACAGCGGCAGCACGGGCGGGCTGCCACCGCTCCCGCTCCCCAAGCTCGCCCGCGACACGAGCACGAAGGCGAAGGCGGGCTAGATGGAGACCCGCACACCATCCATCGGGAAGGTGCTGACGATGGTGCTGTTCGCGCTGTCGTGCGTCGGGCTGTTGCTGTTCCTGTGGCTGTCGTTCGGGGGGACGATCCCGTTCAATCCGCAGGGCTACCAGATCCGCGTCGCGTTCCCGAATGCGCAGGAGCTTGCGACCCAGGCGGACGTGCGGATTGCCGGCGTCTCAGTGGGTCATGTGGTCTCGAAGTCGCTCGATCCGCAGGGCAATCGGACGGTCGCAACGATCGAGATCGACAAGCAGTTCGCGCCGATTCGCCAGGATGCCAAGGCGATCCTCCGTGAGAAGACGATTCTGGGGGAGACGTACGTGCAGATCACGCCGGGGTCGGCGAACGCCAAGCCGATTCCGGATGGGGGTCTCCTAGCGCGGGCGAACGTGCAGCCTGCGGTGCAGCTGGATCAGATCTTCAACTCGTTCGATCCCACGACGCGGCGTTCCTTCCAGGTGTGGCAGGACGAGCTGGCGAAGGCGATCGTCGGCAACGATCAGAATCTGTCCTACGTGCTGGGGAACCTGCCGACGTTCGCGGCGGATGCGAGCGCGATCCTGCAGGTGCTGGATATCGAGCACGCGTCGGTGACGAATCTGGTGCGTGATGGCGGGACGGTGTTCTCGGCTCTGTCCAGCAATCAGGCCGCACTGCGGGGTCTGATCACGAGCGGGGAGTCGGTGTTCTCCACGACCGCCGCCAACAGTCGAGCGATCGAGGACATCCTGCATGTGTTCCCGACGTTCCTGGACGAGAGCAAGTCGACGTTCGCGAAGGCCAAGACGTTCGCGCTGAACACGGATCCGCTTCTGAAGCAGCTGGTTCCGGTGGCGCGTGATCTGGCGCCGACGCTCAAGGCGGTGCGGCAGCTCTCGCCGTATCTGCGCAATCTGTTCACGAACCTCGGCCCGTTGATCCAGGTGTCAAAGACGGGGTTGCCGGCGACGACGCAGGTGATCAACGGCGCGGGTCCGCTGCTCGGTGCCTTGGGGCCGTTCCTCGAGCAGCTGAACCCGATCCTGGACTGGCTCTCGCTGCATCAGCAGCTGATCTCGGACTTCATCTCCAACGGTGCGACGGGCATCGCGGCGAAGTCGACCGTGTATGGCGGGAACGGGCTCACGTGTGGCGGCCAGCCGTGCGGGCACTACCTGCGTCAGTTCGCGCCGAGCGGCCCGGAGACGAGTCAGTACATGACCACCCGCGACGCCAACAACCGCGGCAACACCTACCCGCCGCCGCTGTGGCTCGCCAATACGCTGGCCTTCTCGGCCGGCGGCAAGTTCCCGGGCAGCTTCACGCTCCCGGCCTGGGATTGCCCCGGCGGCGGGCCGCGCGCGGCGAGCGGGTCAAACGAGGCGTGCTGGATCGCGCCCCCGCTCGGCAAGCTGCTCGGCGAGAACACGCACTTCGCCCAGCTGATGCCGGCCTCGTACAGCTCCCACTGAGCGCGGAGCAGCTAAGCGACGGCGACGTCGTGCGAGTGGTTGGCCGAGCCCTGGCCATCCGCGGCCAAGCCGTCAAGCACCCGGCTGGCGAGCGTCCCGTCGCCGCGGAGCTCGAGGCCGCCGCGATCCTGCGCGGGCGATAGGGCAGCCACCCAGGCGGCGCTCGGGCCGCTCACGTGGGCGTCGGCGTTCGGGGCCCGGCGCTCGGCGACGTCCACCCGCTCCGGCGAGACCGTGATCGCGTACGCGACGTCGCGGTCGCTGAGGACCAGCTCGACCGTGTGCTCCGGACCCGACGGCTCGAGCATCCCCGGCGCGAGGCGGAAGATCGCGGCCACGTCGATGGCCTCTCCGGGTCGAGGCTCGCTCCACGCCCAGTCATAGCCCCAGCGGGCCAGAGCCCCGAGGACCGGCATCAGCTCGCGGGCGCGCTCGGTCAGCTCGTAGTCCACCCGCGGCGGCACCTCTCGGTAGCGCTTACGCGTGAGCATCCCATCGGCCACCATGCGGTTGAGCCGCGAACGCAGCTGCTCGGTGGAGATCCCCGGCAGCACGCGCTGGAGCTCGACGAAGCGCCGGGGACCGCTGGCGAGATCACGGACGATCAGCAGCGTCCACTTGTCTCCGACCAGGTCGAGCGCACGGGCGTCCGGCGACCACTGGTCGTAGGGATGACGCTTTGGCGCGGGAACGTGAGAGATGGCGCGCTTCCCCTGTGGTTGGACGGTCCTACCAATTTGGAGTGTAACTCACCCGAGGGTCAGAGCATCGACAAGTTGGCGACAGTTTTCGTCCGAGGGGTCGTTCTAGTGGGTGTGGGAGAGCTCATCGATCTTGCCGCACACCGCGCCGACCGCTCGCGCCGGAGCTTCGGGGGCCGCATCGCCTTCTTCTTCGACCTGGCCTGCCCGTTCTCGTACCTGACCGCCGAGCGGGTGGAGCGCACGCTGGGCGCCGTTGCCTGGGTGCCGGTGGCGCCGCTGCCGGGTGCGCCGTCCCCGGGCGCACGAGCGCTGCTCGCCGCCGAGTATCAGGCGATGGCGCTGAGGCTGCCGCTGGTCTGGCCCGACACCTGGCCCGAGCCGTTTCCGAGCGCGATGCGCGCCGCCGCCTACGCCGCGTCGTTCGGGCGCTCCGGCCAGTTCGCGCTGGCTGCGAGCCGCCTCGCATTCTGTGGGGGCTTTGATCTGGAGGACGAAGAGATCCTGGCCGACGCCGCCGCCGCGGCCGGCCTGGCCCCCGGTGACCTCCTGGCCGCGACGACTGACAGCAGCTGGGATGTGGAGTTGGAGGCGACAGCCGAAGGGCTGGGCCGCCGCGGCGTGCGGGAGCTTCCGGCGCTCCGCCTGGGCACCCACTGGCGCTCAGGCCAGCAGGCGCTGGCGGAGGCTGCCGCCCTCGTTCGGGCCGGCGCGCTCGACGCCGCGCTAAGCGGCGCGTAGGGATTCCGCCCCCGGGCCTAGATCAGACAGGCATCACAAGGCCGGCCAGGATCTGCTGATCCAGCGCAGCCTGCTGCTCTTCCTCGACGTCCTCCTCCTCGCCGATCAGCGGGACCGCATCCGGCTCGGGAAGCGGCTCCCATTCGTCCAGACCAGCGCAGATGGCATGAAACCGCGCCTGGTCCGAGGCGCGCGGGTCGTTGCCCTGCATCGCTGAACCTCCTTGGTGGGGGACAGCCGGGGATCGTACGCGCCTGCCCTAAGGCGGGTGTTAGCGTCTCGCGAAATTGGCTTCACATACGACTGAAACCGAGACGGTCCACGGCGGGCACCTAGTCGCGCGGCGGCTGCGCGCCCACGGCGTGAGCAGGCTGTTCACGCTCTCGGGCGGGCATCTGTTCTCGATCTACGACGGCTGTCGCGCCGAGGGGATCGAGATCGTTGACGTACGCCACGAGCAGACGGCGGGATTCGCGGCCGAGGGCTGGGCGAAGATCACGCGCACACCCGGCGTGTGCGCGCTGACCGCCGGGCCCGGCGTCACCAACGGGATGAGCGCGATCGCCTCCGCCGCCCAGAATCACTCGCCTGTGCTCGTGCTCGGCGGGCGAGCACCGAGATTCCGCTGGGGCCAGGGCTCGCTGCAGGAACTCGACCACGTGCCGTTCGTTCGTCCGCTCGTCAAGCTCGCGGCCACCGCCGAAACCACGGCCGAGATTCCTGAACTGGTGGACGAGGCGCTCACCGCGGCACTGACGTCGCCCTCGGGCCCGGTGTTCCTGGACTTCCCGCTCGACGTCGTCTTCGGCGAGGCCGCGGACGAGTCCGAGCCGCCGGCGCTTCCCGAGCCCTGGCGTGGTCCGGGCGCCTCAGGGCCCGGACTCGACCGCGCGGTGGCGCTGCTGGCCGACGCCGAGCGCCCGGTGATCATGGCCGGGTCAGGCCTGTACTGGGGGCACGGGGAGGACGCCCTGCGGGCGCTGGCCGAGGAGCTGCACGTGCCCGTGTTCATGAACGGCCTTGCCCGCGGCTGCGTGGCCGCGGATCATCCGCTCGCGTTCTCACGAGCGCGCGGCGAGGCGTTGAAGGGCGCTGACGTGGCGCTCGTGATCGGGGTGCCGCTCGACTTCCGGCTCGGCTTCGGGGCGGCGTTCGCCGACGACGCCGAGATCGTGATCGTCGAGGTCGCCGAGCCGGTGCGTGAACATCCACGGGCGGTGGCGGCAGAGCTGTACGGGGCGCTGCCGGCCACGCTGGACTCGCTTCGAGCCGGCGCCCGGGCTTCGAGCCTCGACCGCGAACGGTGGGTGAGCTCGTTGCGCGCGACCGAAACGTCAAAGCGCGCCGCCGAGTACGACGAGCTGTCCGACCCCCGCGCGCCGCTTCACCCGATGCGGGTGTACGGCGAGCTGGCGGCGATGCTCGACCGGGACGCGATCGTGATCGGCGACGGCGGCGACTTCGTCTCCTACGCCGGGCGCGTGGTCGACTCCTACACGCCCGGGTGCTGGCTCGACCCGGGTCCGTTCGGCTGCCTGGGCGCGGGGCCTGGCCAGGCGCTGGCGGCGAAGCTCGCCCACCCCGACCGCCAGGTCGTGCTGCTGCTGGGCGACGGCGCCTTCGGCTTCGCCGGGATGGAGTTCGACACGCTCGCCCGTCACGGCGTGGCCGTGGTCGGGATCGTCGCTAACAACGGGATCTGGGCACTCGAGAAGCACCCGATGGAGTTCCTCTACGGCTACTCGGTCGCGGCCGAACTGCGCCCCGAGACCCGCTATGACCAGGTGGCGGAGGCGCTCGGGTGCCATGGCGAGCTCGTGCGGTCTCCCGACGAGCTGCGTCCGGCTCTGGAGCGCGCGTTCAGCGCGGGAGGGCCGGCACTGGTCAACGTGCTCACCGACCCGTCGGTCGCATACCCGCGCCGGGCGAACCTCGCCTGAGCGCTCCCCGACGGAGCCGCCGACGCGAGTAATCGGAGCCTTTGATGAGGCTTTTCGCCGGCCGGCTGCCGGCCGCGTGAATTTTCGGTTTACGGGCTCTCGGGGCGCGGGTACGAACGCTGACAGCGAACCGGAAGGGGAAGTTTGGGCCTACGGAGGACGGCACTTGCAGTTCTTGGCGCGTTGGTCCTGGCGGGCTGCGGCTCGTCCGGAAAGGGGCCGGTGGCGCTGAACTGGTACGTCTTCCCCGAGCCGTCCGGATCGTTCGCCACCGCGGCGGCCAACTGCAGCAAGGCCTCAGGCGGGGCCTACACGATCAAGATCAGCTTCCTCTCCACCCAGTCCGACGGGCAACGGGTCGCGCTCGTACGCCGTCTGGCCGCCAACGACTCCTCGATCGACATCCTGGCGATGGACGTCGACTGGACGGCCGAGTTCGCCGACGCGAAGTGGATCCGGCCGGTCCCGGCGGGCCTGGCGTCTCAGATCCGCAGCCAGGATCTGGCCGGGCCGGTGCAGACGGCGTCCTACCAGGGCCGGCTGTGGGCGGTTCCGATCAACTCGAACACGGAGCTGCTCTGGTATCGCAAGGACCTGGTTCCGTCTGCGCCTAAGACCTGGGATCAGATGATCAACGACGCGGTCAGCCTGGCCAAGCAGGGCAAGCCGCACTACATCGAGGAGCAGGGCGCCCAGTACGAGGGGCTGACGGTCTGGTTCAACTCGATGGTCGACTCGGCCGGCGGCCAGATCATCACCGCCAATAACAAGGTCGTGATCGGCCATTCGGCGGAGGTGGCAGCTTCGATCATGCACAGGATGGCCACCTCGCCTGCCGCCGACCCGTCGCTCAACGTCGCCCAGGAGGGCCCGTCCGACGTGGCCTTCGACTCCGGCAAGGCGGCCTTCGAGATCAACTATCCGTTCGTCTGGCAGTCGGCCAAGGCCGCGAACCCGGCTGTGGCCAAGAACATGGGCTACGCGCTGTTCCCGGAGGTTGTGCCCGGGCTCCCGCCGCACGTCTCGATCGGCGGCTACAACCTCGGCATCTCGGCGTACTCGAAGCATGCCGACCTCGCCTTCCAGGCCGCGAAGTGCCTGACCCAGATCCAGAACCAGGAGCGTGACGCGATCAAGGGCGGCCTGGCGCCGGTGGCCGCGAGCATCTACTCCCAGCCCGCGTTCGTGAAGCTCTATCCGTTCGCCTCGCTGATCAAGCAGCAGCTGCAGACCTACGGCATCCGGCCCCAGACGCCGGCCTACGCCGACGTCACACTGGCGATCCAGAAGGCGCTCTCGCCGACCTCGAGCATCAACCCGCAGGGGGTGGTCTCGACGCTTCGTAGCGAGATCAAGCTGTCGCTGTCCTCGGGGGCCCTGCTGTGAGCGCGGTCGCTGAACCGCGGACCACGGGCTTGCGCGGGCGCCGCCGCATCACCGAGCGTGCCCGCGC
>DATGJM010000192.1:0-12270 GCA_035295205.1 Solirubrobacteraceae bacterium | reverse complement strand
TGACATTGACGTTGATGCCCTCGTAGATGGCCTGTTCGATCGCCTGCTCACCCTCGGGTGTGCCGGGGATCTTGATCATCACGTTTGGGCGGCTGACGTCCTTCCAGTACTCCCGGGCCGCGGCGATCGTGCGCTTGCTGTCATGGGCGAGGTCGGCCGCCACCTCGAGCGATACGAAGCCGTCCTGGTGACCCGATCCCTCCCACACCGGACGCAGCACATCGGCGGCCAGCTGGACGTCGCGCACGGCGATCCGGTCGTAGATCTCCTGTGCTGAGAGTTCCTCACGCGCCATCGCCTCGAGCTCATCGTCATAGTCGTTGGAGCCGAGGATCGCCTTCTCGAAGATCGACGGGTTCGACGTGACCCCGCGCAGCGACTCCTCCTCGACCATGCGGTGAAGCTCGCCGCCCTCGATCAACGATCGGCGGATCTGATCCAGCCACACGCTGACTCCGGCCGCGGTCAGCTGAGCCAGGTTCTCGTTGACGCGCTCAGTGGTGCTCATCGCTCGATCATCTCCCGTGCCAGCTTCGCGACCCGCTCGGCGGTGATCCCGAAGTGCTCGTAGACCTCGTTGGCCGGCCCCGATTCGCCGAACGTCTCCATCCCGACGAACCGGCCGTCCTCCCCGATCCAGCGATCCCAGCCCATCGGGCTCGCCGCCTCCACCGCGATCCGAGCCCGGCAGGCGCGCGGCAGCACCGACTCGCGGTAGGCCTCGTCGGCGTGCGCGAACGTGTCCATGCAGGGCATGCTCACCACTCGCACGCGAACGCCCTCGAGCAGGTCCGCCGCTTCGAGGCACAGGGACACCTCCGACCCCGTCCCGATCAGGATCAGCTCCGGGTCATCGCCGGGCGCGTCGCGCAGCACATAGGCGCCACGCTCGATCGCGTCGTCGGGGATCGAGGCCGGGTCGAGGATTGGCAGGTTCTGGCGCGAGAGCGCGAACGCGGTGGGGGCGTCGTCGCTACGTAGGGCGAAGCGCCAGCCGAGCGCCGTCTCGTTGGCGTCGGCCGGGCGCACGACGTTCAGCCGCGGCATCGCCCGCAGGGCCGCCACCTGCTCGATCGGCTGGTGGGTGGGACCGTCCTCCCCCAGGCCGATGGAGTCATGCGTCCACACCCAGATCACCGGCAGCTTCATCAGCGCCGAGAGGCGCACTGCCCCGCGCATGTAGTCCGAGAACGTGAGGAACGTGGCGCCGAAGGAGCGGAAGCCGTGGAGAGCCAGGCCGTTGGTGATCGCGCCCATGCCGTGCTCGCGCACGCCGAAGCGAAGGTTGCGCCCGCCATAGGACCCGCGCTGGACATCGCCGCCGTCCTCGATGTCGGTGTTCGTCGAGCTGGCGAGGTCGGCCGAGCCGCCGATCAGGTGCGGCACCGCCTTGGCCGCCCACTGGATCGCCTTCTCGGAGGCCTTGCGCGTGGCCACAGGCTTCTCGTCGGGGCTGAACCTCGGCACGTCGGCGTCCCAGCCGTCGGGCATTTGCGCCCGGTCGATCATCTCGAGCAGCTTGGCTTGCTCCGGGTGCTCTGAGCGATACAAATCGAACCGCCGCTGCCACTCCGCCTCGAGCTCGGCGCCGCGATCGCAGGTGCGGCGGAAGTGGCGAAGCGCCTCATCCGGAACGTAGAAATGCCTGTCCGGATCCCAGCCGTAGAACTCCTTGGCCGCCCGCACCTCGTCCTCGCCCAGCGGGGAGCCGTGCGCGGCCGAGGTGTCCTGCTTGTTCGGAGCGCCGTAGCCGATGTGCGAGCGCATGATGATGAGCGACGGGCGGTCCTCAACCTCCATGGCGGCGCGAGTGGCCCGCTCCAGCCGCTCGAGCGAGAGGTCCTCGCCGATGTTCTCGACGTGCCAGCCGTAGGCCTCGTAACGTGCTGCGACATCCTCGCTCATGACGGTCGAGACCGGGCTTGCGAGCTGGATCTTGTTGTCGTCGTAGTAGGCGATCAGCCGCCCAAGGCCCCAGTGACCCGCCAGCGAGCACGCCTCGGAGGCGACGCCCTCCTGCATGTCGCCGTCGGAGGCGATCGTGAACGTGTAGTGGTCGACGATCTCGTGCCCGTCGGTGTTGAAGCGGGCGGCGAGCATGCGCTCTGCCAGCGCCAGGCCGACGGACATCGAGATCCCCTGGCCCAGCGGCCCCGTGGTTGCCTCGATTCCAGGCGAGTACTTGCGCTCCGGATGGCCGGCGGTCGGCGAGCCGACCTGGCGGAAGTTCTCGATGTCCTCGAGCGTCATGGGGTACCCGCTGAGGTACAGCGACGCGTAGAGGAGCATCGAGGCATGCCCGGCCGAGAGGATGAAGCGGTCGCGGTTGATCCAGTCGGGGTTCCGCGGGTTGTGGCGCATCACCCGCGTGTACAGGACGTAGGCCAGCGGAGCCAGTGCCATCGGCGTGCCGGGATGGCCGGAGTTGGCCTTCTGCACCGCATCCATGGACAGCGTGCGGATCGTGTCCACGCACAGCCTGTCCAGCGCGGTGGCGGTGTCGGTCGCGGTCAAAGAGCTTGTGCGGGGCTGACGGACAGGGCCACTACGGTCAGCATACCCAGCAGCGTCATCCGAACAGCACGCCGTAGCTGGCGTATTCAGCGACGGGAACTGTGTGCAGCTGGGCCACCGCATCTGCCAGTGGGACGAGCGTGATCGCCGTGCCGCGCAGCGAGGCCATCATCCCGAGGGCGCCGTCGTGGACCGCGTCGATCGCCTTGAGCCCGAAGCGCGTGGCCAGCACGCGGTCGAACGCCGTCGGCGTGCCGCCGCGCTGGACGTGGCCGAGCACGGTCGCGCGCGTCTCGAACCCGGTGCGGCTTTCGATCTCGTGCTCGAGGAACTGCCCGATCCCGCGCTTGACCAGGCGCGGATGCCCGAACTCGTCGAGCTCGCCGGACTCCTCGGTCATCGTCCCGTCCCTGGGCACCGCGCCCTCGGAGGCCACGACGATCGAGAAGTAGCGCCCGCGCGCATGCCGCCGGCGGATGCGCTCGCACACCTCATCGATGTCGAAGGGCACCTCGGGGATGAGGATCACGTCCGCCCCTCCCGCGATCCCCGAGTGCAGAGCGATCCACCCGGCGTGGCGGCCCATCACCTCGACGACCAGGATCCGGTTGTGGCTCTCGGCCGTCGTGTGAAGCCGGTCGATCGCCTCCGTGGCGATGTGCAGCGCCGTATCGAAGCCGAACGTGACGTCGGTCGCGCCGAGATCGTTGTCGATCGTCTTGGGCACGCCGACGACCGGTAGCCCCTCGGCGTGCAGGCGGCTGGCCACACCGAGCGTGTCCTCGCCGCCGATCGCGATCACCGCGTCGAGCTGCTGATCGGCATATGTGGCGCGCACGCGCTCGAGCCCGTCCTCGCGCTTGAACGGGTTCGTGCGCGAGCTGCGCAGGATCGTGCCTCCGCGGGGGAGGATGCCGCGGATCGACTCGTACGTGAGCTCCTCGCAGTTGTTCTCGATCACGCCCCGCCAGCCGTCGCGAAAGCCGAAGAGCTCATCCTCGTAGGTATCAAGGCCCTTGCGCACGATCGCGCGGATGACCGCGTTCAGTCCCGGGCAATCGCCACCGCCGGTGAGGACGCCGATCCGCATCGGCGCGAAATCCTATGTGCTCGCAGCCGTCGATGACGGCGTGACCTGGCAGGCTTTCACACGCTGTGCACATTGATCCGTTCATCGTGCTGGGGAGCGCGATCGTCGGTCTCCTGGTCGGGATGACCGGCGCCGGGGGCGGCGCGCTGATGACGCCGATGCTGATCCTGCTCTTCGGGGTGAAGCCCGCGGCGGCGATCTCGAGCGACCTGGTCGCGGCCGTGCTGATGCGCCCGCTCGGCGCCGCGGTGCACCTGCGCGCGGGAACCGTGAACCGGGCCCTGGTGCGCTGGATGGTGCTCGGATCCGTGCCGGCGGCGTTCGCCGGGGCCTACGTGCTGAAGCTGCTGGGCCATTCCAAGGGCGCCCAGGCGAACATCGAGCGAGCGCTCGGCGCCGCGCTGCTCGTCGGCGCGGGCGCGATGGCCCTGCGCTTCCTGCTCGACCGCCGCGGGGGACACGCCCGCACCGCGCAGATCCGCGAGCTCGAGCCGCGGCCCCTGGTCACGCTGGCGATCGGCGTCGTCGGCGGGCTGATCGTCGGCATCACCTCGGTGGGCTCCGGGTCGCTGATGATCGTCCTGCTGCTGTTCGCCTACCCGACGATCGGCGCCAAGCAGCTCGTGGGCACGGACCTCACCCAGGCCGTGCCCCTGACCCTGGCCGCGGCGCTCGGCGCGCTGCTGTTCGGGCACGTTCAGTTCGGGGTGACCGCATCGCTGATCATCGGCAGCATGCCCGCCGTGCTGGTCGGGTCGCTGCTGTCCTCGACGGTGCCCGACCGCTATGTGCGCCCGGCGATCGCCTTCGTGATCCTGGCCTCGGGCCTGAAGTACGTCGGCCTCGGCACGACGGCGCTCGGCTGGACCCTGTGTGTGGTGCTGCTCGCCACTGCTGCCGCGTGGCTCGCGAGCGCGAAGCCGTGGCACACGCTCCCCCCCGAGCCCGAGGGGTAAGCCGCGACACGCCGCGCCTGGACGCTCGCTGGTGCGCTCGCGCTCCTCGCCGCGGGTCTCGTGCTCGTGCTGACCACCGGCGGCGGTGGCGGACGCGCGAGTCGCACGACGCTGCCGTCGCCCCAGGCCCCACCGCCCGCGCCGGGACCCCCGGCCCAGGCCCCGCCCGCCGGGCTGCAGTTCGGCGCCAACGTCAACCTCCTGCTCGAGGACCCAGAGTTCACGGCGGCCGAACGGGACGCCGGCCTTTCCGAGCTTCGCGCCGACGGCGCCACGCTCGCCCGCACCGATGCGCTCTGGGAGGCGACCGAGCCCTCGGCTCCGGTCGCCGGCCGACACCGCTACGACTGGACGTTCAACGATCGCATCGCTACCGCGCTGGCCACCCACGGCTTGCGATGGCTGCCGGTGATCGACTACTCGGCGCCGTGGGCTCAGTCGCTGGCGGGCGTCGATCACTCGCCTCCACGCAACGTATCCGAATACGCCGCCTACGCGGCCGCG
The DNA here is from genome assembly GCA_035295205.1 of Solirubrobacteraceae bacterium. Lineage (GTDB taxonomy): Bacteria > Actinomycetota > Thermoleophilia > Solirubrobacterales > Solirubrobacteraceae > Palsa-465. The sequence goes on along the minus strand of DATGJM010000192.1, from coordinate 7,206 downwards.
TTCGCTGCGCGCTACGGCCGGGGCGGAGCGTTCTGGACGACGCACCCAGCGATCCCACCCGACCCGGTTCAGCTGATCGAGATCTGGAATGAGCCCGACAACTCGACCTTCTGGCGGCCTGCGCCCGACCCGGCCGGCTACGCGGCGATGTACGGGCAGGCGCGAGCGGCGATCGCCGCGGTCGCGCCGTCGGTGCGGGTTCTGATCGGAGGCCTGACCTCAGGTGGCGCCAGGGGCTTCCTGGGCTCCCTGCTGAGCGCCGACCCCGGCCTCGCGCAGCACATCGACGGCGTCTCGATCCATCCCTATGGCCACACTCCGTCGCTCGTGATCGACCGGATCCGGAGCATCCGCGCGGCGATGGTGGCGCTCGGCCTGGGCGAGGTGCCGTTGTACGTCACCGAGATCGGCTGGACGACCCGGCCCCGAGGCTGGCTGGACTACCTGCCGGCGGCCCTGCGCCCAGGCTATCTGGCCACGACGCTCTCGGACCTCGGGCATCTCGACTGCGGAGTGGCCGCGGTCGCCGCGTACACCTGGGTGAGCCAGGAGAGCGACCCCTCCAACGGCGAGCAGTGGTACGGGATCGCACCGCCGGCGGGCGGGCAGAGCGCCGACAGCCAGGCCTTCGCGTTCGGGGTGAGGGCCGCCGAAAGCCCGGGCCCGCGGCTTCCCTGCTAGCGCAGTGCCGCCCGGTCGCGGGCGTCCAGATAGGGGGCGAGATACCGCGCCGCGATCTTCGTCGGCAGCCGCCACGTCGGAGCCGGGCTGGCCTGCGACCGTGCGCCATGACTGCCCAGCAGATGAGCGCTCAGGTACAGCGGCTTATCCCCGCCCACGAGCACGCCGTGGATCACGGGCTGGAACGGGCGAGCGTCGACGGTGGCGCCGGCCGCTGCCGCGATCGAAGCCGCCGCCGTATCGGCCTGGCTCGCCGCCACCCCGCCGAACTTCACCGGAAAGTCGGTCGCGTCGCCGGCCGCGTAGACGCCCTGCAGGCCGCGGACACGGCAGAACGGGTCGACGGAGATGAAGCCCCCTCGGGCGCTCTTCGGCACGCCGGGGGTGGAGGGCCCGTAGAGCTCGGGTAGCGCGATCACCCGGTCGACCTCGAGCATGCTCCCCGCGGGACGGACGCTGACCACGCCGGGGATCGGCACCTCGGCACTGGCGGAGGTCAAGACCTCGATGCCGGAACGCTCGAGGAGCTCAGACACGGCCTCGCTGACCTCGCCGCCGAAGATCGCCAGGGGCGCATCTTCCGGGGTCACGAGCGTGAGCTGCACGGAGGCCAGATGCTGGCGGGCGTGCCGGGCGATCAGCAGCGTGAGCTCGTACAGCGGCAACGGCCAGATCCCGCGCGCCGGGATCAGTGCAGCAACGCTGCGCACGATGCCTCGATCGATGTCCTGCAGCAGACCCGCCAGCTGCTCGACCATCCGGCGGTCGTCGAGCGTCAGCGCATGCTTGTAGTGCGGCCTCGTGCGGGCGCCGAGCGCCAGCACGAGCGCGTCGTATCCGAGCGTCAGGCCGCCGCTCGTGTGGAGCACGCGGTTCGGCGCGTCCAGCCACCGGAAGGAGTCCTGGATGAGCTCGGCACCGGCATCGCCCACAACCGTGGGCAACGCGTACCGCTGGGGCGGCACCTGGCGGAATGGCTCGCGGATCGACATCGGCCGGTAGACGAACTCGCCCTCAGGTGCCAGCACGGTGACCGCGACCCGATCGCCGGCAAGCTCCCGGAGCGCGAAGGCGGCTTCCAATCCGGCCACTCCGCCGCCAGCGATCACGACCTCGAGCTTGCCGTCCACGTTTACTAACCCTACGCCGTAGCCGGTGGATTTCCAGGGGGATTTCCCGCAGCATCGCTTCGGGATGAGGGGCCGGGCGGGCGCGGGGGCGCTGTGGCGTTGGCGCGGTTCAGCTGACGCCGACGCCGGCGCGCGAGCGCACGCTCGCGAGGATCGCGTCGGTGTCCGGGATGTAGGCGTCCTCGAGCGTCGGGCTGTACGGGATCGGCGTCTCGGCGGTCGCCAGGATCCATGCATCGTCGAGGTCGTGCAGTGCCAGCTCGGCGACCGCCCCGAGCAGACCGGTCGCCCACCCGCCGGTACGCGGCCCCTCCTCGACCGCCAGCAGGCGGTTCGTGCGCGAGACGGACTCGAGGACAGTGTCGAGGTCGAGCGGCCGCAGTGTGCGCAGGTCGACCACCTCGGCCGAGATGCCGTCGCCGGCCAGCGTCTCGGCGGCGGCCAGCGCGTCGGGCACACCCTTTCCGATGGAGGCGATCGTCAGGTCGCTGCCCGAGCGCGCGACGTTCGCGCGGCCGAGCGGCAGAACCTCTTGGTCGGGCTCCGGCCCCTTGACCGAGTACAGCCGCTTGTGTTCGAGGAAGAGGACGGGGTTGGGGTCACGGATCGCCGCCTTCAGCAGGCCCTTGGCCTCGGCCGGCGAGGACGGGAAGGCGATCTTCAGTCCCGGGACGCCCTGATACCAGGTGCCGTGCGTCTGCGAGTGGATCGCCCCGAAGCGCCCGCCGCCGCCGACGGCCGAGCGCACCACCAGCGGGACGCTGCCCTGCTCGTTCGAGAGGTACCAGAACTTCGCAGCCTGGTTGACGAGCCCGTCCATGACCAGCCCCATGAAGTCGCCGAACATGATCTCGACCACGGGCCGCAGCCCCGTGACCGCCGCGCCGTAGGCCGCTCCGATCAGGGCGAGCTCGGAGATCGGCGTGTCGAACACCCGCTCGGGGCCGAAGCGCTCGCGCAGCCCCGGCGTGACGGCGAAGACGCCGCCGGGCGCCGCCACGTCCTCGCCGAAGAACACGACGGCGGGATCGCGCTCGATCTCCTCGGCCAGCGCCTCGCGGATCGCGGTCCGGAACTCGAGCTCGCTCACGGGCTGAACTCGGTCGGCGCGTCCTGAGCGGGATCCGGGTAGGGAGCGGCCTGGGCGTTCTCGATCGCGTGATCGAGCAGCGTCCGCGTCTCCTCCTCCACGGCGGACAGCTTCGCCTCCTCGACGCCCTCGTCGAGCAGCCGGGCTCGAGCCAGCTTCAGCGGGTCCCGGGCGAGCCAGCGCTCGACCTCCTCGCGCGGCCGGTAGGTGGCGGGGTCGCTCTTTGAGTGGCCGTAGTGGCGATAGGTCTGGCATTCGAGCAGCGTGGGGCCGATACCGGAGCGAGCGCGCTGCACCGCCTGCTCGGCCGCGGCGTGCACGGCCCAGAGGTCGTTGCCGTCGACGACGCAGGCCGGCATGTCGTAGGCCCGGGCCCGGGCGGCGATGTCGGCGCCGGCGGTCACGGCCGCCATCGGGGTGAACTCCCCGTAGAAGTTGTTCTCGCAGACGAAAACGGCGGGAAGCGAGAACACAGCGGCCATGTTCAGGCACTCGTGGAAGTAAGCCTGATTGACCGCGCCATCGCCAAAGAAGGCCACGGCCACGCGGTTGCTGCGCTTGGCCGAGAGTGCCGCCCCGAGCGCGGCCGCGATCGATCCGCCGACGATGCCGTAGCAGCCGACGAGACCGTGCTCGAGGTCGATCACGTTCATCGAGCCCGCCCGTCCGCCGCAGACGCCGCTCGATCGGCCCAGCATCTCGGCGGCCAGCGGCTCGGGGGGCGTGCCCTTGGCCAGCGCGTGGCCGTGGCCCCGATAGGTGCCGGCTGCGTAGTCCCCGGGACGCAGCGCCATGCAGACGCCGACCGCGACCGCCTCCTGCCCCGCGGTCAGATGCGTCGTGCCATGGATCTCGCCGGCCAGGAACAGCCGGTGCATGGCCGTCTCGAAGAGCCGGATCAGCAGCATGCGCGAATACCCGTCGAGGTAGAGCGCCTGCCGCCCCCCGGCCTTGCTGTCCTGGGCTGTCTGAACTTCGGCCACCGTGGTACCTGCTCCCCCACTTCGAAAGATTTCGGGGGCGCGTGCCCGGACCGCGGGCGGCGCGCCCCCTAGCTTGGACGAGCCGTGCGATAGTATCGCAAACGTTTGCAGTCGCCTATGCCGGTGTCTTTCCGCCGACCCACGGAGCTCCCTTGTCCAGCCCCGAAGTGACTTCGCACCGGCTCGATCTGACGATGCCGCGGCTGTCGGACTCGATGACCGAGGGCACGATCCTGAAGTGGCTTGTCGGCCCCGGGGACGAGGTCCAGCCGGGCCAGCCGGTGGTCGAGGTGGAGACCGACAAGGCCACGGTGACCCACGAGGCGGATCAGGCTGGGACCGTGGTCGAGCTGGTGGCAGACGAGGGCGCGACGGTCGCGGTCGGAGCGCCGATCGCCGTCCTCGCCGCGCCGGGTGCGGGACCGACCGGAGCGCCCTCGGCCGCCCCTTCTCGTTCGCCCGCCGGAGCACCGTCCGCGTCGCCCGCTGCGCAGCCGCCCGCCCCGCCCGCCGCGCAGCCGTCCGCCCCGCCCCCCGCGACGGCGCCCGCGCCCGACACCGGAGCCGGCTCCGGCACCGCCAGGGCCAAGGCCTCCCCCCTCGCCCGCCGCATCGCCGCCCGGTGGGGCCTCGAGCTGGCCGGCCTTCCCGGCTCCGGCCCTCAGGGGCGGGTCATCCGCGCCGACGTCGAGCGCGCGCTGGCCGGCCAGGATCGCGGCGCCGCCACCGACGGAGTCGAGGAGCTCACAACGGTGCAGCGCACGATCGCACGGCGCATGTCCCAGGCGCGACGCGAGGTCCCGGACATCGAGCTGCGCCGGCTCGTCGACATGACCGAATGCGTGAATCTCCGCGCCGGCCTCCGCGCCCTCTCGGAACCGACTCCGACCTTCAACGACTTCATCGTCAAGGCCGTGGCGCTCGCGCTGCGCGACTTCCCGCGCGTCAATTCACGCTATGTCGATGAGAGCTTCGAGCACCAGCCGCGGATCAGCGTCGGCATCGCCGTGGCCGCCGAGGACGCCCTGCTCGTGCCGACGATCTTCGACGCGGATACGAAGTCGCTCGGCCAGATCGCAGCCGAGTCGCGCTCGCTGGCGGCACGCGCTCGCGAGGGCACGATCACTCCGGCCGAGCTCGACGGGGCCACGTTCACGGTCTCGAACCTCGGCATGTACGCGGTCGACAGCTTCTCGGCGATCATCAACCCGCCGCAGTCGGCGATCCTCGCGGTCGGCTCGGTGGCTCCGCGCCCCGTGGTCGACGCGACCGGGGCGGTCGTCCCCCGCCAGACCGTGATCCTGACCCTCGCCTGCGATCACCGCATCCTCTACGGCGCCGACGGCGCTCGGTTCCTCGGCAGCGTCGCGGGCTATCTCGAGCGCCCGCTGGCCCTGATGCTGGCCTAGGGCTACCTCGCCAGCTCGCGCGGCGCCGTCGGCGTGAGCCCGTCGTCGACCTCGACGTCCTCGGGCTCGAGCTCGAGCCCCGCTCCGGCGGCGGTCAGCGCGAGCAGCGCGGCGAAGTCCACGCCGTTTCCGTGGCGTGCCTCGAGCTCCTGGACCACCTGCTCGGTGGCGGCGGCCAATGGCATCGGGACGGCGAGCTCGCGGGCGGCATCCATGCCCAGGTGGAAGTCCTTCAACAGCAGCGCGGGCGTGAACGTGGGCGTGAAGTCGAGGTTCACGTAGGCCGGGCTCTTGTACCGAGTGAAGGTCGACCCCATCACGCTGTCGTTCAGGAAGTTCAGATAGTCGGCGCGGCTGATCCCGCCCTTCTCGGCCAGCACGGCGGTCTCGGCCATGCACTGGGCGACGATCCCCAGCATCAGGTTGTGGCAGACCTTCACGAGGCGCGCGCCCTCGCCCTCGCCGACGTAGGTCACGCTCCGCGCCAGCAGCTCGAGCAGCGGGCGTGCCTGCTCCCAGGCCGGCGCCGGGCCCGAGGCGACGATCGTCAGCTGGCCGGCGCGCGCGACCTTCGGGTTGCCGCTGACCGGGGCGGCCAGCATCGCCACGCCGCGGCTCTCCACCTCGGTCCGGATCTCCGCCGCGACGGACGGGGAGATCGTCGTGGAGTCGATGATCAGCTCGGGCCGGCTGTCGCCGGTGAGCAGGCCATGATCACCGTGGATCACCTCGCGCACGTCCTCGGAGCCCGCGACCATCGTGAACACGACATCTCGGTCGCCCAGCTCGACCGGCGACTCCACGATCCGGGCCCCGAGCTCGGCCAGCGGCTCGGCCTTGGCACGCGTGCGGTTGTAGACGGCAAGGTCGCACCCGGCCTGAAGCAGCCGGGTCGCGAGCATGCGGCCCATGCGGCCAACCCCGATCCAGCCGAGACGCGGAGCCTGGTCGCCGCTCATTCCTCACCCCTCTCCTGCAATCGTTTGCAGGAGGGTAGCCGAACGCGGTCCGAGGGGTCAAGCGGCACTGTCGCGCGAAGCTTTTCCATCTGCACGAGCTCTACTCGCGTGAACGGAATTCACCGGACGGGGACCCCGCACGCATCCGGCGAGGACCGCCACAGTCACCCGGCGATGACCACCATTCGGCGACGACCACCACCCGGCGATGACCGCCACGGTTGCCGCGCCTGGCGCGGCGAGCGTATCCTCCGAGGCTGCAAACGTTTGCGGAGGCTGGCCATGGGATTGCACAGCTACGGCACGATGGGCGTCGACTGGGAGGAGCGGGTCCGTTACGACCGGCTGCGCGAGGAGCGCCTGCAGCGCATCAGATCCCTGCTCGATGGGTCCGAGCTGGGCTCGCTGCTGTGCTTCGACATGACGAACATCCGCTACATCACCGCGACCCATATCGGCACCTGGGCCCAGGACAAGCTGAACCGCTTCTGCCTGCTGCCCAGGAAAGACGAGCCGATCATGTGGGACTTCGGCTCGGCCGCCCGCCACCACCAGCTCTACAACCCCTGGCTGGGTGACGGCCGCTCCCGGGCCGGGATCTCCACCCTCAGAGGCGCGATGTCCCCGGAGTCGGGTCGGGCCGAGGACGTCGCCCGCAAGATCGCCGTCGAGCTCGAGCAGCGCGGCCTGAAAGACGAGCCCGTGGGCGTGGACGCCATCGAGCCGCCCGTCCTCTTCGCGCTCCAGCGAGAAGGCATCCAGATCGCCGACGGCCAGCAGCTCATGCAGCAGGCCCGCGTGATCAAGACCCGCGACGAGATCACCCTGCTGAACATGGCCTGCGGGATGGTCGACGCCGCCTACGAGGAGCTCTACCGCACGATGCGCGCCGGCATCCGCGAGAACGACTGCGTGGCCCTGGTCAACAAGGTCCTCTACGAGATGGGCTCCGAG